>JAAWDU010000044.1 GCA_022793905.1 Clostridia bacterium
ACAAATTACAATAAGTGTGGCAGATAATAAATTTGAAATTATCTGTCATTTATTATATAATCATAACAAATTGACTATCTATTATTTGTCAATATAAAAAGGAGAGAAACCTTATGAATTTAAAAAGAGAAAAACTAAAAAAGAAAATATTTTTTATATTATATTTAGTATTCTTTGTATTAACTATTATTGGAGCAATTTTATGTATTACACATAAAGTAAACAATGCAGGATATGCAGCTACACCCATGTTATTTTGCTTAATATTTAGTATGTTATATAGAAATAGTAAAAAAGCAATAGAAGAAAATAAAAAATAATTCGGTTTATGAATTAGAAATGGAGATTTTATGAAAAAGAAAATATGTATAATCATAGGTGTAATATTAGGAGTAATCATAATTGCAGGAATTATTACAAACTATGTAGATAGTGGTAGAGTAGGAACAGGACATGAGCCAAAGTATTGTATAAAAATAGTTAGTAATGATGGAAGTAAAGTAATTTATTGGGGATTAGGATATAAAGTAGTTTGTTATGTTGGAGTATCTCCAAAAGAGCCTTATGAAAGTAATATTGGTGTAAAAATGGGAAATTGGTTTATGAAATATGAATTACCAAAAGCTAATATTATTGAAATTGAATATGAAGGACAAACAATTACTGTTACAGATATAAAAGACATAGGAATTATAGAAAATATATTATTAAATTCAAAATATAATGGAGAAATATGTAATGGAATAAATACTCACAAAATAACTTTAAACAATGAAGTGTATTATATAAAAGAGTCTTGTAAAGAAATACAAAAAGGAGACAAACAGTCAAATATAACGGAAGAAGATTTAAACACAATTACAAATATTTTTGAAAAAAATATCAATCAAAAATATCAAAAGTATTCTACAGTAGTAGATAATATAAAAATAGAGTTAAATATTCCAAATGAATGGAAATACGAAGAAATACAAAAAAATAAAGAAAATGATTTTTATAAATATGCCTTAAAATTATATAAAAATAATGAAAATCAATATGCAATGTTATATTTTTATAATAATCAATTTGGTGTTTGTGGTACAGGAAGAACAGCAGAGAATATAACTTTAAATAATGGGGAACGAGCAACTATTGGGTATTATGATGGAAATAAAAAATGGAACGACATTTCATTTTATAATATGAATAAAAAAATAGCAGTTTTGAATTATGACTTGATAGATTCTGAATCAGAAGAAGTAATAGAATTTATAAAAACAATAAATATTGCTGAAAATGAAGACAATGAAATTAACAATAAAGTTACTACGATTTCTATTCAGGAAACAGGTTTAAGTTCAGTAGCACCAGCCAAAGAATATATTTTAAATCAAGAAGAAATATATATAATTTTTAATATTATAGATAACTTAACATTTTCTGATGAAACTTGTGATGGATTACCAACATATTTTATTAGATATAATAGTCAAGAAAAAGAAGGCTTTATAACTTATGGGATTGAGATATATGAGAATACATATCATATCACATCAGATAGTAAAGGTGAAGCAATATTGGCTACTGAACAAAAAGAAGAAATAGATAAAATAATAAAAAAGATTGCTAATTAGAAACACAACTTACCAAGACATTCTTAAAGAATATGAAAATTTAGGCAAAGAATTAGAAAATTTAAGAAATGAAGGAAAAAGTAAAACAACAAAATTTAGGGAGTTATTAGGTAAAAAATTAGTATATAGTATGATAATTACCATATTTAAAAGGTATGACTTAATAGATAAATCATAAAGCAAAAGTTGTAGGGCAGGTTAAATAACTTCATAAAGTAAAAAATGCATAGAAGAAAAATTAATCAATAGTATTTGACAAAATATAAAAATGACTGTATAATAAAGATAGAAAATGAGTAACACCAAGTGTGTTGCCGAAGAAATAGGTAAACCATTCACTCCGTCAAAAGCAGAATGGTTTATTTTTATTGCCTATAAAGTAACCAACAGATGATGATTAACAAGGCAATATTTATAATAGTCATTGCTACTAATCCGTAGAAAAGTAGATATGTAATAATTATTAATGCTGATTCTACCATATTAACCACCTCCTATATTCAATCTCACAAACTAAGTTGTGGAGATTTTTGTAAACACTAAGCTGTCAAAGGTGGCAACACACTCCGCTTATTCTCATTTTCTATGTCTACAACTATACAACATTATTATATAAAATACAAGCGAACAAAACAAATTTTTGAAAATATTATTTTTGATTTAACCCTTGTAGTTTTAAGTATTTTATGTTACATTACTTAATACATTATACTAAAACATATCCTTTTTCTTCAAAAGCCAAGCTACGAAAAGTGAGAGAACTATTGAAAGTGCAATAATTATCAAAAATCCCATACTATTATTTTGGAAAGGCAAGCTTAAATTCATTCCAAAGAAACTAGAAATCATAGTTGGAACAGCAATAACAAGGGTAATAGAAGTCAAAAACTTCATAACCACATTCAAATTATTAGAAATCAAAGAAGCATAAGCATCCATTGTTCCACTTAAAATATCACTATAAATTTTTCCCATTTCCATAGCCTGTTTATTTTCTATTATAGCATCTTCTAGTAAATCTTCATCTTCATCGTAAAGTTTAATAATTTTACCTTTCATTGTTTTTTCCATAACGACTTCATTAGATTTTAGAGAAGTAGTAAAATAAACTAAACTTTTTTCTAAATTAAGCATTTTTAAAAGTTCTTTATTTTTCATAGAATCTTTTAATGTCGCTTCAGTAACTTCTGTTTCTTTGCTGATTTGCTTTAAATAAGTTAAAAACAATGAAGAATTAGAAAAAAGAATTTGAAGAATAAATCTACTTTTTTTATAAGTAGCAAAATTTCTAGGTCTCTTTTTTTCGAAATCTTCAATAACTCTATTTTTTCTTAAAGAAACAGTTATAAAAAAGTCATCCCTAACAACAATCATACCAATAGGCATAGTAGTATAAATAACAGAATCATCAGTTTTTTCAATGATAGGAACATCAACAACGAAAAGAACTGTATTATCATCTTCTTCTTGGTCAATTCTCGCCTTTTCTTCTAAGTCTAAAGAATAACGAATAAAGTCTTCTTGAATATTTATACCTTGACAAACTCTTGAAATTTCATTATCGGAAGGGTTAACAAGATTTATCCAAGCTCCTTTTTTAAATTCATTAATTTCACTTGTTATTCCTGTTTGCATATCAGTATTATAAATTTTCAACATAATATTTTTCACCTATCCTTTTTGAAATTTCATATAAAATATTGTACCACTAGCAAGATAAATTAGTCAAGAAAATATAAGAACTCTTGAAAAATAAACTAAAATGGAATATAATTATAATAAACTAAAATGGAGGTAAATATGGGAAATGAAATAACAGTAAAAATGAAATGTACTGTAGCAGAAATTAAAGAAATACTAAAAGAAAGAAAATTTATGCTAAATAGAAGTTTTACTTTAAATGATACATATTTTATACCAATGAATTTAAAATTAGAAAATCTAAGTGTTAGAGATATATTAAAAAAAGCAGTACTATTAAGGGAAATAAAAGAAATAATACCAAACGAAAAAAAATCATGCAAATTAACATTTAAGAAAAAAGAAATAGATGAAAACGGAAATATATTAAAACAAGAAAAAATAGATTGTGAAATATTGAAAAAAGAAGAAGGAAAGAATTTAATTCAGGCGCTAGGGTATAAAGAAATAATGAATATAAAAGAAGAAGACGAAGAATACACAAATGGAGAGATAGAACTTGCAATAAAAGACATAGAAAATGGAGCAAATTTAATAGAAATAGAAGAAAACGAAAAATTTGATACAATAGAAAAACTAAAAAAAGAACTAGATAAATTGAAAATTCCAGTAGATACGAGTAATTATTTTGTAAAAAAAGCAGAGGTAGAATTAGAAAAGATATTAAAACAGTATTAGAAGACATAACTTTAGATTTACAAAATAGACATAATGTGATATAATAGAAAGCATGAAAGGAAATAAAAATGTCTCAAATTAACTTAAATTCATATAGAATATTTAAAGAAGTTGCTCTAGGGCGGAAGTTATTCAAAAGCAAGTGAAAGACTATACATCTCAGTTCCAGCAATAAGCACATGTATAACAAAATTAGAAAAAGCATTAGATACAAAGTTATTTTACAGGGAAAAAGACGGAGTGAAACTAACAGAAGAGGGAATAGAACTATTTGAATTTGTAAACCAAGGACTTGCCTCATTTGATTTAGCTGAGAATATGATAAAACAAAAAAATGGCTTAGAAGAAGGCGAAATTACGGTAGGATGCCAATCACATCTTGTAACATATTATCTGATGAATTATATAGAAAAAGCAAAAAAAGATTATCCAAATTTAAAGATAAAACTAATCAGTGGATTAAACACAAATGAAATGCTAGGAAAACTAGAAAATCACGAGTTAGATTTTATAATAGATACAGTTCCAGTTGAAAATAAAAATGGTAAATTAGTAATAGAAGAATTAAAAGAGATAAATAATATATTTATTGCAAAAGAACCAATTGAAGTACATGAAGTTGAAGAGCTAAATAAGTTAAAATATGTGCTAAACTTTGAAAATACAATTACAACAAAAGAACTTTTTGAAATACTAGCACAGTATAAAATAAATATAAAAGCAAATATAGAATGTGACATAACAGAACTAAGAGTAGAAGCAGTAAAAAGAAACCTTGGAATAGGATATGTAATGAAGGAAGCTGTGGAAAAAGAGCTAGAAAAAAGAGAAATATACGAAGTAAAAGTTCCAATAGAACTTCCAAAAGTAAAAATAAATTTGATTTATAAAAAAGAACAGTTAACAATAGCAAATAAAAAATTTATAAAACAATACTTAAAAAAATAGAAGAAGTAAACTTAAATAAAAAAACTTCTTCTATTTTTTCTTTTCTCTAAAATATTTGGTTATAATGTTTAAAAAAGTCTTAGGAGTGAGCAGTTCTGAGTTTGTTAATTTTTTTAGAAAAGGGTCTTTAATGTGATCAAGATTAGATAGAGGTATTGAATTAATAGTTCTACGCACAGCAGATCTCACACTCATTTTGCTAACATCATATTGGCTTGCTATAAAATTAAATATATTATCAAGTGAACGAATAGAAATAGGATTATAATACCATTGCAAAACAGCACAAACTAAATAATGAGTACCTTTTGAATTTAAGCTTAAGTTCAAGTTCAAAAATAAAGAATAGATTTCTTCTTGACTTAAATATTTAGTATTTTGTTTATCTTTCATTAAATTTATTGTAGAATATATTTCAGATAAGTTAAGTGGTTTTGGAAAAACTTGGTAGACTTTAGACATATTAACAAGCTTAAGGTTGTCATTTAATTTATCTAAAGTAATTAGTGTATTACGCTTTTGTTTCTCATTTGGAGTATCTGAAATTTTATCAAGAATATCAGTATAAGAGATTTTGTTACAAGAAGAATCTAATATAAAAACATTAGGATTTATTTCAAAATAAGCACGACAAATAGAAGCAGTGTCTGTTATACTGCTGATATCTAAAGATTTATCAATTGAAAGATAATTACAAATGCTTAAATTTTGTTTAATATTCTCATTAGCAACTAAAATCTTTTGCATAAATCTAATCTCCTAATAACAATTTCACACATAATATTATATCATCATAATTATGTAAATACAATAGGGTTACGTAAAAAAATTATATTTATATGTCTCAAGTAAAAGTGGACGATTTTTTCTTGTATAAAACTACCAAGGCTTAAATTTTATTTAAGTCTTATTAAAATTTTGGAAATAGACAAGCCAATCTTACGAATATATAATAAAAGTGTAAAGAAAGGATGGATTTTTAAAGTGGAAAAGAAAAAAGTATGTTGGAATATTACGGCAAAATGCAATCAAAATTGTAAATATTGCCACAGATTTACAGACATAAAAGAATTAACATTTGAGGAAAACAAAAGAATACTTGAAAATCTAATAAAAGATGGGATAACAAATATTACATGGACACGGTGGAGAAGCACTTTTATATCCAGATTTAATTAAGTTAGTTAAAATTGCAAAAGAAAACAATATAAAAAATAGACTAATCACAAATGGAGTAGAACTTATAAGGAACGAGAAAACAAGAGAGATTTATAACTATTTAGATAGTTTAACATTATCAATAGATTCTGTAAATAGCAATGTAAATGGAGCACTAGGAAGAGGAAAAAATCATTATAACAATATAAAGCAAATCCTAGACTATGTAAAAGATAAAAACTTAGAACTTGACATCAACACTGTAATTAACAAAGAAAACATAAATGAAGTGCAAGCTTTAGGAGAATTCTTAAACAACTACAAAATAGGAATGTGGAAGTTTTACAAATTTATGCCACTTAGAGAAACAGCAGAAAAAAATAAAAGCTTTTTTGAGATATCAGATAAAGAATTTGAAAACTTTCAAAACAATCGGAGTATTCAAAAAGTTTGAAAACATAAGCACGTTTGATTATAGAAAAGAAGAAGACATGGAAAAGGATATATTAATAATTGCAAATGGAGATATTTATAAAACAGAAAATGGAAGAGACTATAAAAGAGGAAATGCACTGTATGATAATGTAGTTAAGTTTATATCATAGAAATTATGGAGGAAAAAATATGGAAAAGATAAGAGTTTTAATTGCACATAGTGATGAAAAGATAAAAGAAGAAGTTTTAAATTCAATAGAGAGTTTAGATTATGCCGAAGTTGTAGGAACAGCAGAAACTGGAGAAGATACATATACAAAAATAATAAATTTAAAGCCAGACGTTGTTTTTGCAAAATATGATTTTGAAAAATTAGATGGTCTGCAAATAATCGAGAAAGCAGAAGATGAATTAAAACAAAACATACCTACATTTAATTTAATTATTCAAGACAAAGAAGTTTCAGAGGAAAGAGTAGTTGAAACTTTGAAAAAAGTAGGTACAAAGTTGAATACATTTGTTAGAATGCCTTTTGGTAAAAGAGCTTTAGATGTTTTAGAAAAACAAAAAGAGGAAAAGTAAAGTTTTATACACCGGCCTTTTTCCGACCCAAAACCGACCTTTTTTAGGCCTTTTTCCGGCCCTTTCGAGACAAAATAAAAAAAGTATGCTAAGATAAATATAAAAAAGAAAGGAAAGAGTAAAATGGATGATACTAGAATTAGGCTGTACATATTAAAAGAACTATCAAAACTGAGATTTTCTCTTCATAATAAAGGAGGAATGTATTTAATTGATGCAATTTTTATATGTATAAAAGACGAAAGGGCAATAGAGAACTTAAATCAAAATGTATATTCAGTTATTGCAGATAAATACCATGCGAAAACGATGTTGACAGTAAAAGCAGTAATGCAACATTCAATAGAAACAATGTATAGGAATATGGAAGAGGCAAAAGTTAAAAAATATTTTTATTTAGAGACATATGAAAAACCAACACTAAAAAGAGTTATAGGGACAGTAGTTTTTAAATACGGATTATATGAACAAAGATACTTAAAACAAAAAGTGGACGCATAGGTGAATGCGTTCACTTTTTTCATAATCAATTTATTCTAAAATTTTGTTAATAATTGTAAAAACAACCTGCTTTGGAGTAGGTTTCATATCTTCTGGAAAATTAAAATAGTCGATAATCTTATCAGCGTTTGAATTAAAATACATACAGTCAGTAGCCTTACCAATGCTAGTTTTAACATTATAAACAGTTTTATTATACTTTTTAGCAACAATTGGATAAATATCAGATTGAAGATTGTCAACCATATTATTATTATATTGCACATACATTTCTAAAATTGTATCTACAAGAAAATGTGTTCCGTTGTATTTGAATTCATATCCAATATACTCTAGTTCTTGAATAACTTTTCGTTTCCTTTCTTCTACATCATTATTTCCTGTAATAGCATGAATTTCTTGGAAAGTATCCTTATCAAGGAGACGTTCATGAGTATCAGGTGAAATAAGAATAGTAATGTTATGGTATTTCTCGAAAAATTTTAAGTCATAAAGTTTTAGAACCCTTTTATCAAAGAAGATGATATCAGGCTCAAAATTTCTAAAAAGTGTTACGGTTTCTTTTTTATTAGTTGAAATTGCAAAAATATTTATATTTGAATTATGTACATGAATTTCATTCATTAAATTTTTGCAAAAACGGATATCTTTAGTAATTGCTAAAGCTTGAATCATATTTTTACCTCCTATAAAAAATCTCTCTATTATATAGATGGGTTTAAGTAACAAAAAAGTTTCATTTTTTTTCAAAAAAATAAAAAAATTATTATTTTTTGTCGAAATACTATAAATATTATTGCATAAAATCGGCTGAATGTCTTGAAAAGACTAACAAAGATAAACAAAAATAAAAGAAGATAAACAAATGACACCCTAATAATGTCAAAACGCCATATTGACATTAAAATAATGCAAAAAAACAAAATAAAAACAGTTATTACTTTTTTGGTAATAACTGCTAAAAATTTTATAAAACTAGTTATTTGTTGGTAATAATATGCGGAAAGTTGTACCTTTTCCAAATTCAGATTCAAATTCTATACTTCCATTAAACTTAGCCTTAATATTCGAATAAGACATATATAGTCCAAGACCAGTACCATTTTTACCCTTAGTTGTAATCATTTCCTTGAAAAGTTTATCTTGAACATCTTTACTCATTCCGGCAACCATAATCTTTAACAGAAATTATAATAAAACCGATCAGACATATCAATAGAAAAATCAATAACATTATCTGGCTTTCCACCATAAGACTGAATTGCATTAGATACAAGATTATCAATAACTTGCACTAAAGAATTCATGCTACCATAAAGTTTAAATTCTTCGTCTATAGAAATATGAGTATTAAGTTCAACTAAAGAATGTTTAAGTTCATGTTTCATTAAAATAGAAACTCGTTTAATAAGTTCACCTATAGTAAAGCTATCTATTGTTTCGTTAGACGAAATTGCTTGCCCTTTAACAGCAGTAATAACATCAGACATATAAGAGGTATGCTCCTTGATTTTTGTAATCCAAGAGCGCATATCAGACGCTATAGCATGATGATCTTCTATTGTAACTTCATTATCTCCGCACAGAAATATCATATTCAGTAATCAAATCATTTAAAGCTTCTACAGCACCAGCAATTGACATTATAGGAGTTTTTAAATTGTGTGCAATTCCACCAATCATTTGACCAAGAGATGCAAAACGTTCTCTTTCAACTAACATATCCTGGTTATCTTGAATAGTTTTCAAGTCTTCTTCATGCTGAGTAATATCTTTGAATAGTATTAAAGAACCCAAAAATATGCTATTATTAATAATACTAGAAACTTCAACATTAAAATACTTATTAATAGATTCCATGTGAGTTTCAAATACAACTGTATTTGGGCTTACAGAAACTTTTTGTAATGCACCTTTTAATTTTGATAAGTATTTTCCACCATACCAATCAAAAATATTTATATTTCTAATATCAGTACTTTTCAAAGAAAAAGTTGATAAAAAAGTCTCATTGAAATCAGTAATAACATTATCTTCATTTAGAACAATATAACTATCAGACATTCTATCTACAATTCTTTGAAGTGCAATAGGTGTTGTATTTAAAAAATCAAATTTAAATACTGCAATAGCTGAAAGCAAGACTGAAAAAGAAAAACAAATAGGTGTTAAATATATAGTCATAGGTACTATTTGAAGTGAACCAAGTATATTTATTGTAATTGGTAAAAGTGCAGCAATTACAAACAAAATAGCTTGTTTTGAAAAAATACCAGAGTTTTTAATAGAGAATTTTATTAAGTAAAACAATCCCATAAAATATAAAAGTAATGTATATATATTATGCACATAATAATATGGTCCAAAAATATTTTCATAAAAGTTAGTTGAATATTCAACATAAACTAAATGATGAAAGTCATTTGTCCACATCATTAAAATAGAAAGTATAGGAATTATGAAAATTAAGATATACCTTCTTTTAAATTCAATTTTAGTATTAGCAAATATTATACCAGTAAATAAGATTGAAACTGGCAAAAAGCATGTGGGCACATATATCAGTTTTTCAAACCAAATAGGGTCTATATTAAAAAGTGAAGAAATGTGTTTTTGAGTAAGAAGCAAGAAAGAACAGCAAAATACCAAAACAACATTAATAATAAATATGTTTTGAAGCTGAGTCCTTTTCTTCCTACTCGTTAAGTACAAAATCAAGAATAAAGCTATAATACAGCTTAAAACTAATCCAATAGTTTCCATATTTTTTCCTCCGTATATTAATTCAAAAATTACATCTTTTGTAAAAAAGTATCATACTAAGCAGAGACCTTCTTAGCGAGTTCTCTAATTGTCGGACATTCAAAAATATCCGAATAAGTAAGATTAAAATTAAGTTTCAAAAGTTCTATTTGTAAAGTAATTGCAGATAGTGAATCTCCTCCTAGGTCAAAGAAATTATCATCAATATTTATATTTTTAATATTTAGCAAATTTTCAAAAACTCCTGCAATTTGCATTTCAACATTAGAAGCTGAAGGATTTGTTTCAACTTGTTTTTCAAATAAGATTGGTTTAGGAGAATCTTCTAAAATAATTTCATTAAATTTATAAACATTAGATGTACTAAAAATTTTAGAAGAGCTTTCAAAAACAGGAATATTCATAATAAGAGTCTCTTCATTATCTAAAACAAAAGTAAAAATCCTTTCATAAGCTTTAGCAAAATTACTTATAAATATTTCATCAAATAATTCTGTAGAATACTCTAGTTTTAAGCTTAAATTTTCGCCTTCTAAAGATATTTCAAGTGAAATATCAAACTTAGAAAGAGAAGTATCAGATGAAACAATTTTTGCATTAACTTTGTCAAAATCAAAATTACTTAAGTTATGGTTTTGAAAAACAAACATAGTGTCAAATAGTGGATTTCTTCCAGCAGTTCTAGGTAGTTTTAAATCATTAACAAGCATATCAAAAGGATAATCCTGATGAGCAAAAGCATTTGCAGAGATTTGTTTTACATTTTCTAAGAAATCTTTAAACTTAATATTTGGATTGACCTTACACCTCAAAGGAATGCTATTCACAAACATACCTAAAATATTTTCTAATTCCTTATAAATCCTACCAGAAACAGGGGTGCCAATAACAAGGTCTTCCTCATTAGCATAATTATATAATAAAATATAATAACAAGCAAGCATTACCATATAAGGAGTTACAATTTTGCTATTTGCAAATTTATTTAATTTTGATAAAAGCCCTTCTGGAAGAGGAAGAGTAAAGGTTTTACCTGCATAATTTTTCTTTATAGGTCTTGAAAAAGAATATGGTAAATTCAAAACAGGAACCTTATCTTTAAATTGCTCAATCCAAAACTTCTTACTAGAAGCAAAATTATCATTTTCAAGTTGCTTGCTTTCCCAAATAGCAAAATCTTTATAAGAGATTGCAAGTTCAGGCAAAGACTTTTCATTATATGCTAAAGAAAGCTCATTCATAAAAATATCTAAAGAAGCACCATCAAAAATTATATGATGAATATCTAACATAAAAAGTGCCTTACCATTTGGAAGTCTGAATAAAAATACATTAAATAAAGGAGCTTTATCAAGTGAAAATTTAGATTGATAAATATAAAATAGCTCTTTTATATCATTTGTGCAAACATCAATAGGGTCGATTCTAATATTAAAATTATTAGATACTTTATGTTTAATTTGCGAATTTTCAAACTCAAAATAGCTACGCAAAATATCATGTCTTGAAATTATTGTATCAAGTGCATTTTGAAGCTTGATGACATTTGGCATAGTAGAAAATAAAATGCCACCACAAATATTGTAAAGATAAGAATCTTTATCTAAATTATTTGCAAGATAAATTCTTCTTTGTGCAGAAGAAACAGGATAAGCATCTTGCGTTTCTGATTTTGGAATAACAAAATTATTATCAAGTGTAGAAGAGGTATCAATTATTTCTGATAAAGACTTTATACTTGGGTTATTAAAAATTTGCTCAATACTTAATCTAACATTGAATTCCTCATAAATCCTACTAACAAGTTTGATAGCAAGAAGAGAGTCTCCCCCTATATGGAAGAAATTATCATATATATCAATTTTACTTAAACCAAATAGCTTAAGCCAAATACCATGTAACCTTTTTTGAGTCACATTTATAGGCTCATTTATATCTTTTTTTTCATCAACAGAAAACTCAGGTAAAGCTTTTTTATCAACCTTTCCATTAGAAGTAAGAGGAATAGAGTCAAGCTTAATAAGTTTATAAGGAACCATATAAAAAGCAAGTTTTTCATTTAAGAATTCCAAAATATCTTGCACATTCACATCTTTAGAAGCTGTAAAATAAGACACTAGACGTTTTTTATTTCTAACATCTACTGCAACAGTGATACTCTTTTCAACAGAAGGATATTTCATTATAACACTATCAATTTCTCCAAGCTCAATTCTATATCCAGAGATTTTGACTTGATTATCTTTCCTGCCAGCAAGACTTATAGTTCCGGTCCTCGTTCCACTTACCAATATCACCAGTTTTATACATCTTTTCAGATGAATTATCAAAAATATTTGGAAGATAATTTTTCGAAGTCTCGCTTTCATTATTAATATATCCAGCGCCAACTCCATTTCCTGTGACATAAAGCTCTCCAGCAAGACCAACAGGTCTAAGCTTCTTGCTTGTATCTAAAATATAAATATGGTCGTTAAATAAAGGCATACCAATAGGAACAATATCTGTTTCAATAGGTAAATCCTTAGAATATGGAAGGGCACTGCAACAAATTGTAGTCTCAGTAGGTCCATAACCATTAACAATATGCATATTTGGATTTAATAAAAAATACTTATCCAAAGTTTCTTTCTTAATAGCTTCAACACCAACTAAAAGCTTATCTATCTTCAAGTTTTTTTTGTCTTTTAGAAGAAAATAAACTTCATTTAAAATATTAGGTGGTATGTATAATCCAGTAATTTCATGCTTCACAATATAATCTGTATAATCTAAAATATCTCTAATTAATTCATTATGATATAAAACTAAACTAGCACCAAAAACTAAAGGCAAGAAAAGCTCAAAAATACTAACATCAAAAGAAATATTAGTAGTAGATAAAAAGTTATCTGAGCTTGAAACACCTTCAAAATACGCATCAAAAGCATGAACAAAATTATTCAAGCAATCATTTGTAATTTGAACACCTTTTGGTCTTCCGAGTAGAACCAGAAGTATAGATTATATAAGCTATGTCATTTGGTGTAATGAACGGTTTATTAAACATATGAGAAGTGCGTATATTCTCATAATTATTAATTGTAAAAAAAGAGTTATTATCTAATTTGTTTTTAAAACTATCATTTGTTAAAACAAGCTTAGCGTTGCTATTTTTAATCATATAATTAAGTCTATCATTTGGGTAATCAGTAAATAAAGGCATATAAATTGCACCACATTTAAGAATTGCCCAAATACTTATAACAAACTCAATAGAGCGAGGAAGCAAAACCCCAACAACATCTTTTGGTTTAACACCTTTACTCATAAGCATTTTTGCAAGACCATTCGCCTTTTCATTTAATTCTTTATATGTAAGAGTTTTTTCATCATAAACAAGAGCAGTATTATGAGGAATTCTAGAAGCTTGTGTTTCGAAAAGGTCTATAATAGTCATATTTTTTGGATAATTTAATTTTGTATCATTAAAATCATGTAAAATTAAGTTTTTTTCTTTTTCAGTTAAAATTTCTATATCACTTTCTAAAAGGTTTTCATTTTCCAAAACTTGATTAATTATGTTTAAAATACGCTCATGCATAAAAACTATATCTTTTTCTTCATATTTTTCAATTTGATAATCATAAGCAATATTTAAACTTTCTTCATCATTATTATCATGTAAATGTATATATATTCCATTTGAAATAGTAGAAGTGCCAAGCCATTCAACCTCATAAGGCAGAGTACTATTTTTATCATGAGCTTTTGTAACTTGGTAAGAAAGCATTACATCATATAAAGCAGGTAAATTATTATCAAGTTTTCTTAAGTTTTGCAAAAGTAATTCATATGGATATTTTTGATATCTAAGCATACTTAAAGAAGAAGCAGAAATTTGTTTTACAAAATCTAAAAAAGAAAGTTTCTCATCTAAAACAATTTTTAAAGAAGCAGTATTAATAAACATACCTGTAGTATGCTTTTCTTTAAAATTAGCTCTATTTAAAATAGGAGTACCAATTGCAAAATCTCTTAAATTTGAAATACGCCCCAAATAGATACTAAAAATAGCCATAAAAAAGTTATAGTTTGAAACTTTATTTCTTTTGCAGAAATCAGCTATTTTACGTAAAAGAGAACTATCTATAATATACTCTTTTCTAATAGCCTTGCCAGTGAAGCTAGAATTATTTTTTATACTAACACTAGGAAGCATTGCAAGCTCTGGAATTTCTTTATATAGATTAGTCCAATAATCTTCATCTTTTGAAAATTTGCTACTTGCCATATACTCCTTTTCACTATTAATATAATCTATATAAGAATAATCCTTTTTTTCTATCTCTTCATTTCCTAAAAGCTTTCTGTAATTCTCAGCAATCTCAGTTCCAATAAGACCAAAAGTTCCAGCATCAGAAATAATATGGTGAGTTAATATAATAAATCCACCATGACCATTTTCAAGCTTAAATAAAATAAATTTATATAATTTTTTAGAAGAAAGGTCAAAAACATTCTCACATCTTTCATTTGCAAGTTTTTGCACTTCTCTATAATCTTTTAAATAAACTTTTTCAAAATCTTCTTCATCTTGAGTTATAAAATATTGTAATACATTATCATCTTTTTGAATTATATTAATTCCAAAACTCGCATTGTTTGCGACAAATAAATTAACAGCTTTATTAAGTAAGCTTAAATCAACATCTTGTTTTATTGTTAAAGTTCCACAAATATTATTAACATTAGTACCTTTATAAAATTGTTCTATTGACCAAATTGCCTTTTGTGGATTGGTCAATTCATAATAGTTCATTTTTTTCCTCCTCTTACGTGTTTCTCTAAGTTTAATCTTTATAGTATTTTAAAAAATAAAATTTTAAAAGTTTAAAAATCCAATTTCTTTAAAGTAATTCAAATATCTAATTATATAGTTTTTATCAATCTTCTTCCACTTAAAACCAGTAGATTTAAGATAATTTTGAGTAAAATTACAATCAAGTTTAACAGAAGAAGTATATATTAGTTTTTTATCCTTGCTTAAATCTTGAACAATTCCAGAAACAGCCTCTTTTCTTTCATCATTCACAAGCATACCATTTATAATATCATTCATTAAAACATCTGAAACTGGTATAATATCAAGCCCCATAGAAGTTATTGTATTAATAAAATCTGGTACATCTATTGCATATGAATTCATTATATGAAAAACATTACAATCAGACGAATAATTCAAAATCTTTATAATAGCACTTACTGTTAAATCCACTGGTGTAAACTCAAGCTTATGTTTTAAAATGTATTTTGGGAAAGCACCAATTTCAATGAAAGATTTCAATCTTTTTGCAAATGCATTATCACTAATATTACGCTGGAATTTACCATCAGAAAATCTGCTAGTAATATTCCCAAGCCTTAATATTTGACCATCAAGTCCGTCATAAATTGCTTCTAAAACTGCAAGTTCTGCTTCAAATTTAGTTGTAACATAAAGATTTGTAAAATCTTGCCCAATATATAAGTTCCTTTCAGAAAATATATTTACATTTTCTTTTATATCTTTTTTGTCGTTTCCAGAAACACTCAAAGTAGATATATGTAATAGTCTTTTGCCAAATTTTTGACAAAATGTAATAAGATTTTTTGTTCCAATTACATTTATATTTTCAAAGTCTTGTTTGTTTCCAAAATGTTTAACAAGGGCGCCAGAATTTATTACAACTTCTGTTTGATTTGCGATTGTTCGTAAATCATTTTTATTAGTACCTAGATTGCTATTTTGAACAATATCTCCAGAAATTACATGAATTCTATCTTCCATTTTAGAAACAAATTTATCTCCAAAGTAAAATCTAAGAATTTGTAAAAGTCTATATTTTGCAGGAATATTATCTTTAGCTCTTACTAGACAATAAATGTCTCCTTTATTTTGTGTTAAAAATTCATAAACTATATGAGCACCAAGAAAACCGTGTAGCTCCGAATTAATAAAATATTACCGAGGGGTAGTTTTTATCATAGTTTCATAGTTTTCTGGGATATTTCTTTCTAACACTTTATCTGCCTTAGAATAATCATAAGACTTTAAAAAATCATAATTTTGATTTTTATTAGAACCAAAAGAAGTATTAAACTTTTCATCGGTCTCAAATTCAATATTGCCATCAAAATTCCATTTTCCACATTTATTAGATTTAGATAAATTTCCTTTGCTATCTAAATAATAAACATCACCAATACAACCAATAGGAACTGGATTTAAGTTTTTATCTAAAATGCGAGTTTTGACATCTTTTCCGTTATTAAATTTTTCTAAAAGTTTTGCTTCTTCAGGTGTTATAATTTCAAAATCAGAAATCTTGAAATTCTCATTTTGAAAACATTGTCTCAAAATAAACAAATAGTGAGTAAGTAAACTATTTGCACTTGCAATAGAGAGGCTATTTCCATTAAATTCTAATCTTAAAGTATGTAAAGAAGAAGAGGCACTAAAGCAAAGTTCAGAACTAGGTAATATAGTATCTTTAATACCAAATTTTATCTCATTTCCGAGTAAATTTTGAACATGCTTTATACACACTTTTTAAAAAAGCCTCAAAATATTCATTTTTATCTACAATTATATTTAATGGAATATCATTAGTAAAAACATCAATGTTAAGTTCGGACTTAGCTGTATATTTGAATAAAAAAATACACAAACAAGTTAAAAATACTGAATAACTTGAAACGTCATTATCTTTTGCAACAATTTCTAAATTATCAAAGTGTTCCTGTGATAATTCAATATAAACATCCTTTTTCATAAATAGCCCCCATTTTTCTTATCGCCAATATGTCAACATTATACTATAAAAAAAATAAAAACACAATACCGTATTGCAATTTAATTTTGTAAAAATAGCTTAAATAAAAAAACAGTGTAAACAGCTCCCATATTTGCTTGACAGCTAGAAAAATATGAGATATAATTTAAGAATAAAAAATTCTTGGAGAAAATAATGGAGAAAGTAAGAAACAAAAGAAGAATTATAAAGGCAAAAACACTAGGGGGAAAGTTTAGGCATAGAAGAAAATACACAGTAGGCCCTTTTGTTCAAGTTACAAAAAAGCGGAAAAAAGGAAAAAGTAAAAAAAGAAAAAATACATGAACGTTTATCAAAACGAAATAAAATAAAAACAACGGTAAATTGTTTTCAGATAGCAGTAATAAAAATTCCTTGGTATAAAAAGATATTAGGATTTTTTTGGTATTATTAAAATAGATATAAAAAAGAGCGTGCATTCAATAAAAATAAATGCATGCTCTTTAAATTTAACTGCTTTAATTTTGTATATCTACAAATAAGTTTGGGTAAAATTTATTTAAAGTTTAAAGAAAAAGTTGGTGAATTTAGAATTGAAGCTAAAAAGTTACAATAACTATGGAAAAAAAGAAAAACAGCATATACTACCTTGGGTCATAGGAGAAGCAGTACTTATATTTCTAGTTGCAACTGCTTCAATAATTTTATATGACATTTACATAAATATAGATGCAAGCCCCTCTGTACCATATGTTCCAGAGAGAATATCTAAAGAAGTGAATGCAGAAAACGAGACAAACTTAAGTGAAATTTTAGAAAGTGTTTCTAAAAGCGTAGTACGGAATATCTAAAATAACAGTTGCTGATACAGGCATTTTTAGTATTAATTCTGAAAAAACATTATCTCTAGGAAGCGGAATTATTTTAACAGACAATGGATATATTTTAACAAATGAACATGTAAGTGGAGGAAAATATAGTAAATGTTATGTAAGTATAGCAGGAGAAGTTGGAGAACAACAGGGGACAGTAATCTGGGCTGATAGTGATATTGATTTAAGTATAATTAAAATTGAAAAACAAGGATTAACACCAGTAGTTTTAGGAAATTCGGATAAAATAAGAATAGCAAACAGAGTATTTGCTATAGGAAACCCAATTGGACTAGACTTTGAAAGAACAGTAACAGGTGGAATAATAAGTGCAGTGGATAGAACTATAAAAATAAAAGAAGAGGAAGAAGAAGCATATTTAGAAGACTTAATACAAACGGACGCAGGCATTAATAGTGGAAATAGTGGAGGACCACTTGTAAATGAAAGAGGAGAAGTAATTGGAATAAACACAATAAAGATACAAGAAGCAGAAGGAATTGGATTTGCCATCCCAATAAATCAAATAAAGCCAATCGTAAAAAAACTAATGGAAGATGGAAAGTTTGAAGAAGCGGAAATTGGAATATATGCTTATGATAAAGAAGTGGTAAGATATCTTGAAGAAAACTTAAAGATAGAAAAAGGTATATATGTTGTTTCAATAAAAGAAGGAAGTCCATCTTATGGAAAAGGGATTTTGAAAGGTGATATCATAACAAAAATAGACAATTTAGAACTTAATAAAATGAGTGATTTAAGAAAATATCTCTACACAAAAAAACCAGGAGAAAAAGTTATGCTGATGATAGAAAGAAAAAATAAAGAATTTGGCATAGAAATAGAATTAGGGAAGAAATAAGAATTCTTCCCTAAAAATTTTAATGTAAACCATATAAATTACCTTCAACACAAAGGCGAGCACGTACAACAGTCTTTTCATCAGAATGAAGTGCTTCTTCTAAAAATTCAGGATGTTTTACTAAAAATTGCTTCATAGTTTCATCTGGGTTCTCATAAAATTTATTTAACATAGTATGTTGCTCTTCATTAATAATACCCATATTTAATGCCTGTTTAAACATATTAGGTGCTATTTGCAAAAGTGAATGAGCGTCAATTCCAAGTGATTTTAGCCTATCATTTCCACCTTGCATTCTATCAACTACAACTACACTCCATATAATTTCTGCACCAAGTGATTGTACAGCAGGAATCCAAGCTCTTACATAACTAGAAGCCTCTGTTACTAAGTCAGCAATATGTAAAACTTTTTTTCCAGATAAATCTTTTGCGGGAGTAGTTTCAGTAAAATCACTTGAGCTAACTACACATGATAAATCTTTAAAAATAGTAATAAAAGGTTTATTTAAAAGATAAGCTACAATATTTGCGAAAAACCAATCCCTTCTTTCTCCACCAGATACATAGTCGATTTCATCTACATTCATGTTATTTCTAATAAAATAAAGTATTTCATTAATTACTTCTTTATAAATTTCATTTGTGTTATATTGATTAAGACATTTATCGAGAATTTTCTTAGAAACACCTAATTTATCTTCTTTTTCAACATCTATAAACTTTAAAAACTCAACTGCACTTTCTTCACTTCCATAAAGGAAATGAGTGTTAATGAAGTATGGTCCAATTTTTCCTGAAGTATACCAAAAAGGCTTGTTATTTGGGCAAACCTTAAATGCATTTGTTTCAAACAAATATGAGATTAAATTACTCATTACAAAATACCTCCAATCTTACACTTATATAATACTTGAAAACTCGCATAAAGTCAAGAGTAAGAGAGGAAAAAGATAGTAGTATATTAAAAACAAAAGGTGAAATTTGCAAAAAGGCAAAATTTTTGGTATAATTAAAGTAAGTTATAAATGAGAGGCAAACTAAAGAAAAGGAGTGATTTTTATGGAAAAGAAAAAAATATTTATGATTATTTTAATTATGATTTTAGCAGTTTTATTCGTTTTTGCAATGCACTTTATAAGAAACTTATTAATAATTGAGGAAATTAGTAGAAAAGAAGAAGAATTATCGAAAATTAATAATTTTTCATTCTCGATATCAAGCGAAGGAACTAGAGAATTCTACTATAAAGAAGGAATAAGCAAAGAAATTATAAAAGACGAAGATAAACACATGATAACTTGGTTTGATGAAAATTCTAAAGAACAGATTAGATATTATCCAGAAATCAAAAAAGCAGAAATTAGTTCAATTAATACTCCAAGAGTAGTTTTACCAACTTTAGGACTAACAAAAGAAAATAAAATGATATATGCATTATTTGCAAATATATCAGTAGAAGAGGTAAACGAAGAAAAATGCTATACTGTAAAACTAGGCGAAGAAACAGAATATATCAGCAAAGAAACTGGTATTATGCTAAAAAACAAAAACGGAAAAATCTTAAAAGACGGAGTAGAAAAAGAAAATATAGTAGAATACAAAGACATAAAACTTAACGAAGTAAAGAGTGAAGAAATGCGGAAGACCAGATTTAACACGGATATGAAGTAAGATAGGAAAAAATATTATGGGAAATAAAGAAGATTGGGAAGAAATCCAAAAATGGGTAGAAAACGAAGAAATAAGAAAGAAAAATACATTTAAAATAGATATTGATAAAATAGATATAGAGAAAAAAGCAAAGAGAATGAATATAGTTACAGGCTTTCTAAATTCAATACTAAAAACAACGAAAATAGGATTTTTGCTTATTATAGCAATTGTTGTATTTTGTGCATTTACGTTTGCAAATGTAGGATTTTCTAATATGAGAACTAGCTTTAATGCAGATATAACATCAATAGAAAGACAGCATAATATCAAAATGAAAATAATATCAGAAGATACAGACGAAAATGGGAATGGAAGCTATGAAATGGCACTAAAAAAGAAACAAGATATATGTTTTAAAGCAGTAAAAAAACGGAGGAAATTTAACAGATGATTTCGAAGATAATTTCCAAAAGTACATTTTTGATAGTTGGAAAAGCGAAAATAAAGACAAGTTTGAAACTATAGAAGAAATAGACGAAAAAGGCTTACTAGTCTATCAAAACTACATGAATGCAAATAATGAAGAAGAAGTAAAAGAAAAAACAGGCTATATAATAGAATTCCTAAAATACGCTGAAAAATGGAATAAAGAAAATAAAATTTTTAAATATAAACAACAAAAAAACGGACAATTTGTTATGCCAATAAGAAACATCTACATAAAAATAGGAGAAGAAAGAATATACCCGTATAATAGCCTATTCCAAACAGAAGACGAAATCATGAAAGAAGCAATGAGAAAAAATTGAATAATATGTAAAATTGAAAAATATATAGTATAAAAATTAAATAAAGCAAATAGTAAAGCGGTGGGGAGTCCCCACCGCTTTTGAGAGGAAAAGTGTCAATAATTGCTAGAAAATCCTTAGAAAATTTGCAATGCCTTAAGCATGATAATAGTCAGTAGCTTCAAAGGAAAAGGCGTATGCAGCTTGATAATTTCCAAGGGTAATCACATAGCTATATTGTCCAGAGGGAACTTTGCTATTTGTAAAAGAGTGAGCTCCTGTAGTTCCAGCTTGGAAAGTTCTGCTGTAAACAGAACCATTTGCCATGTTGAAAACTTCAATGGTAATACTTGTACCAGGATTTTGTACGACCATAGTTAAATACTTTGAGTTACTCAAAGTGAACTGGCCGCCGTAGAAATTCTGATTAGTAAAGGTATCACCTTGCACGATAGTTTGAGTTGCCCTTGGAGCAATCTCCTGATTTGTAGTCGCGCTAGTCAGAGCCGCAGTTTCCTCCACCTCAGTCGCGTGAGCAACAGTCATGCAGGAAACGAGCATGGCAAAAGCCATCAGGAACGAGAAGAACCGCTTGCGAATGTTCATTGTTGTACCTCCTTCAGTACGTCCATAGGTTAAAGCTATTCTTGAATTTGCTGAGTAGTGCTGAGATACGCTAGGGTAGACACTTTTCCTCTCTATTACAAAGATGCCAGTATAAAACTAACATCATTGCAATATAATTATTTACTGTGATTTATTTATCACATGACACTATTATAATACTTTAAATACAAATGTCAATAGTAAAATTGAAAAAATTAGAATTAAAAAAGATAAGCGGTCGTTTTTGAAGGATGAACGGTTTTTTTCTGTTTTTTTATTTTTGTGTATTGTATTATTGGAAATTGCAAAAAATGAGAATATAGAAGTAGAAAAGGAGAACGCTTCAATATTTAAAATGACATATAGCAAAAGATTAAAGGAATTTGGAAGTCTTTTATCTCTTGGAATGTGTAAAAGAGAATTAAAGAAAATGATTAGAAAAAAAGCTTTTATACTTGGCACGTCAGGCATTGTAATAGGAATATGTCTTGGATTTTTGTTTCCCATTTATAGTGAAGTTGTAATCCTAAAAAATATTTATACTCTTAAATACATAAATTATACACTAAACAAAACTTACATAAAAGCACATTTTGTTTTGTGTACTAAACAAAATCATTGACAAAAGAAAATAATTACAATATAATAGAATAAAATAAAGTGAACAAAGGGGAGAAATATATGCTTATTCGTGAAAAATATTTATCTAAAATTAGACCATTCTATGACCAAGATTTGATAAAAGTCATAATGGGTATTAGAAGATGTGGTAAGTCAGTTATATTATTACAAATAATAGATGAGTTAAAAGCAAGAGGAATACCAGAATCTCAAATAATATATATAAACTTTGAATATGAAGATTATGCTTTTATAAAAAATGATATGGATTTACACAATTACATTAAAGAAAAAATAGTAAAAGAAGATAAATACTACTTATTCTTTGATGAAATTCAAAATGTTGAACACTGGGAAAAAGCAATAAATTCATTTAAGGCATCTAAAAATGTATCAATATTTATTACAGGTTCTAATAGTGATTTACTATCTGG
>JAAWDU010000096.1 GCA_022793905.1 Clostridia bacterium
CAAGCAAGAGAATAAGGAGCATATGTCTTTTTGTGCTTTTTTATGGGAGGAAATAAAAATGGATTTAATTACCTTTGTCGGTTTTTATTTCCTGCCATAAGGAAGAGAAAAAAGATATTAATATTAAAAAAACTATAAAGAGCAAAGGAAAACCAAAAGAAAACATATTTAGGAGGAAGAAACAGATGAAAAAGAAAGAGAGTGGAATAACTCTAATTGCTCTTATAGTAATGATAGTTGTAATCGTAATACTAGGAGCAGTGACGATACGTGGATTAACACGGAAACCATAGCCTAGTAGATACAACAGCAGAAGTAGCAAACGACTGGAAATATGTATCATATAAAGAGCAAGTAGAAGGGCTAGCACATAGTACAATAATAGAATATGCATCAAAAGGAGAAGAGCTAACATTAGAAGATATAGCAGATAGATTTGTGCTAGAAACAAACTGGGTAAAATCAGCAGTAGCAAACAATAACGTAGAAGACACAGACCCATATGTAACAGTAACAGTCAGAGACGGAAATTATGTATATTATGTGTACTATGACAGCATAACAGGAAAAGTAATAATAAAATACCTAGGAAAAGATGAAGGAGATTTCATATTATCAGACCACTTGCCAGACCTAAAAGCAAGATACGAAAAAAGCGTAGCAAAAATAATAGCAAATGCAAAACACGAAGGATACGGAATAGAAAAGCTAGAAATATTCTACAAAGGACAGAAACTAGAAGACATGACAATAGAAAAACCAAAAGCAGAAGAAAGATTTGATGTAAGCAAAATAGGAAGAGGAACATACACAATAAGAGCAACATCAAACCAAAAAACACCAACAGGAAAAGACATATATCTAGAAAAAGACGTATTAGTAAAAAATGTAACAGACAGACTAAAAGTGCCGAGTATAACACTAAGTCCGCCAGAAGCAGACGGAGACAACGACTGGTACGTAAGCCCAATAACAATAACAATAGATAAAGGGGAAAATAACCCATTAGCAAAAGAAATAAGATACACAATGAAAAAATACAACACAGCAATAACACCAGAAGAAGGAGCAATATACACAGAACCAATCACAATAACAGAAGTAGGAACATACGAAATATATGCATGGGTAGAAGACGGAGAAGGGTGGTCATCAGAAGAAACAATGCCAACAGACTTCCAATTCGACAACGTAAAACCAATAATAGATACAGGAAGCACAAAACTAACAAAAGGAAGAACATACAAAAATCCAAACG
>JAAWDU010000045.1 GCA_022793905.1 Clostridia bacterium
TAGAAAGATTAGGTTACCTAAGCCTTTCTAGTGTATACTGTTAAAGTATTAATTCTATCGAACCGCCCTGTGCCGAACGGCATGCAGTGGTGGTGTGAGAGGACACTGAATAAAATAATTATTCAGTTCCTACTCGATTTTTTCAATGAAAACAGGTAAAAAGCTTGAAAGTAGCATAATATTATGATATAATACTTAATATAACCCGAAAGGGAAATAACTTTTTTAGGAGGACTATGATATGAAGAGGCAAGAAGAAGAGCGGAAGCGGAGTATTGGCGAAGGAGTAATTAGCTTTATAGCTAATAATTCATTGATTATAACTCTAATTGTTAGCATACTAACAATCTTTGCAATCTATCAAATGGCTAATAATAATTTCCATCAAGGTACCATTGACGAAAACGATGTACGGCAGTTAATCAAAGACATCAATGCGCTTTACGAGGTAGAGCTGATTGAAGAGGTCACGTATTTGAGAATAGAGGAGGCCTTAAATACTTTTATTAGAAAGGCATGGACGGGCGAAGAAATCACGAAAGAAGATGTTGAAAACTACAATGAGGTGATTGAGGAGATAAATATTGTTAACTATTCAGCTAAGAAACTGCGAAATGGCAAAGAATACTGTGAGGGCTTGAGATGGGATCTTAAGTCATATCTTTATAATAAGATAGTTGCAGAAAATAGGATGGAGCTTACACAGGAAGAGTATGATGCTTTTTGGATTTTATATTCAAATTGTATTGGGGAGAACAAGGAAACCTATGAGCAGTTTTTTGAATATGCTGAAAAGTTATATTCAAAGTATGTGAAAGAAGATTATACAGAGCTTTTCGAAAACGGAAATCCAATGCAGATTTTGCGTAGCATATCATAGAGAGAAAGTGGGGCTAATTTTAGCTCCACTTTTCCATAGCATAAGAAGCAAAAAGATTGTGTAATTAAATGAATAAAAAAGATTGAAAAAGCAGGAATAACATGGTATAATTAGCGCATGCCCATAAATATGGGGAAATTTTAGAAGGAGGTTTCGCAACAATGAAACGGAAAGGCGAAATCAGAAACATTGCAATCATATTAGCTATGGTAATCACAGTAACGATTGTACTGTATGGAGTGGTAACATTTGCCATGACCACTTTTGGCGGGAATGACAAAGCAAATGAAACTACTGTAGCGGATGAAAACCCGTATTTAGATGCTTTTCTAACAGCACAAAATATGGAAAGCTATAGGCTTTTTAATGAATACCTTCATGGCAATGAAATTATTTCAGATGAGGAATATCTAGCTGTATTTGAGGAATTTATTGGTGTAACAGAAGAGATACTCAAAAAAGGCGAAATATCAAAAGAACGGTGTAAGAAATATAACAAGATGGTGAAGGAGCTACTAGAAGCTGAACAAAACGCCGACAAAATAATTGTAGGAGATGAAGAAAGTTTAGAAATTAATTCAGGAACTATTGATAAAGTAGGGTTTGCTGATGGGCTTGAATGGGGACAAATAAATATTACTGTTAGCGTTTTAAGGGAAAGTTACCGAATTAGTGAAGAACAATATGCAGAGTTTGAGGATAAGATGACAGAAACCTATATTGAAATCCTTAACGGAGGGGACCACCAAACTGCAAGCAATTTCTTCGACTATGCAGACGAATTTTTTAGGCAGGCTGGTGTAGATACAATAAATACGAGCATAATGTAAGGTAATGTTTTAAGCGGAGTACTCTGGGAAATAAGAGTACTCCGCTATCCTTTAAATTTTAAAGTTCCAAAGCAAAATGCTTGAAAATACAGGCAAGACATGGTATAATAAAAATAACTCCTAAATTAGGAGAAATTTTAACGGGAGGTATCGCAAATGACGAAGAAAAAGGGCATTGTCATTGCTTTGCTCGTTTTCAGTGCTTTTTTTACCACTCTGACTTTTGTTCGTCAGATGGAAAAGGTGCACGAAGTTCTTGAATCTATGCAATAAGGAACCTCAAAAAGGGCAGAGAATACCTAGTTTCTGCTCCTTTTCTTTTAAGATGAACTAAAAAGTTAGAATTATTGGTCAAATATATTGCTTTTTTTCAAAAATAATAATAAAATAAAGAAGTAATAAATATATCTTTAATAAGAAAATATGAAAGATAGGGGAAACTTAAGTATGGTAATATTAGTAGATGCAATGGGAGGAGATAATGCACCAGATGCTGTAATTCGAGGAGCAGTAAAAGCAGCATCAGAGGTAAAAGCAGAAATCTGTTTAGTTGGAAATGAGGAGATTATAAATAAAAAAGTAAAAGAATTTTATGGAAAAGATAAAATTTCTGAAATATCAAGTAATATAAAAATACATAATTGTTTAGAAGTAATCAGTATGGAAGATACACCAACAGTTGCCATAAAACATAAAAAAGATTCATCAATGGTTGTGCGGTTTTAATCTTTTAAAAGAAGATAAAGGAGATGTATTCATATCAGCAGGAAATTCAGGGGCTTTACTTACTCGGTGCAACTCTTTTAGTACGGAAGGATTAAAGGAATAGACAGACCTGCACTTGCTCGGAATACTACCAGCATATAATAGTAGGTTACTATTAATAGATGCAGGGTCAAATACTAATTGTAAGCCTATAAATTTGCTTCAGTTTGCACAAATGTCCACAATATATATACGAGATACTTATAATGTAAAAAGTCCTACTGTGGGATTATTAAACATTGGTACAGAGGAGACAAAAGGTAATGATTTAACAAAAGAGAGCTATAAACTCTTAAAAGAAAAATCACCAGAACTTGGTATAAATTTTGTGCGGAAATGTAGAAGGAAGAGATGCCTTTTCTGGGGAACTAGATATATTAGTTACAGATGGATTCACAGGAAACGTTTTTCTAAAAGCAGTAGAAGGATTAGGTAAATTTGTAAAGAGATCACTTTCAGATAGCTTAAAGCATAATATACTTTCTACTATTGCTGCAATACCAAGTATGCCAGCAATAAATAGATTTGCTAAAAAAGTCGATTATAAGGAATATGGAGGAGCTTTATTTTTAGGAGTAAAGAAACCAGTAGTAAAAGCTCATGGAAGTAGTGATGAATACTTGTTTTATTTTACGATAAAACAAGCAGAAAAGTTTGTAATAAATAAAACAGTTGATAATATGATAGAAGAATTTGAAAAAATCTCAAAAAAGGCTTGACAAATCCTAAAATATATAATATCTTTTAGGAGAAAGATATAAGACAAAGTTAAATTTAAGGAGGGTATATTAAATGAATTCAGAAGAAATTTTTGACAAGGTAAAGGAAATAATTGTAGAGCAACTTGGAGTAGAAGAAAAATTAGTAACATTAGAAGCATCTTTCATTGATGATTTAGGAGCAGATTCACTTGATATAGTAGAACTTATAATGTCTCTTGAAGAAGAATTCGATATGGAAATTCCAGATGCAGATGCAGAAAAGATAGTTACAGTAAATGATGTAGTTGAATACATTAAAAATAATCAATAAAAAAACCCCTAAATGGGGCTTTTTTTATATTCTAGGAAAGTACGCACGTAGTGTGTAATTGACGTAGAAGATAATTATGCGGAACTTAGATTTTCTTAGCGAAGGATGAGCTTAGAAAATATTGGTTCCGTTTTTTTTATATGATAAATGAAAAGAGAAGGAGATAACTGTTAATATTTATTAATGGTTTTTTTTAAATTTTTATAAAATTTTAGAACTTCTGAAATTTCTTCATGTGTAAGCCCTTCTGCTTCTTTATATAGATTTTGAGTAATAGAAGAAGAAATTTCGTTATGGTTTCTTTTTTCTGATTTTCCGTGCAATATATTCTATTGAACAGCCAAAAAGCTTAGATAAAATGATATATCCATCTAGGTCTAGTTCATTTGTACCATTTTCATATAAGCTAATTTGCTGTTGTGTTTTGTTTAGTTTTTTACCTAATTCGCTTTGAGACATTTTTTGTTCATCTCTCAATTGCTTAATTCTATTCATAAGAACACCTCTGTTATTAATTATACAAGTCATGGTTGTGTAAGTAAATTACAAACAAGCAATAATTGTACAAAAATATTGACAACAAGTTTTCCTTGTGGTAATATGATTATAACAATAAATATTTGTTATTTTTTACATACATATACAAGCTATGCTTGTAAGCATACAAGATAAAAATGTAGATTTTAAATTTTTATGGGAGGGAATAAGAATAGTTTGGTTTAGTTTGGTTTTTTTCTGTTTTTATTCCTTGCCATAAGAGTGAATAATCTTAGTCAATATAATATTATTCCAATAATTTAGATATTAATGTTTTAAAAATATAGAAAAAATAAAGAAAGGAAAACCAAAGCAAATGAAATACAAAAGGATAAACCAAAGCAAGAGCGAAAAAGGGATAACCTTAATCGCTTTAATAATCATGATAGTAATCATCGTAATACTAGGAGCAGTAACAATAAGAGGGCTAGTGCGGAAACCATAGCCTATTAGACACAACAGCAGAAGTAGCAAACGACTGGAAAATAGTATCATACAAAGAACAAATAGAAGAAGTAGTACA
>JAAWDU010000046.1 GCA_022793905.1 Clostridia bacterium
TAGAAAGATTAGGTTACCTAAGCCTTTCTAGTGTATACTGTTAAAGTATTAATTCTATCGAACCGCCCTGTGCCGAACGGCATGCAGTGGTGGTGTGAGAGGACACTGAATAAAATAATTATTCAGTTCCTACTCGATTTTATTGAATAAAGAATTATTTATCTTCTTTTTTCTTAACAACTTCTGCAATAGCTCCTAAACTTGAAAGAGCACTTGTTGCATCAAATGGAACAAATACTTTATTTGCTTTACCATCTGCAATTTCTTTTAATGCTTCAAGTGATTTAATTTGTACTAATTTCTCATCTGGTGCAGATTTTTTGATTGCGCCATATACCATAGAAATTTCATCAGCCTTAGCCTCTGCAACTTTCTTAATAGCTTCAGCTTCACCTTCTGCACGTCTAATCTTAGATTCTCTATCAGCATCAGCAGCAAGAATAGCTGCTTCTTTTTGTCCTTCAGCAATAGTAATTGCAGATTGTCTTTCTCCTTCAGCTTGAAGAATAGCTGCTCTTTTATTTCTTTCAGCATTCATTTGTTTTTCCATTGCGTCACGAATATCAGCTGGTGGAGTAATATCTTTAATTTCAACTCTATCTACTTTACATCCCCATTGATCTGTTGCCTCATCTAAGATTAATCTTAATTGATCATTAATTGCATCTCTTGAACTAAATGTTTGGTCTAAGTCCATTTTACCAACAATATCACGAATTGTTGTGATTGATAAGTATTCAATACCCTTTCTTAAAGATTGTATTTCATAAACAGCTTTTGCAGGGTCTGTAATTTTATAGAAAACTACTGTATCTATTGATATAGTAACATTATCTTTTGTAATAACTCCTTGAGGTGGAATATCCATAGTTTGTTGTTTTAAACTAACAACTGAACGAACATGATCGAAAAAAGGAATAATTATTGTAAGACCAGCGTCTGCTACTTTAAGAAATTTTCCTAATCTTTCGATTACATAAACCTCAGCTTGTTTAACGATTTTTATTGATTTGAATGCAATAATAAGTACAATGATTAGTAATACTATTAAAAACCACATAAAAAATCCTCCTTATTTTTATATATTATATAAATTTTAATAACTAAACTTTTGAAACAATTGCTTTAACACCATCAATTGCTTTAACTTTAACTACATCACCTTCTTGAAGAAGTTTCTCATTTGTGTCTCTTGCAGTCCATGTTTCTTGACCTATCTTTACTTGACCAAGTTTTGTAACAGGATCCATTGCTTTTATAACTTTTGCTTCTTTTCCAATTATTGAAAAGGCGTTAGTTATAGTCTTTTCATCTTTTTTTATTACAAACTTTTCTACAAAAGGTCTTGTAAGGAACAAAAGTAGAGTAGAAAGAACAACAAAAACTGCCATTTGAATGAATACATTATCTACAAAAAGACTAAGCAAACAAACAATAACAGCAGAAATTCCAAGCCAAAATATCATAAAACCAACTGTTATAATTTCTGCAATGAAGAAAATACCTGCTGCAATTAACCATATATACCACATAATAATTCTCCTTTCTTTATAAAGAACTACAATATTAATTATACTATACTTTATGAAAAAAATAAAGTATTATGCAGAAATTTCTACATAATACTTTTAAAATCTATTCTCCGTTTAGTAAATTTATCATCAGAAAAAGCTAAATAAGTTCTAAAAACAGGAGGTAAGAATAAAAGCCCGAGTCCAAATAAAAATCCATGTCCGAAGTTCCTAGAAAGTTCGAATTTACCAACAATATATATTGAGGTAAGTGCAAGCCAACCAATAAGTGGAATAAATATTAAAATCAAAAACCATGGGGAGAAATTACACATTTTTAAATGGATAATATCTCTATAAATTGGAATTAATGTTCCATATGGTGACTTATCTGCTTTTTTGAATATATAGCTTGTTATAAATATTGAATAAATACTAATTACTATTGCAAAAGAAGTAAGAAGCCTTATGTATCCATTTGAAAATAGTAGTTTTAACATTATTCTAATTTTATCAGGTGTACTTGTGTTTTTTATAGCCAATTTTAATATTGAATCTGCTGATGCATCTTCTTTACTATTTTTAATAGCTTCTTCTAAGTTTAAATCACTTTTTACAACATCTATTACTGTATTTGCATCAAAATTCTTTAATAATGAAGAAGTTGTAGTTAATAGGCTTTTACTTAAACCTGCTTCTGATAAAACAGTTTTATTATTATCTATAAAAGTAACAATTTCTTCATTAGAAATAACTTTAGAAAGTTCTTCATAAAAATCAAGCAAGGTATCAACGCTAGATATGCTTGAGGTGCCTTCTTCGGTACTTTCATCTCCATTACTATTTTCTTTTCTTTGATTTTGGAAACTTTCAATTGTATTTTCTAAGTCTGTAAGTTTAGAACCGGCTTATTCCGAGTTAAATCTAAATCTTCCAAGTCAATCCCTTCTAAAAAAGAAGAAGCAAAAACACAGTTTGGAAGAAAAATAAGGAATAGACTTAGTATTATAATTGCAGGTTTAAAAAATTTCTTCAAGTTCTTTTCCCCCTTTAAATTATATTAATTTTTACATTATTTAGTACAGTTTTTATTTTAATTATACAAAAATATATTAACATATTTAGGGAAGTTTTACAATAGTTTAACAAAAAGTTAAGGAATTAAAAAAATGCAAAAAGTGGTAAAATTACCCCAAAAAGACCTACAAAAAGTGGCAAAAACTATTGACTATATATTAATTTTATGGTAAAAAATAATATGAATGGAGGAAGAATATGGAAATTATATATGCTACATCAAATAAAGGAAAAAAAGAGCAAGTTCAAAATTTTTTAGATTATAATAATTATAATGTAAAACTACTTACTTTAGTAGATATTGGGTTTGATGAGGAAATTGATGAATGTGGAGAGACTTTTGAAGAAAACTCACTTATTAAAGCAAAAGCAGTTAAAGCATTTTGTGATAAAAAAGGAATAAATAAAATAATAGTCGCAGATGATGCAGGTCTTATGGTAAAAGCGTTAAATCGGAAGACCTGGAGTACATACTGCAAGGTATGCAGGAGACCATGCACCTCAAGAAGTTGTTTTGGATAAATTACTAGAAGAAATGAAATTTGTTAAAGATGAAGATAGAGGAGCAAGCTTTGTGTGTGTACTTACTGCAATTTTAGAAAATGGAGAAAAAATTATTTGCAAAGGAGAAACAAAGGGAAAGATTGCAAGCGAATGCGGACAAATGGGAAAACTAACCTTCGGTCCAGTTCTAATTCCAGAAGGATGTGATAGATGTATAAATGAACTTTCGGAAGAAGAAATAGGTCATACCCATAGACAAAAAGCATGGAGAGACCTTCTCACAAAACTAGAAAAGATATAAGGTGATATAGAATGTGGATTAGAAATTTTTTTGGGCATTTGAAAACTGTATTAAAGCATAAATGGATAGTATTTAAGCTTAGTGTTAAAGCAGGTATTCCAATTAGAGGAATACTTCATGATATGTCAAAATTTTCACCAGTTGAATTTTTTGAATCTGTCAAGTTCTATCAAGAAGGAAAAAGAAGTCCGATTTCAGCTTCTAGAAAAGCAAATGGATATTCAAAAGCATGGCTACATCACAAGGGAAGAAACAAACATCATGTAGAATATTGGTTTGATGATGCATTAGAGGTTCAGCCAATTATTCCTTTTAAATATACCCTAGAAATGATATGTGATAAGCTATCAGCAAGTATTGTATATGAAGGAAAAAACTGGACGAATAGTTCAGAAATAAATTACTGGAATGAAAAAGAAAAGGATAAAATAATCATGAATCCAAAAATCCGTGATTTTCTAACAGAAGTTTTCATAGAAGTAAGCAAAAAAGGCATAAACTCAGTAATAAAAAAAGATAATTTAAGAAAAATATATGAAAAAATAGTCTTAGATAAACAAGGGCAAAAATAACATCTTAAAAAAAATTAAGAAAAATGTAATTTTTTGTTTACTTTTTTCGAAAGATAATATACAATTGTAATAGAAAACAAAAGAATTAACAAGGAGGGCTTTTGCTCATGAAAATTTTGATGCTCACATGGGAGTATCCACCTAGGA
>JAAWDU010000047.1 GCA_022793905.1 Clostridia bacterium
AAAAACTGTGAAAGTGCTTAATATTACAGTGAAACACAGTTTTTATAAATTAAATATAAAATAAATTCGTTATAAACAATAAAATAGCCTGTATCGACTGATACAAGCTATTTAGAACGATTAAATCGTTGGTTGCGGGGGATAGACTCGAACTATCGACCTTTGGGTTATGAGCCCAACGAGCTGCCAACTGCTCCACCCCGCGATGTTTTCAGCATATTTAATTATACAGCATATACATTATGTTGTCAATAGTTTTACTTGATTTTGTTTGATTTATACTATATTATATGCAAAAACGCCCAAATTATTCCTCTATTTTTTCAGCTTCTTTTCCTAAGAAAAATATCTCATACCACTTAATAAAACTATATATAATCCAAACCTTCTTATAATTATCTTTCTTACAATTCTTATGCTCTTCCAATAAATTCAATATATAATCCTGATTGAAAAATTCCTTTACATAGTCCTCCTTAAAAGCCCTCTTAATCTCATTATAAAACCTATCTTCCTTCATCCATTCACGAATAGGCACAGGGAAACCTAATTTCTTCTTCTTATAAGCTTCATTTGGAATATCTTTTTTAGCAGCATCTCTCAAAGCAACTTTTGTATTATCTTTTGTAACCTTATAATTCATAGGTATAGTTTTTGCAATCTCAAAAACTTCTTTATCAGTAAAAGGCGTTCTACCTTCAATTGAACTTGCCATAGTCATTCTATCACACTTAAGTAAAATATCATTCAATAACCAATTTCTTATATCAATCATTTGCATCTTCACAATATTACTTCCATCTCTACATTTTTCAAAAAATGGCTTAGTTATTTCTTTATTACAAATTATATCTTCACAAACTAATAACTTCTTTCTCTCTTTTTCACTAAAAATCTTATTTACCCCAACATACTCATCTTCAAGTTTTATGCCTCTTCTCACTAAGAAATTACGCCCTCTGAACTCTGGAAGTATAGAAAGACACATTGATACAAAATGCCTAATAAAATATGGAATTTTATTATAAAACTTAAAATCTACCTCTTCTCTATAATAATTGTAACCACCAAAAAACTCATCTGCTCCTTCACCAGATAAGACTACCTTTACATCTTTACTTGCAAGTTTAGCAACAAAATATAGTGAAAGTGCTGATGGATCAGAAGAAGGCTCGTCCATATGATAAAGAAATTTAGGAATTGCATCTAAATACTCATCTTTTGTAATCTTTTTACTTACATTTGTAATTCCAAGCTGATTTGTTAAATCCTTAGCATACTCAATCTCATTATATCTTGGATCATCATATCCAACAGTATATGTTTTATCTGGTTTTGCAAGAGATACCATATAAGAAGAATCTATTCCAGATGATAAAAATGACCCAACTTCAACATCTGCAAGCATATGATGCTCAACTGAATTTTTCATTGTATCACTAATTTTATTTACCAATTCTTCATAATTTTGCTCCTTTTCTGCAAATTCTATATCATAATATGTTTTTATCTCTATATTTCCATTTTTAACAGTCATACTTGTTCCAGGAAGCAAACGTTTTACCCCAGAAAATAAAGTTTCATCAGTTGGTGTAAAACTAAACGACAAATATGGTCCAATAAGTTTTTTATTTACTTTTTTTTCAAACTCTGGATATTCAAGGAAAGCCTTTATTTCAGACGCAAAAGCAATCTCGCCTTGACATGCCTTTTTTGTGTAGTAGTATAATGGTTTTATTCCAAAATGATCACGAGCCAAAAATAAAGTATCATTTTCCTTATCCCATATTGCGAAAGCAAACATTCCTCTAAGTTTTTTAGGAAGTTCCTCTCCCCATTCCCTATATCCTTGCAATACTACTTCTGTATCACAGCTTGTCTTAAATTCATAATTTGTGAGTTCTTCTTTTAGCTCTTTATAATTATATATCTCACCATTAAAAACAATAACTAATTTCTTATCTTCTGTATACATAGGCTGACTTCCACCGATTTATATCTATTATTGAAAGTCTACGGTGTCCAAGAGCAATTTTTTCATCAGTATAAAAACCTTCTCCATCTGGACCTCTATGTTTTATTTTATCAGCCATCTTTTTAATTACCGCATCCTTATTTTTTTCTTCACTATAAAACCCAACTATACCACACATATTTAGTCCTCCACTACTTATTTTCATTCTTTACTGCACTTAAAATTTTTCCAAATCCATAAACAATTTTTCCAGAATTCTTATTTGCAATTTCTTTTCCTATTGCCTTCCCTCCAACTGTAAGCGCAGCAACTATCGCACTTATTATAAATTGCAAATTATTTGTTAATCCAAATCTTTCTGATAATTTAGCTGATATCATTGCACTTATTGCACCACTCAAAACTCCGACAAATATCTCCGAATTACATCTGCACATACATTTGCTACTCTTACTGAATTTTTGATCAATTTTAATGACATTTTTGCTCCTTTTGCTTTTTTAGTTGCTCTTGCATGAAATTCTTCTTCATTTGCAACAGTTACTGCAACTCCTACTATATCAAAAAATATTCCCGCAAAAATAACAGCAAATAAAATTACTAATGCTAGAATCAAATTGAGTTTTGAAACTCCATTTGTCGAAATATATGAAAAACAAATGGATGATATAAATGTTATAATAAACACTTCTATAATCCATTTTACATGACTATCACCTTTTTTATTTTTTTTATTTTTCTGATCGCTTTCCTTCATTTTTCTCCTCTAAAATTTAACAGTGGTGGCAAAAGTCTAAGTAAATTTTACGGTTTAGGTCTAGTTGAATTTCTCTATTTCCTACTATGCATTACTGCAAATAGCTGTTTCCATTTAAAAGAAATAGCCAAATATATATTAATATTTGAGCCACCAGATCGCCACTTAAATCCGTACCTTAATCCTTAGACTTCCATGCTTTCTAACAAAGCAAACATTCTAGAAGTTTTCCTTGACCCACTTGAATTATTGTTAGTCTCTTTTGCAAATGTAATTTCATAACAACATATGTAGAACTATTATATTTCGGCCAAAATCTAATAAGTCCAAATCATTAATCCCGAAACATTCACTCAAGACAGGCTACACTATGTATTTTGTGTCTTGGCACTCAACATAGGTTTTACTTAATTTCAGTATAAAAATCAAGCCTCCGCGAAACCAGGAGAAGTATATAAATGCCACTCTATATAACCCTAGCCTCTTTACTCCCTACTCACACGCAAACTTGGCAAGTTCGCGCACAAACAAGAAACTTCACAGGTATGCCTTTTAGTGGATTTTTAGCCCCACCCTCACAATAATCAGTAATGACTAGAATAATGCGCCACCGTTTTATTATATCATATCTATTTATTTTTTTCAAAGATTATTACAATTAATTTTCATTTTGATAATTAGAATTATTATTATTTATATTTTCCTCACTTGAATTCAAGAAATTACTTGAAATATAGCCAGTTATAAAACCAATGACAAATATTACAATTATAATTGCTATTGTTCTCAATTTTTCTTGGCTTATGTACATATCTTTATCATAGATTTTTACCTTCTCGCCACTTTCCTCTCTCTTGTTCCCCTCCATATGCATATCCTCCTTTGTGAAAATTTGTGCACTTTTATTATACTATTTTTATTCATTAAAAGCAATCTCTTGACAAGATATTTTTATTATTTTAAAATTAAATTTAAAAGAAAGGAGTCTATATGAATATTTTAATTGGTAAAAATAGCGGTTTTTGTGCTGGTGTAAAGCTTACAATTTCAAAAGCAGAAGAAGAATTAAAAAAATCTCATACACGGAATTAATTGTTTAGGTGAAATTATACATAACAAACAAGTAATAGAAAGTTTAGAGTCAAAAGGTCTTAGGACAATTAATACACTTGAAGATGCAAAAGGAAAAGTTATAATACGTGCACATGGAACCACAAAAGAAAATTATAATTATGCAAGAATGCACAATATAGAACTTATAGATTTAACCTGTCCAAATGTACTTAAAATACATAAGCAAATAGAAGACTTCACACAAAAAGAATATTTTATTTTTTTACTTGGTGTAAAAAATCATCCAGAAACTATTGGAAATTATAGCTTTTGCAATGAAAATTCCTTCATTATAGAAAATACATCTGACCTATTACCTGCAATAAATAACTTCCTAGATTCTGGTTTAAAAAATGCCTTAATCATTTCACAAACAACTTTCAGTGTTAGCCTTTTCGATGAAATAACAAAAAACATTTTAGAAAAACTGGAAAAAGACTTTAATATAAAAGTTGAAAAAAGTATTTGCAATGCAACTAATCTAAGACAACAAGAAGCCTATGAAATCTCTTTAAAATCGGATTTAATAATAATTATAGGAGGTAAAAATAGTTCTAATACAAAAAAACTCTATGAAGTATCTAGTAAAAATTGCAAAAATGTTATTCATATAGAAACTAAAAATGACCTTGACCTAAATTTTATAAAAAACTTTGAAAACATAGGTATTATAGCTGGTGCTTCTACTCCGCAAAATATAATAACAGAAATTTTCGAAACGATAAATTCTTATTAGAATTATACACAAATATAATTTTTGATATTTTCATACTTTGCATCACCAATACCAGAAACATTTTTGATATCTTCAATACTTTTAAACTTTCCATTTTCATTTCTATATGTAATTATTTTTTCTGCTGTTGAGCTTCCGAATACCTGGGAGCTCTTGCAATTTACTATTATCTGCCTTATTTATATTAATTAAAGTCTCTTTTCCATTTCCTTCTTCGTTTTGAATTACATTTTCCCCTGCTTCATTAATTATAATTTCATCACTATTTAACTTTTCTTCCATATCCTGTTTATAAGGTATATATATTTTTTGCCCATCCTCAACTGCATAAGCTAAATTAACATTTTCAATATCCGAATCTTCTATGAGTCCTCCTGCTGCCTCTATTACATCATTTATTCTAGCATTTTCTTTTACAAAAACAATCCCCTCATTCTTCACTGCTCCTGTAATATGAATCACAATTTTTTCCTCTTCTTCATCATTAAATGTATTAATTTGATTTTGCTCTGCACTATTTACTTCCTCAGAGGCTTCATAAATTTCTTTTGTACTGTTTATATAGTATATAGCAATAATTACAAGCACTATACCCCCTCCTATAATTGCTATTATTTTTTGTTTTTTACTTAGCATTTCCATTTTCTACACACCTTTCCTTTCTTTTATTTATTTAAACCTTGAAAGCTTTTCATAATTATGATATATTAAATTATTATGAGAAATATTTTTAAGTATATAATTTATATTATTTTAATAACATTATTTTTTGCAAACACATCTGTATATGCAAATGATATAGAACGTCCAAATGCTGATTTTAATAGCATAGAATTACATTCAGACTATTTATTATTAATGGAAAAAAATAGCGGAGATATTTTGTATGAAAAAAATGGATTTGCAAAAATGTATCCAGCTAGTACCACTAAAATATTAACAGCAATTTTAGTATTAGAGAATTGTTACTTAAATGAAATTGTAACAGTATCACAAAGTTCAATTTCAGCTGTTCCTCCTACCTATTCAATTTCAGGTTTACAAGCTGGTGAAAAACTTCGTATAGAAGATTTATTGTATATTTTACTTATTCCTTCATCAAACGATGTTGCAAATCTTTTAGCAGAACATACATCTGGTTCAATACCAGCCTTCGCAGATCTTATGAATAAAAAAGCAAAAGAAATAGGGCTAAAAGGTTCTCATTTTACAAACCCTAGTGGAGTTCATGATGATGAGCTCTATACTACAGCATATGATTTGGCTTTACTTGCAAGATATGCTATGAACAACGAAAAATTTATGGAAATAGTAAAAACACCTTCCTATACTATACCAAGTACAGAAACACATCTAGAAGAAGATAGAACTTATCACAATTCTAATCTACTTTTATCTCATGATAATCCAGAATATTTTTATGAATATACAACAGGTATAAAAACTGGATTTACTGACCAAGCTGGCGATTGTTTAGTTTCTTCTGCTAAAAATGAGCGGTATAGAATTCATTTCAGTATGCCTAAAAGGTGGTTACCTAGATAATAGACTTCGCGAAAAATTTATAGATTGCAAAACACTATTTGAATTTGCTTTTTCAAATTATACTACATATTATAAGAATATGCAAGGGAATTTTGAAAATATAGAAGAAAATTCTTCCCCTACGCTTACGCCAGATGCCACACCAAAAGAACTAACACCATTAAAAGTAGAAGAAGAACCACAACAAAATAATTCTCAAGAAAAGGACCATTCAGTAAAACTAATACTTATAATCTCAGCCATAGTAATAGTAATAATTGTATGTATTATCCTAATAATAGAAAAGAAAAAATCAAAGCTATTTCAAAGAAGAAAAAGATAATTTACAAAATAAGCCTTAAAATAATATTATTCTCATACATCAATTTACATATAAAGCTATTTTGAATAGCAATATGCAAACTATTCTCTCCAATCATAGGTTGTACCATGCTAAAAATTGCAAGTCCTACATATAAGATAAGCATTCCTTCTAAAAAACCATATAAAACTCCACCAACTTTATTAAATTGTTTAATAACTGGAATGCTTGCAATTGCATCAGCAAATAAATTTACAATAAGCATTAGAAGTTTTGTCCCTAAAAATATTCCTATCCAAACTGAAACTCTAACTATGGCTATTGCAATTTGTTCTGAAACTGCACTTGATGCATTCTCCTTCACACTTTCAGTATAGTCTTGGAAGTATTTTTCTGCACTTTCAATAATCCCAATATTTTCATTATTATTACTTTCCTTACTATCATCGTCCTTTTTTGTATATATCTTTTCTTCAATAGTCTCCTTCAAATTAGGTACAATATCTGTATTATTAATTATATAATTAGAAATTGGAGTATACAAAACAAGGGCTATAATAAGAGCCGTAAAAAAGCCTAGAATTCTTACAGCAAGCTTAATTAATCCTCTCTTATATCCTAGAAAAGTACATACACTTATAATTAAAATTAAAATTAAATCAGTAATCATTTATTCTCCCTTATATACAATTTTTAAAAACTTAAAACCTTTATCCTATCACGATATACAATTCCAGCAATGCTTGTACCAAGTACAATTTCCTTTGCCTCTTGATGTGATGTATATTTCTTTTCAACCCAACCATTTAAATTTATTAGTAATATCTCAGTTCCTATATTCACTGCTGAAATATTATTATAAGCAACAATTTCCTTAATTGAACTATTTATACTATATTTTGTTTCAGCTCCAGTTATTATATTCTTTAAAATGATATCAGTCTTTGAGGTAAATGGTCCAGTTGATATCTCCTCTGTCATAACAATGTAACTTTTTAAATTTATATCGGCAATCTGAGTATTCTTCTTGAATTCAACCAAAACATTATCTTTTTCATTATCAATCATATGTATAGAATCATCATATATGCAAACTAATTGTCCTTTCTCTTGATATTTAATATTAGTTAGCATTCTATTTGAATCAGCATTGTGTATAAAAACTGTAGAGTCTGTTCCGTCGCCTTTTACTGCTTTTTCCACATCTATAATATTAACACTAGATTGAATAAGCGAACCACTTGTATTAATTTCACCAACCGCTAAATATTTCCCATCTACAGACACATCAGTATCAATTGCAATAGAAAAGGCTCTAAATGCCTTAAATAACTCTTCTCCATTCTTATCAAAAGTTATTATTACACTTTTATGCATTGTTCCTGTAACAATCACAGAAACATATCCAGTTTTACTAACATTTACTTTACTAATATTTCCTTCAATCTGTTTTTCCCAAAGTACCTTTGCTCCACTAATTAGAAAAACCTTTTGTCCTCCTTTTTCTGCAACAACCATATAATCATTACTATGAGCATACATAGGATTACTTATTGGCACATCTAGGTCAGCTTCCTTACTAGCATAGCTATTATATATTCTAAGTTTTCCATTTTCTAAAACACTAATATATCTATCATAAGCATAAATAGACTGGGTTTTATCTACTTCAAGTTCTATTGTTGCGATATCATCTTCAGTAACAGATTTTCTTAGTAAATATATATTCATCCATTCTCTAGCTGGTTCATTAAACATATAAAGAAGCATCACTACCAAAATAATTATTCCTAAAAAAATACCGTACACCTATTAAAATTTTATTTTTTAATGACATTTTTCCTTTGAATTCAAGAATTTTCATTTACCCTCCACTTTTTCTTTTTCTATATTTTATAACATTTAAATAATTATTACAAGTTTATTTTTTAAGTATTAAAATTAATTGTAAAAGTCCTAAAAAACCAAAAACTGGATACAAACTATTTACTAAATTTGAAAAACCAATTACTGGTGTAAATATAGAAAAAACGCATATAATCACATTATATTTTTTATATTGTTTTTCAGCCTTAGAAATATTATTTAAAAAACCATATGCTGAAGATATTGCAGTTGTTGTAATTGCTCCTAAAATAATTACCCCATATAAATATCTATAAAAAGTCCCAAACTTGCCGAAAAGCATATACAGTTGGAAGCTCTATTTTAGCAATATCTTCACCTATACTAAATAGAACCACATAAATAATTCCTGCTAAAATTCCGAATTATAATTATACAAAAAAATGAAATAATAAAAATATCTCTTTTATTATTTATATATTTTTTTATTGGTATTAAAATTGAAACTAATGTTATTGAATTATAACTTGCATAAATTATAGAATTAAATATCCAAAAATAATTATTATTTGCATTTTCAAATATAGCACCTTCTATATCCATTTTCATACCTAGCATTAAAATTATAATAATAATTAATGGAATTAATAAAAAATTTAATAAAATAACTCCTTTCATATTTTTATTTAAAAAAACAAAGAAAAATATACTCAAAAATATTCCGAGTAAAAAATTCATTTATCCCAAATTCTTGTTTAAAATATGCTGAAAATCCAGCACACATTACAAAAAAACTAATTAATAAAAATAAATTAATAATAAAATTTAAAATTAATTTAATATTTATATTTTTTAAATTAATATCTCCAATAATTATATCTAAAAATTCATCATAGCTTTTTACATTATATTTTTTTATTATTTTTAATGTTTTAAAAGTTGCAGCTCCTATTAAAAATGTTGCAATAATAATTCCAAAAATTCCCCATTTCCCATATACGAAAAAAAAGGTATAAATTTCTTGACCAGAAGCAAATCCAGCTCCAACAATTGCACCAATTATTACAAAAATTGCACTTAAAATTCTCATAAAAAAATCCCTCATTTTATTTTATGAGAGATTTTTTATTTTATTATTTTTTTCTTCTTCTTAATTGCCATATAACAATTCCAAGAATTATTATAAATATTGGTAATCCAAATATTATTGTTTGAACAATTTTATTTTGTGTTTCTGTTGCAGTATAATTTGTTACCTTTATTTCTTTTCTAATTGTCATTGCGTCTTTTATTTCTGCAACATACTGAGTACTATTTATAATTAAATCCTTATTTTCATAAAAATCAATTGCAGCACGACCTGTTTGTAAAATCTCATAATCAGTTGCAAAAGCATTATTTGCAAAGATTACAAGTTTTGATTTCTTTTCTTCTTCTCCACCAACGTTTTTTTCTAGTATAGCAGCAATTACACTTTCTCCTACAGTCTCCCCTTCTGCTGGTTTAGTACTAAGGTCTTCTAAATTTGTCCTATAAAAAGAAGTCTCACTTGTTTTTAGTATATCTTGTCTTGTAACATTTAAAGCCTCTAAATCCTCTGCAAATTCTAATTTACCTGTATCAAATATAAGAACTCGTGTAATCTTTTCAGTTATATCAGTTGATTCAATTTCTGGATATAATATATCAATCATACCCATTGCAAACTTATCCTTATCTTGTTCAACTATCATTCCATCTTGTCTTAAATTAACACCATACATATCTAATATAGACTTAATTTGAGGAGTTTCTCCGACTCGCAGAAAATGGGTCATTAAGCCAAAGAATATTTCCGCCTTTTTCAATATATGCCTTTATACTATCTGCTTCAACGTTTGTAAAATCCTTTTTAGGAGAAGCAATTATAAGTCCTTCACAATCATCTGGTACATTTTGAGCAGAAAGTAAATCAAGTGTCTTAATCTCATAATTTTCAAGCTCTAAGTAAGTTTTATAGTAATACATTGCATTCATATTTCTCTCTTCATGTCCAGTCAAAACATAAATAACAGTATTTTTTCCGTATAGAAGAAAGTGAAATAATTCCATTAGTCATTCTCTGTTCTGTAATATCAATAGTTTGACCTGTACTATAATCATAAGTACTAAAATCATAAACTGTATAAATTTTTGATTTTTCTCCATTTACTATAACAACAGTATAATATCCAGATTCAACATTATATTTTGAAACTAAATCTGGTCTATCTTCCGCTTTAACAATTTCCACCTTTATGTTTTTATTAACTTTCTCGTACTGTTTTACAAGCTCTGTAACCCCATCTTGTTCAGTAAAATCAAACATATAAATCTCAAACTTATCTTCATCTGGTAAACTCGCTATTTTTTCTTTCGAAGCATCAGATAAAGTATATAATTGTGTCTCTGTAAAATCTATATCTTTAGGGTCTAATTTTTGAATAAGTATATTAATTCCTAAAAATATTGCTATAATTATTGCAATTAATATTGCAGTTTTTCCTGTATTCCTAAGCCATTTAGACTTAAGAGCCTCTACTATTTTATTAAATTTTTTCAAAACTAACTCTTACCCCCTTACTTTAGACTCTTTTTTCTCTGTAATACAGTTATTGTAAGCAATGTAAATAATAGTGTTATAGATAATAATCCGAACTGTATCAGATATTGAAATCATCCCTTGTGGAAATTTTTGAAATAAACTTACTGGTGATAACATACTAAATGCACTCCATAAATTTGGCAAAAACCAAGTTGCAAGTAGTGTAACTATTGTTGCAACTCCTGCAATAATTTGATTTTCTGTCAAACTTGACAAAAATCCACCTATTGAAATATATGTCATACCAAGAAGTAAAAATCCAAATAATACTGTAATCGTTTCTGCTTGATTTGTAAGTCCACCTGCAAATGAACAAAGAATAATATAATATATAAGTGAAATAACTTCTGTAATTAGTAATACACAAACTCCTGCTAAAAACTTACCAATTACAATTCCTGTTATACTTCTAGAAGAAGTAAATAAAAGGGTCTCTGTTCCATTCTTTCTTTCACCAGCAAACATTCCCATTGTAAGAAGTGCTATAGTAAATGTCAAAAGCTCTGCTGTATAGTAAAATAAGTTTGAAAACTGCACACTTCCAGACGAAAACAAAAATATGTAGAAAAATATGCTAGAAATAAATAAAAATGTACCTATAAAAACATATCCAACTGGAGAGAAAAAGTAACTTTTCAATTCCTTTTTAACTATTGCCCACATTATTTCTTTCCTCCTTTTTCTTCTTTCTTTGGCTTTTCATCTATTAAATTAATAAAAGCCTCTTCGAGTGTTGCTTCAGACTTTTTAAGTTCAAATATTGTTATACCATTTTTAGCAAAAACTTCAAAAATTTCTTTTCTTATATCAGCATTATTTTTTGATGTTATACTATATTGTTTAGTTCCATCTGGAAGTTTTTTTATAAGATTAATTGCCTTTAAATTATTTATTTTTTTTGCAATCTCTTCTACTTTACCATTATTCTCTTCTATAGTAACTAATAAAGAATTTTCATCTTTTACTTTATTTTCAAGATTTTCAGGTGTATCAACTGCAATTAAATTTCCTTTATTTATTATTATAACTTTTTCACAAATTTGACTTATCTCAGATAATATATGTGAACTCAAAATAACAGTATGGTCTTTACCTAAAGACTTTATCAAATTTCTAATTTGCACAACTTGTTTAGGATCAAGCCCTACTGTAGGTTCATCAAGTATCAATACCTTTGGATTTCCGACAAGCGCAGAAGCCAAGCTCACACGTTGTCTATATCCTCTTGATAAATTTCTAATAAGCTTGTTTTGAACATCTTCAATATTAACCTCTTTCAAAATTCTCTGAACTTCTTCTTTTCTTTCTTTTTTAGAAACACCTTTAAGTTCAGCCATATAATTTATAAATTCTTTTGGTGTTAATTCATTATAAAGTGGTGTAGTTTCTGGCATATAACCAATTTCTTTTTTTGCTTTTTTTGCCTTTTTGCTAACATCATAACCATTAATTTCGATTTCTCCACTACTAGATTCAATAAATCCAGTCAGCATATTCATAGTAGTAGTTTTTCCAGCTCCATTTGGTCCTAAAAAGCCGACAATTTCTCCATCTTCTATAGTAAAGCTTATATTGTTTACCGCAACATGACTACCGTACTTTTTAGTAACATTTTCTACCTTAATCAAAATGGGTTCCTCCTTATTTTAAAAATCATACTAATCTTATCACTTGTACGGAATAAATTCAACATTTTCACATAAAATTTACAATTTTATTTACGGATACTTTAGTTTTGAGAATTATCCTAAAGTTTCGTTTATATTATATATATAATATCATTTTTAGGAAAATACTTTTTTAAATTCTCCTTAAAAAATTCCTCTCCCTTTTTCCTTAAAGCTTCTTTATACCAATACTTTCCCATGCCTCTACCTGTCATAAGTTCTTTATCATAAAGCATCAGTCTATTTGGGAAAGCCTCCTCATTAATTTTTATATGCACATAACTATAAGTCATAAAAATAACTTCAAAAGTCACATCATTTTTTACCTTTTCAGATAATCTGCATTGAAGCTCCTTTATAAGTTCTAAATACAGCTCTTTCCAATTTTGTACAAAAATAACAGGTGCAATCATTATTCCGCACCTTATATCCTGCTTCCTTAAGTTTATTAATAGCATCAATTCTAGCATTAAGTCTAGATGTACCAAATTCGACTTGTTCAACAATTTCTTTTGGATTAACACTCATACGAACTATAACTTTTCCTTTATGCTCAAGACTTAAAAGATCATCTACCATATCAAATTTAGTTGGAAAAGTTAAAAACCCTTTTTTAGTATTCTTAAAATTCTCAATAGTCCAAACTAAATTTCCAGTAATGCTATTTTCTAAAACTAAATCACTATTACTACCTATTTCAAGTGTTAAATCCTTATCTGCGTTTTCAGCTGTTTTAATTATTTTATCAAGCATTTTTTCCCTATTCACAAATAGTCTCAAATAAGAACACTTGTTATAATTACAAACTAAATAACAATACATACAAGAAGCTGTACATCCGAGAAGAAGTATAAGGTACTAAAAAATCTGAGATTTTGTGATTCGGAACAAATTTATGTGTCTTTCGGGTTCCAATTATCAAATTTGTTTTCATCTGTAAAAACTCTTTGTTTTCCTTTTCTTGCATTTCTTTAATAGAATTATGATTTTCTATAATTACTTTAGGAACATCACTAAACTTATTTAAAAGTTCCTTTCCAAGTACATAATCTTGGATTGCTTCCTCATAAAAAATAGCCTTAGGTTTAAACATAAAATCCTCTCCTTCTATGAATTTAGTATTAAACCTAAGCTATTTTTTTATGCAAGGATACATATATCTTTTTATTTCTCTTTTTATTGCATATTAACTTTTTTAATATATCACACACACACCAGCATTACAAAAAACACTGAGGTTTCAGCATATCGCTAATGAATCTAAACAAGGGATGTATATGTTGGGGCTATAAATTAGCGTTTCCAGTGAGTGAGGTCCGTTGTATGATATATCGTAATTTAATGTTGATACCCAAAGCTATTATGAGTACAGTAGTAGTGGGCAGTTAACAAATTGTGGGCAAAGCAAGGTCCGTGCGTAGCACCGGTTCCACCGGCAATCTGGGCACAAAGCAATCCATCTCGCGGTATGGGTCCAGTTGGCTAGTCTCTCTCTTGTAACCAGACCTCGACAAGAATCATGAACAGGCCCAACTGCTAATTCCGACGCTCCCCCCCTCCAATCGTTACGTGGAAAGCCTCGCCTCTTGGAATAATGTGAACAGTTGTGCACCACACGCCCACAAAACCTCCTGCACCACAACCGTGCGCAAACGTTGTTGACATTGTAGCTTTGGCCCCATGAAATATCGAATCTATACCAACAATCTTGTGCATCCCCATATTTATGATGATAAGCATAACGGTCTCCGCCCACAGGACCCACAATCTGTTGTAGTTTGGGCTGTACAATAAGATGTCTTTCCTGAACAATATGTTCTATCGTTTCCCGTTGCAAAAATTGGGTTACTTTTGCTGTCTGTTACTTCTACTTTCCAAGAATATGTTTGTGTTGTGTATTCTGCTAGTCCTGTTTTAGGCGTAAAGGTTACGTAGTTTCCGCTTGTTCCCGTTTTTGTGTCCATTGCTGTAGTGCTTCCTCCCCATATAGTTTGTATGTTAGTGTTTGGGCTGGGCTGTCATTATCATATGCTCTTGCTCTTATCGTCATGCTTGTTGTTGTTTTGCTTGAGCAG
>JAAWDU010000048.1 GCA_022793905.1 Clostridia bacterium
CTAGAAAGATTAGGTTACCTAAGCCTTTCTAGTGTATACTGTTAAAGTATTAATTCTATCGAACCGCCCTGTGCCGAACGGCATGCAGTGGTGGTGTGAGAGGACACTGAATAAAATAATTATTCAGTTCCTACTCGATTTCTTTATTTTATTCCATAAGTAAGTATGAGTTTCTTGGACTTATTGTGAAATTTTTAGTATAGATTATCCAGTCTGTTACATCTTTTACCGTAAACCATCTTTCATCTCCTTCGTGTATGTTTGCAACATTATATGGTTCTTGTAGTAATTTTGCTTTAAATTTTTCTCCTTCAACTTCCATCAGTTCAAACCATATGTGTTCAAAATTATCATCATCATCTACTGGAAGTCCTATTTTTATAATTATTTTATTTTCTTTGTTTTTTGCTTCTTCCCTTACTAAATCGAATTTTTCCATTGCAAAATCTTTCATTCTTTTTGTTTCTTCATCACTTATAAAAAATACTGGATTATCTCCCCAAAGTTTATCGAATTCTGAAACCTTAGTAAATTTCTTTTCTTTTTCATCTTCTTCACTTTTGTATAAAAAAACTATCCCTGTTTTACTGTTATGACCACTCTCCCTATCTTTTACTCCTCCTAAGTTTAATTTTTTATATTCATTTAAACCTTTTGTCCAAGGTACGTATGTAACAACAATTGGCTGTTTATTAGACAAAAAGCCAATATATGCACTATCTTTGTATTCTTCTTTTTTATCAATTAAATAACTTGCAAAAGTTGTAATTAAATTATAATGATTATTGTAATTTTCTTTATCAGACTGCAATATTTCTAGTTCTGTAATACCACATCTGCAAAGCCCATGTGTATGTAGCCATACTTCTCCTTTATCATCTGATACAGCTTGCACTATAAATAAATCAGTTGCTCTTGGTAAGACTTTTGAATTTGCTGTCATTTTTACCCATGAAGTTGGTAACATTTTTTCTGCACTTTCATCCATAACTCCTATTAAATCTGGTACCATTGCTAGTGCTAGTTTTAACTGTAAATGATATGATTTATATGCATTTTTATTAAATTTCATATAAATTGTTAGTGCCATTTGAGAATTTTTTAGTTTTTCAATTTCTTCTTCTGTAAAATGATAGTTTTGATTTATATACATTTCTGGTACTGTGAATTTAGAAGGATAGTACCCAACCTCGTATTCTTCATCTTCGTAATTTAATATTATTTTTTCTGGCTCTTTTTCTGTATAATTGCATTTTTGAACAATTTTTACTCCTTCAATTCCTGCGACTCTTTCAGGGACGCTCTCTAATAATTCTTTAGTAAATTCTTCTGGCACAATAAGCATATATGATTCTTTTTCCCAATATCCTAGTGGCTCTTCTTTCAATTCTTCACCTTTATTTTTATTAAAAAACATAAACTAGTTCTCCTTCTTGGTATTATTATAAATATAATTATACTATTATTAAAGGTTCGTGTCAATTTTTTAATTATTAAGAATTTAAAAACTTGACGGCTTCTTGGAAAGAGAGTATAATTATATTTATGTCAAGGTAGCAAAGTTTAGAAAGTTTAACAACTCAGACTTAGGAGGTATGCATTATGACTAAAAGGCAAAAAAAAGGGTTTGAAATTGAGATGCCGTTTTCGCCTTCTGCCTTCCTTGCAGGTCCTATGAAGGGCTCATTCTATGATGATGAGGCTAAATGCGAAAGAGTTCCTGCTTCTGGTTCTTTCCGGATTCCGCCAGCACCTCAAGATAGCCGGATGGAAGAGAAAAGCAAAAACAAAAAAGTGAAGTGAACTTTCAAAACAAATTTAGGCAAAACTTTTATAGTAAGCCTAGTAATGCAAATTTGCATGATGGCAAGAGCTGTTTTTACAGTTCTTGCCGTTTTTTTACAAAAGCATGTTTGTTTAAAATAATGTTTGACTTTTTTATCCCTGTATGGTATAATATTTTATTGTACCATAAACAGTCGAGCACTGTTCTTAGAAAGGGGACACTACCACATGTCTAAAATCGAGCAACTTGAAAGGACGGTGAAAGCGATTTTTGAAGACTTTCTCGAGCCTGAAGCTTTAAAAGTCAGACAAAAATCCAAAGAAATTCTAAACACAGACAGTGTTAGAATTACCGTTTACATCCGCAGTGCACAGTTCACAACTTCTCCCATCACTATTATTGGAACCGCTCCTTTTTGTATTCCTACTGAGGAATACAAAGATGATAAAATTCTGATGCTTTGGGAGAAAGCAGTCCTAGAAGCAAAAAAATTTGGCTTCGAAAGTGAAAGTTTTCCTCGGAAGACTACACCATACGTTTTCAGTTTCATAAAAACTTTTAAGGATTGATTGCGTTATGAAGCACAAGTAGAGCCCTCCAAATGTGAATAAAAGCATTTGGAGGGCTTTTCTAATATAAACAAATTATTTCATGACTTCATCAAAAATTTTTGCTAGATATTTCATACTATTTAGACATTCATCCATTGTATTTCCTGTTGCTCCTACTTCTATTATTATGCTTGCTGAGGTTAAGTGTTGATTATATCTTGAATCCCTTAAAATTATTGGTCTAAACAAACCGTGGATATAATTCATTTGCCTTTTTTTGCATCATAATTGCAAACTGAAAATTCTGCCTCCAATTTGGATGTGTGAGTCCTCCTCCATCTGAACCTACAACAAACATAAGCTGTGCACATTTATCTTCTCCTATTTGTACACTAGGTCCATATGTATTTGAACTTCCTACTGCATCTCTATGCAAATCTATTGTAATCTCACTATCACTATTATTATCTAATATATTTTTCAAAGTCTTTAATGACCTATCATATGAGCCATTATATGAAGGATAATCATGATAAGTTTTATCATGAATAACATCTTTCCCATATTGCTTCAAACATTCTTCTAGTTCATCTCCGTACTTTTGCGACAGAAAAATTAAGGTCAGTTGTTCTATATGCACCTGTCATTTCATATCCATATTTATCACTTGGAGTATAACTTTCACATGTATGTGTATGATAAATTACTACTTTATTCTTATTTTTGAGTTCATAATTTGGATTTTCTAAGATTTCTTTTACATCATACTTAGATTGATTTTTTATTTGGATATCACTTTTTTCATCAGTAAATGAAGCAGTTATATTATTTTCATTTATAACTTTTGTATCTACTCCTCCTGCTGTATCTATTTTTTTATTTTCTACTTCTTCCACTTCTTCTTCCTTATTTTCTCCTTCCTCTTCTCCTATAAATATTTCTTCTCTTATCTCCTCAATCTCTTCTTCATCTTCTACACTATAAAGCATTGCAATCTGTTTATTTAAAAGCTTATTTTCTTTTCCTTTTTCTATTTCCTCTTTCTTCTCTTCTTCCTTACCCATAAGAGGAAATTCCATACCAAGATAATATAAAAAAGAAGAATTATTCTCACGCTTTATATCTAGCATCTTTAATTCTTCTTTTTCTTTTACAATTATAATTCCAGAAATAATTGCAATTACAATTATTCCAAGAACTATAGCTGACTTAATTATATCTTTTATATTTATTACAGCAATATTCATATTTTCTCCTTAGACCACAAAACTTCGATATATTTAATAAAATATATGCGGTCAAGGTTTTATTTATGAATTTATTCATACACTTCCTTTTCTTCTACAATAATTCCTGCATCTCCATGCCCAGGATACACAAGTGTATCTTCTGGAAGCCTTAAAAGCTTATTTTTTATGGATTTAAGAATTTCTATTTCATCTCCGTGTTGGAAGGTCACACCTACCATAGGTTCCTTTAAATAAAGTATCTCCTGTAAATAAAAGTTTATATTCCTTTGAATATAATGAACTTCCTCCGTTTAGTATGCCCTGGTGTGTGAAAGACTTCAAATTCTATATCACCGAATATGAAGTTTATCCCCTTCATCAACTCTTGCATCTGCCTCAACATGCAAATTATTTATCCCTATAAGCTCACTTAAAGTAACTTCTGGATTTTTTAAATTTTCATAATCATTTCTATGAATTAATACCTTACAATTTGTTATATTTTTTATTTCTTCTACCCCTGCTGTATGGTCTGCATGACAATGTGTTAAATAGATGTATTTAACATTTGTTCCTAATAAATTAATCGTTTCTAGTATCTTTTCTGGCTCTCCTGCTGGGTCAATAATCATAGCTTCTTTCATTTCTTCATCTACTATAATATAACAATTTGTATAATTTCCTATCATCGTTTCTATTTTCAATCTTTTCAAAATCATCTGTTTATTACCTTACTTCTTTCTATTGACTTCATATACACTATCAATTTTTCTAAGTGATTTAAGCACTTTATTAAGTTCGTCTAAGCTCATTACCTCTATTGTCATATTTGTTGTTACAATTCTATTTTTATCTACTCTAGAATCAATAACTGGCATATTTGCTTTCAGATTATTCATCTCTCTTGCAATATCGGCAACAAGTCCATCTCTATCATTAGATTTTAGCTCAACATCAACTTTATATATTGCCTTTTCCTCTTCACACCATTTTACATCAATTATTCTTGCTTCTTCTTGGAATAATTCCTTTATATTTATACAATCTTTTCTATGAACAGAAACACCTCTTCCCTTGGTCACATACCCTATTATCTCATCTCCTGGTAAAGGATTACAACATTTTGAAAATTTTACTAAACAATTATCTATTCCTTTTACGATAACACCAGATTTAGTGTTTTTTACATGAGACTTTTTCTTTGAAACTAGTTCTTCAATTTTTTCTTCTATATTTTCCTCTTCATGCTCTTGCCTATATTCAAATAATAATTTTGAAATTATCTTTCCTGCTGAAATAGTTCCAAACCCTATTGATGCATACATATCATTTAAATTTCCAAATTTGTATCTTTCCATTGCTGAATCTAAATAACTTTGCTTGTATAGTTGTTCTTCATGCATTCCAATTCTTTTTATCTCTTTTTGAAGAAGGTCTTTTCCTCTTTCTATATTTTCTTCCCTATCTTCTCTCTTAAACCATTGTAATATCTTATTTCTTGCACTAGAACTCTTTACAAACTTTAGCCAATCTCTACTTGGTCCTTTTTGATTATCTGTTGTAATTATCTCTATTATATCCCCATTACTTAGTTTCGTTATAATAGGCATCATTTTTCCATTTATTTTGGCACCTGTCATTCTATGCCCTATATCTGTATGAATATTATAGGCAAAATCTATTGGTGTTGAACCTTTTGGCAAAACTTTTATTTCTCCATTTTTTGTAAAAACATATACTTCATCTTCAAATAACTCTGTTTTAAGCGTATTTAAGAACTCTTGTGGATCAGCTACATCTTTTTGCCATTCTAAACTTTCTCTAAGCCATGATAATTTATCCTCTTCAACTTTTACATTAGATTTTTTAGTCTTATTTGCTTCTTTATATGCCCAATGTGCTGCTATACCAAATTCGGCTATTCTATGCATATCCCATGTACGGAGTTGTACCTCAAAAGGGGTTCCTTTTGGTCCTATAAGTGTTGTATGAAGTGATTGATACATATTTGCTTTTGGAAGTGCAATATAATCTTTAAATCTTCCAGGCATTGGATTGTATAAATCATGGACAACACCTAAAGCTGCATAACAATCTTTTACCGAATTTACAATTATTCTAAGTGCAAGCAAATCATACACTTGGTCAATCCCAATATTGTCTCTTTGCATTTTCCTATAAATACTATATATATGTTTTGCTCTACCTGTAATTTGTGCATCTATTCTTTGAAGTTTAAGTTCTAATCTAATTTGCTCTTTTATTCTTTCTATAAATTCAAGTCTTTCTTCTCTTTTTTCATCTAGACCTTCTACTACCTCTCTATATTCTTCTGGTTCTAAGTATTTAAAAGCTAAATCTTCTAATTCCCATTTCAAAGAATACATTCCGAAGTCTATTTGCAAGAGGTGCATATATATCCATAGTTTCTCTTGAATTTGCAATTTGCCTGTCTCTTTTTAAATATCTCAATGTTCTCATATTATGAAGTCTATCTGCGAGTTTTATTAATATTACTCTTATATCTTTTCCCATTGCCAAAAACATTTTTCTATAATTTTCTACTTGTTGTTCTTCTTTTGTAGTATATTGAAGTTTTCCGTAATTTTGTAACACCATCTACCATATTTGCAATTTCTTCACCGAATTCATTTGCAATTTCTTCTTTTGAAACATCTGTATCTTCTACAACATCATGGAGTATTGCAGCACAAATTGTTTCTTCATCTAAATTTATCTCTGATAAAATATTCGCTACACTTAGTGGATGAATTATATAGCTTTCTCCAGATAATCTTTTTTGATCTGCATGCTTAATTTTAGCAAATGTATATGCTTTTAATACAAGTTTGCTATTAACTTTCTTTCTATTTTTCTTCAAAGTATTTATTACATCGTAAATTGTAATTTCTTTTTCATCTGTCATATATTATCATCCCTTCTTTTGCTTCTTAACTTTATAGCGATTTACTTAAATCTTTAATATTTATTTGTATATTTTCAAGTCCATTATACGCATTTATTTCTAAGTTTCCGGACTATATCTACTTTATCACCTAATCTATAAACATCAGCATATTCACCAAGATGAAAACCAATTGCGTCTATTTGCATATTTTCATCTTTTAGTCTTAATTTTAAGTGTGCACCATCTGTTATTGCTCTAATAGACTCTATTTTCAAATTTCTAATTAAAAATATTGGCATTTCATTTGCTTCTCCGAATGGTTCAAGCTTCTCTAGCTCTTTTACAGCATTTAATGTTATTTCTTTTAAAGGTATTTCCATATCTATATATATGCTAGGTTTTATTTCTTGTATGTTTAAGCTTTCTATATATAGATTTATTTCTTTTTTAAATTTTTCTAAGTTTTCCTTTTTAAGAGAAACTCCAACTGCCATAGAATGTCCACCATATTTTTCTAAAGTTTTACTTACAGCACTTAATGCCTCATGCAAATCTATTCCTTGAATACTTCTTCCTGACCCCTTACATATTCCGATTTTCTTCACAAAGCAATATACTTGGTTTTAAATACATATCGGTTATTTTTGAAGACACAATTCCAATTACTCCGGTGATGCCATCCTTCTCTTGAGAGTATAATGATATTTTGTTTATTTAAGTTTCCTTCTTCTATCTCTTTTATTGCTTCTTCTATTATTCTTTTTTCTGTTTCTTGTCTTTTTCTATTATATTCATTAAGCTTATTTGTAAGCTCTTTTATATTCTTCATGTCATCTGTTATAAATAGTTTTAATGCGTCTTCTGCAAAACCCATTCTTCCACAGGCATTGATTCTTGGCGCTATTCCAAATGAAACTAATCCAGAATTTATTTTCTTAAAGCCACATGCTTCTATTAAATACCTAAGTCCTAAATTTCTATGAGTCTCTATCAATTTTAATCCTAATTTGGTAATTACTCTATTTTCATCTACAAGTGGTACTATATCTGATATTGTTCCAAGACAAACTAAATCTAGATATTTCAGATTTTCTTTTGCATCTAACCCTAATTTTATCGATAACCCTTGAATTAACTTAAATACTACACCAACACCTGCAAGTTCTCTAAATGGATATTTGCTTTCTTCTATTTTGGGATCTACAACTGCAATTCCATTTGGTAAAATATCTAATGGTTCATGATGATCTGTGACTATTGTATCTATTCCAAGACTATTTGCATAATCTACATCCTCTATACCTGAAATCCCACAGTCCACGGTTATCATAAGTGTACATCCTTCGTCTACTATCTGCTTTATAGCCTCTTTATTTAATCCATAGCCTTGTTTTAGCCTATTTGGTATATAATACCCTACCTCTAAATTTCTTTCCTCCAAAAACTTTTTTAAAACAGTTGTGCTAGTTATACCATCTACATCATAATCTCCAAAGATTACAACTTTTTCTTTTTTTTCTATTGCTTTTATAATTCTATCTACTGCCTTTTCCATATCTGGTAATAAAAATGGATCATAAAAATTTTCTCTTGTAGGTTCTAGAAACACTTTTATTTTCTCATCACTTAACTTTTTATTTGCAATTATCTGTGCAATTAAAAAACTTATATTATACCTTTCAGCTATTTTTCTAGCTTCTTCTATATTATTTTCTATATATTGCCATTTTTTACTCATTTTCATCCATTCCTTAACTCTGTTCAAACTAATATCCCTAAAGGGGTTAGCCTGCTAAACACACTCCTTAAGGGATAATCTTTATTTTATCACATCTTGAACTGATTCTGCAATTATTTTATTTACATCTGCAAGTAGTACATTAAATTTTAACTCTACTTCAAAATATGTTCTAGCAAGTTCATCTGCCATTAGCTCTATATATATTTTTTGCATTTCTTCTAATTTTGTTTTTTCTTGCTCTTCTCCTTTTAAAGCTTCTAATTGTACATCATATCTTTTTTCTTCAAACTCCCTTATCTTTGCTTTTACTTCTTGATTTCTATCTAGCTCTTCTCTTATTTTTTTATAATCTAAATATTCTTCTGAAGTTCTTAGCTCTTTTGCAAGCTGATTTGCTGTATCATATACATTCATATGCTTTCACTTTCCTTTCTATATAAAAGCTATGCCAAAGCTTCTCGGCCTCTGAAAGTAAGAAGTGTTCCCTTTGTTTTTGCTTTTTTAGTCTTTCTTGCACTCTCTTGTGCCATTTGATTCTTTTGTCTTTCAGCCATTGTTTGGCAAATTGCTTTTTGATATATAAAGTGTGTATCTTGAGCAATTTTATTCCAATTGTACATATTTTTTACTTTGGCTTTTGCATTTTTTGAAATATTATCAGCAAGTTGGTGGTCATATAATACTGCAAGAACTGAATCTGCAATTGAATTTGGATTTCCAGCATATGTTTTCATACCATCAACTCCATGGTTTACAATTTCATTTAGTCCCCCTATATCAGAAACAACTGTTGGAATACCTGCATACATTGCTTCAATTGCAACTACTCCAAATGGTTCATACGTGCTCGGGAACACTGCAACATCTGCTGATTTATACATTTTGCACAAATCTTTATATGGAAGTTGTCCGAGTAAAATATACTTTATTTCCTATTCCGAAGATAATCTACTTGTGCTTTTAACTCATCATACATTCCACCTTTACCGCACAATTACAAATTTTGTATCATGATATCCAGAAAGTATTTTTGGAGCGGCTGAAATCAAATTTTGTACACCCTTTTCATAAACTAGCCTTCCTGCATACATTATGATTTTTTCATTATCAGATGCTACTTTTCTTCTAAAATCATAATCTTTTTCAATTCCATTATACATACTCATATTAATTCCATTTGGTATTACACTTATTTTTTCAAATGGTAAACCAAATAATCTTTGAAGTTCACATTTCATATAATTACTATTAACTATAACTTCTGTTGCTTCATATGTAAGCATCCATTCTGTATCATTTATATATCTTTGTGTTTCATCTCTTATTCCACTATTTCTTCCACTTTCTGTTGCATGTATTGTTGCCGTCATTGGTATATCATATGCATCTTTTAATGTTTTTGCACAGCTTGCAACAAGCCAATCATGTGCATGTATTATGTCAAATTTTCCTTGTTTTGATATAATTTCACTCGCTTTTGCTATCATTTTAAAATTCAGTTGTAAAATCCAGTCTATGAAGTTATTTGAATTTATCATATAGTTATCTACTCTATATACATTTACACCTTTATCAACTTCAAAATATGGTGCATTTCCTTCTCTATAAGTTACAACTGTAACATCATGTCCATCTTTAATTAATCTTCCTGACAAATCATATACAACCTTTGATATTCCTCCTACAATCCTAGGTGGATACTCCCATGTGAGCATCAAAATTTTCATGAGCAAAAGCCCTCCTTGTTAATTCTTTTGTTTTCTATTACAATTGTATATTATCTTTCGAAAAAAGTAAACAAAAAATTAC
>JAAWDU010000049.1 GCA_022793905.1 Clostridia bacterium
CACTAGTCCTCTTATTGTCACTGCTCCTAGTATTACGATGATTACTATCATGATTATTAAAGCGATTAAGGTTATTCCTCTTTCGCTCTTGCTTTGGTTTCCTTTTTTGGTTTTCATTTGGTTTGGTTTTCCTTTCTTTTTTCATTTATTTTTTATTTTTAACATTAATATCTTTAGTTTGGTAATAATATTTTTATCTCCCTTATGGCAAGGAATAAAAATAGAAAAAACCAAACAAGACAAACTATTTTTATTCCCTCCCACAAAGGTAAATATTTTCGCCTTCGTATTATGGATAATACGAATATAACATACTTTTAGTATAAAATCAATATAAAAAAGGAATATTTTTATAAAATGAATGGAAAAACAAATAATGTCAAAAAATATAATGGTAAGTTAAATGTTATTGGAAATCAAATACAATGTTTAAGAATAGAAAAACATCTTTCTCTATATCAACTATCAAATATGCTTCAACTAATTGGAATTGACATTCCTAAACCATCTTTGCAAAATATCGAATCTGGAAAACGTATTGTGAAAGAATATGAGTTCTATGCTATATGCAAAGTGTTAGATGTTCCAATGGAAAAAATGCTAGAAAATTTTATTAATGAGCTAGAAAGTCAATAAAAATTGTAAAATTTTATCTTTTTTTGTCGTATACTTTACTTTGAATTTTCACTTTGCTATAATAATTTAGCATTATGCATTGTGCGAATATACAAAAGAAAAGAGGTGTTTCTCTTGAATGAGATAACAGGAAAAAGTATTGGATTTATTCAAATAGAAGTTTTTGAAACTGAAGATAACAGTAATATTTTTTATCTTCAAGCTAACAATCCTAATGTTTTGCATATACTTAATTATTTAGAAACTTCTTTAGAAAATCACAAACTTAAAAAAAAATAACAAGAAATTACAAATTAATTAATTTGGCAAAATTCCAGAGACTATCTGGGATTTTGCTCTTATAATTTTTGCTTATTTACAAATGAGTTCAATTAGCCTTTCTGTAAATTTTTGCATTTTATCAGAAACTAAATAATCATATGGTTCATCTAAAATTTCATTATTAGAAATTCCTCTTATACAAACTGCTGGAATTTTATATATATCCGCAACTTTATATATAGAAATACTTTCCATATCTTCACAAATTGCTCCATATTTATTATGTATATATTGGATTCTTTCCTTATTTTTATTCCAGATATTTCCACTAGCAAGTCTACCAAAATGCAATTTTTCATTTTCAAAATTTCGCCTTATTAATTTTATAATTTTATTACAAGCTTTGGGCATAACAATTTTATTTGATTCACCATGCAAGAAAGTTGTTATTTCATAATCTTCCATAGTATTTCCAGTTCCTTTATAATCAAGTACTGTAATATCTATAACATCAACTCCTACAACTATTTCTCCTTTTCTTATTTCTTCTGTATAGCCTCCTGATAGACCATTATTTATTATAATTCTAGGTTTATATTTTTCTATGGAAATAGTCAAAGCAGTTGCAGAGTTTATTGTTCCTATACCACATTCGCAAATCACAATTTTATTTTTAAGCATTTCTCCTTCATAAAATTTAAAACCTTGGTATAGAATTTCCTTTTTATTCATAAGCTTATTTATCAAATAGCAAAGTTCAATATCTTCCATTGCTCCTATTATTAATACAACATTTTCCATATACTCTCCTTATTCATAAATTTGCTAAGAGTTACTTCATACGTTTAATCTTTGAAACAAAAAAGCCCTCATATTCACTATTTGGTTTAACACAAATAGAACCGCTTCAAATTCACAGGTAAAAACTCTATTCCGTTCAGGTTCTTCTATTTCTATCACTTCTGCTTCAAATTTCTTAACGATTTTATCTATTATTTCTTCATTTTCTATTTTTAATATAGAGCAAGTTGAATATATAACTTCTCCACCAATTTTCACTATTTTCATTGCTTTTTCAAGTAATTTTTCTTGAAGCTTCACAGTTCTTTTAAGTAGTTCATCAGTGAACTTTTCTGAAAACACATTTTCAGTTCCGCTTCCACTACATGGGCTATCTAGTAAAATTTTATCAAATGAAAAATACTCATCAAGTTCCCTTGCGTCGGTTTGAAGCAAATTAACTCTAGCACCCTGCTTTTCTATGTTATATTTTAATTTTTCGAATCTTATTTTATTTTTTTCACATGCAGTAATCATTGCATTATTTCTAGAAATACTAGCAATTTGGGTTGTTTTTCCCCCTGGTGCAGAAGTCATGTCTAAAATATTTTCATCCTTTTTAGGCTCAAGTATTAAAGGAGGTAGCATTGAAGACAAACTCTGCATATAAATTTCACCTTTTTGGTAACTTTCTAATTTTCTAATTTTTTCCTCATTTGCATTTTCTATAATTAATGCATTATCATACCATTTGCATTCTTTATATGTAATATCTGCTAACTTTAAAGAATTTTTTACAAAGTCAATATTTGATTTTAAATTGTTTACTCTTAAGGTAACCTTTTTTTCTTGCATAAGTCCAGATAATATCTCTCTTTCAAGGTCATTTCCATAATCTTGAACTATCCTTTTTCTCAAAAACTCTGGAATCTCTCTTACCATTTCTATTTCTCCTTTTATATTACACCTGTAAATTCTTCATCTAATATCTTTTTCCTTATTTTCCAATCTGGCATAAATAGTGAAACAAAACTATAAAAATTCTTACTATGATTTTGATATCTAAAATGAGAAAGCTCATGCAAGACAACATACTCTATACATTCAATTGGAGTTTTTATCAAACTTAAATTGAACACTACTTTGTTTTTAATAGGCATGCAACTTCCCCATCTTGCCTTCATTTGTCTTATTTCTATTTTAGGAATTTTAATACTATATTCACTTAAAACATTTTGATATTTAATCACTAAGTCCTCTAAAATATGCATTGCATATTCCTTCAAAAGTTCATCATAAACTTTTTCAATATATTTTTTATTACTTATATATTTTTGTTTAATATGAAGTTCAAGAATACTTTCTTTAATCTCCATGCTATTCTTAGAATCGTTAATAATCATAAGCTTATATTTATTTCCAAGTAAATAAATTGTTTCTCCACATATAAATTTAAGTTCTTCTCTTTGCATTCTAAATTTATCATAAAAATCTTGCTGTTTTTTTATCCACTCAAACTTTGTACTTACAAATTCTCTTGCTTTATTTAATGGCATTTTTCTAGGTATTGAAAGAGTAACTTTTTTATCTATATTCACTCTAAGGTTCATGTTTTTTACATTTTTTCTTTGCAAATAAAAATATATCTTTTCACCATTTACTAAAGCAAAATCCTTTTCCATAAGCATCCTCCTTTTTATCCAAGCTCAATTCTTTTGTTAAATCATAGTAAGTTTAAATTTTCTTTTTAGAAATTTAGTTATCTCAACAAAAATCACTGGTAAAATTGAAAGTACAATAACAATAGCCCATTCTCTATATTTAAGTGTTGTTAAAGAAAATACATTTCTTAAAACTGGCACAAATAGTATTGCAAAAATTACTATAAATGAAGCAACAAATGCCCAAAGCAGAAACTTATTGTGACCATTTCCAGATGTAAAAATTGATTCTGTATTTGAACGTTGATTAAATGCGTGGAACATTTGAGCAATGCTAAGTACAGTAAAAGCCATTGTCTGTCCGTACAATATGACTATCTGTTTTTAGTCCTATCTGATATGCTAAAATTGTTACTGCTGTTATAAATAATCCATGTAAAACAACTCTTGTAATAAGAGCTTTTTCAAAAAGTGTACCAGATCTTACAGGTTTTTCTTTCATTATATCTTTGCCGTGCTGGGTCAACACCTAGTGCTAAAGCTGGAAGTGAATCTGTTGCAAGATTTATACAAAGTATGTGTATTGCAAGAATTGGTGCTTCCCAATTTAACAAAGTTGCAACAAATAATGTTAATACTTCTGCAATATTTCCTGCAAGTAAAAATTGTATAACCTTTTGGATATTTCTATAAACACGTCTTCCTTCTTTTACAGCATATATTATTGTCGTGAAATCATCATCTAAAAGTATCATATCTGCTGAATCCTTTGCAACATCTGTTCCGTTTATTCCCATTGCAATACCTATGTCTGCATTTTTTAAAGCTGGTGCATCATTTACTCCGGTCACCAGTCATTGCAGCAATTTCTCCAGTCCTTTTTAGACTTTGAATTATTCTAAGTTTATGACTTGGAGAAACACGTGCAAATACCGCTATATCTCCGTACAATTTTATCTAGTTCTTCATCTGACATATCATCTAATTCTTCACCAGACATCGCTTTACTTCCCTTTTTCCACATTCCGAAGTTCGTTTGCAATTGCTTCTGCTGTTATTAAGTGGTCTCCTGTAATCATTACAGTTCTAATCCCCGCTTCTTTGCATGTCTTTATTGCATTTATAACCTCTGGTCTTGGTGGATCTATCATTCCACACATACCAACAAAAGTAAGTTCAAATTCAACATCCTCATCATCTTCAAGTGGGACTTCTTTCGCAATTTTTTTAGCAAATCCAAGTACTCTAAGGGCTTTTTTTGACATAGTTATGGATAATTCTAAAATTTGTTCTTTATCTTCATCTGTTATATCTCTTTCTCCATTACTTGTTAAAATTTTTGTGCAAAGTGGTAGCATTTCGTCTACTGCTCCTTTTGTATAAATGACATGTTCTCCATTTATATTATGCATTGTTGACATTCTTTTTCTATCTGAATCAAAAGGTTCTTCAAATTCACGTGGGTATTTTTCTTCAAATTCTTCTTGGTCAAGTCCAAAATCTTCTGCCAGAAATATAAGTGCCCCCTCTGTTGGGTCTCCTAAAATTTCACCTTTTTGGTCAGGATCTAATGATGCGTCATTACATAATGCTCCTGCATACACAATCTCCATATATTTTTCTTTATCTTCAATATCTTTTACAGAAGCTGTTCTATTTTTTATGATATCTTCCTCAATTACTAATTCCTTAACAACCATTCTGTTTTGTGTCAAAGTACCTGTTTTGTCTGAACAAATAACTGTACTTCCTCCAAGAGTTTCAACTGCTGGAAGTTTTCTGACTAATGCATTTTCTTTAACCATACGTTTTACACCTAAAGCCATAACTATTGTTGCAGTTGCAGGTAATCCTTCTGGTATAATTGAAATTGCAAGACTTATTGCAGTCATAAGAAGAGGAATAACTGGTCTTCCATATATCATTCCAATTCCAAAAATCACAATACATACAATTACTCCGAACTATACTAAGTGTTTTTCCAACCGCAGCTAATTTTCTTTTTATTGGAGTATCAAACTCATCTTCCTCATTTAAAGCCTTAGCAATAGTTCCAACTTCTGTATTCATTCCCGTTCCAACAACAACTCCCTCTGCTCTTCCATAAGTGACAAGAGAAGATGAATATACCATATTAATTCTATCTCCCAAACTGCTTCCGTGCTTTAACTTCTTCATCTGCATCTTTTTCTACTGGTACAGATTCTCCTGTAAGTGAAGCTTCCTGTACTTTCAAATTTGCTGATTCTATAAGTCTTATATCAGCAGGAACTAAACTTCCTGCTTCTAAAATTACAATATCTCCGAACTACTAATTCCTTTGAAGAAATATGACTATCTTCCCCCTGTCTATAAACTCTAGCAAGTGATGTATTCATACTTTTAAGTCCTTCTATAGAAGCCTCTGCCTTCTTTTCTTGCACAACACTAATAATCGTATTTACAAATACAATAACAAGTATAACAATTGCTTCAACCCATTCTTTTAAAAATGCAGATAAAATTACAGCACCTAGCAAAATTAAAATCATAGGATCTGTAAGCTCTTTCCAAACAAGTTCAAATACTGTTTTTAATTTTTTATTACTTAATTCATTATATCCATTTTCTTTTAGACGTTTTTCAGCCTCTTTATCACTAAGTCCTTCTCTAGTTGTCTTAAATTCTTTTAATACATCATCTATATTGCAAGAATAATAGTCTTTGTTTTCATTATGGCTATTTTCCATACTGAAACAACACTCTCCTTTCAAAAGTTCTTTTATATTTTACCCTAATATAATAAATCGCATACTTTTTCATTCTGCCTTCAATTTTTTAATTTCTCCACTAGTTCCATTTAATTCTATCATATCTCCATCATTTAGGCAAGATAGCAAATTATTTATTCCTACAATTGCTGGTATTCCAAGTTCCCTTGATACAATTGCAGAATGTGAAAGTAAACTTCCTCTTTCAACTAGTATTCCACTTGCTGAAGGAAATAGCATTATCCACCCTGGGTCAGTATATTCACACACCAAAATCTCACCTTTTTCAAGCTTTGCATTTTTAGGATTTTTTATAACCCTTACTCTTCCTCTAACTATTCCTGGAGATGCACCAATTCCCTTTAATTCAAAAACTTTATCACTTTTTTCTTCTATATTTTTATTCTCTCTTTTAAAATTATTTCCTATATTCACAGCACCATATGTAAAAAATCTTTCATCTGGTAATTCTTCTCTATATTTCTCATATTGATTTTTTCTTATTTCAATTAATTCATCTAAATTATTAGTCGTAGATTTACCACTTATGAAATTCAAGATCTCATCTACTTCTAAATAAAAAATATCTCTTTTATCTTCAATCACATTCATAGATGTTAGAATATATCCAATTCTTAAAAATATTTCTCTAACTCTTCCAAATAATTTTGTTCTTTCAAATCTGAGATTTTCTCTATTTTTAACTGTAAATCTTGCCTTTTTTAATAAGAAATTAAATTTCAACTTTTTTGCCATTTTATATTTTAATTCTTTTTTTACTTTATTTTCTGCATTTTTTCTTAAAATATCTGTATCAATGCTTTTTATTTCTTCTTCATTCATTCTAACTGCAAAACTTGCAATAGAGTGATATAGACTTGCTGGATTTTCTTTTAAAGTTTCAGTTTCTAGCTTTAATTCTTGAAGACACCTATTTGAAAATTTATCTAAATATTTATTTAATTTTTGATTAAATTTTTCATACTTTGGAAGTTCTTTTTTTATATATAATAAATCTTCTTTTTTTAATAAATCAATTAATTCAAAATTATCTTTTACAATACCTGCTAATTCTTTTATTCTTTTTGCAGGCTCACTGCTAATTATTCCGCCCTCTCCACACAAGAGGTCATTATGTACTGCTTCTCCCTCATCTTTAAATATTTTCATGCATTCAGCTTTAAGTCTTCCATAAAAAATCATGGCTAAAAAATCATTCACTAATGGTGCATCCCATTTATGTAAAAGCTTTTGTTCTAGTTCATAATAATAGTCATGCAATTCATATAAGTCCATATTATCTATATCTTTATCTTGAAGAGCATCATTTAATCTTAAATAAAATTTATCTGTCATTTTTCGTATAGTAAAAAATCCCTTTATTAGCCCAAAACCAGTATTAATATATCCTAATTTATCTTTAAAAGTAGTTTCTAAAGTAGGAAATAAATCTTCTGGTAAAGATTCTTTAACTCCCATCATTTGCTCCATAAATTTTCTATTATTTCCAATTCCAGGAAATAGTGAAATAAGTGCATACCAACCATATAAATTATAATAAACTCTTCCTTCGATTAGAGCAAGCATGTTCTTGAATATTTGAGAATTCATTTCTATTTTTTCTTGTTTCACATTAAAAATTTTGCAAAGCTCAATATAAACATTTTCATACACTGTTCTAATAAAGGAGAATGTAAGAGGAGTTGTTGTTCCTCCATAACTTTCAACGATATTGCTATTATCAAATAAATTTATTTTCTCATTTTCATTTCTAGCACTTCCTAGAGTTGTTATAGGTCTTGATTGCAATAAATATAATTTCCCGTTTTCAAATGCCCATTCTATATCTTGAAATCTACCAAAAAAATCATTTGCTTTTTTTACTAATTCTTTTACTTCAATTATCTCTTCATCTGTTAAAACCTGCTTTTCTGCTTTCTCCTCATCTAGCTTTTTTAGTACAACAGAATTATTTTCGAATTTACTATAATAATCTTTTCTGACTATTTTTTTATCTATTTTTTTCCCTATAATCATATAGCTATCTGCCATAGCTGTTCCATCAACCAAACTATTCCCAAGTCCGAAAACAGCAGAAATCACAATTTCTTTTATATTGGAATTTATAGGATTAGCACCAAAAGCAACTCCTGCTTTTTCTGAATTAATTTGTTTTTGCACAATTACAGAAGGTATATCTATATTTTCTATATTATTTTGTTTTCTATAGTTCTCTACTCTATCAGAAAAAGCTGATAAATATACTTCATTTATTTTATTTATAACTTCTTCCTTTTTTACATACAAAAAAGTATCAAATTGCCCTGCAAATGAATTTTCTTTTGAATCTTCCACTTTTGCTGATGACCTAACTGCAAAAAAACTATCATCTGGAAATTCACTTAATTTTTCTTCTATCTCTTTTTTTGCTTCTTCTAGTATTTCTTTATTTTCTATAGAGAACCCTTTATATGATACGCAAAACCAAGGAGATACTGCAAAGCTTATTTTTTCTATCTTTGCTAATGCTGTTCCCTTTCCTCCCATTAGTTCATAATTTTTACTTGTGCTTTCAATTACATATTCCATATTTTTTACCTTTCTAGATAATTAATAATCCAAAACTTAAATAAATAATAATAATATAAATATTTGCAAATAATTCTGTCATTTTTGCTAATTTTTTCGTTTTATTAATTAAAAATAATAAATTAATAATATTTAATAAAAAATAAATTATTAAATACATTATTTTAATATTAAAAAATATTCTAACTGAAAATATCATTAATAAAGTTTCTAAAATAAATAATATAAAAATTGCCTTTGGTATTCCATATACCTGAGTATATGTTTTAACTCCTTCTTCTTCTGATTCTTTCGCTCTTATTTTCCTTGCAATTTCTACTACCCATGACACTATATATAATATAGATAAAATTATCCATATATTTTTTCCAATATAAATAAAACTTGCTAAATATATTCCTAAAAATATTATTATAATTTCATCTAAAAAAACTTCTAATAATAAATGTTTATCTATAAACTTTTTTATAAAAAATCCTTTGCTCATAATAAAGAAAAATATCCATAATATCCAAAGCCAAATAAAACCACTAAAATTTAAAAATAGAGTAATAATTGTTTGAACTATCATGCTTATAATAAATAAAGTTTTTAATTCATTTAAACTTATAACTCCTCTTGGCACAGGTCTATATGGTCTATATTTGCAATCTTCTTCATAATCTTTAAATTCGTCCATAATTCTAATAATAAAAAATTGTAAAAATGCTACAAAAAACATTGGAATTAATTTATAATAATTGATTTCTAAATTCCCAGAATAATTACAAAAACAAAATACCGCAAAAGCTATACAAAAAATATATATTCCATAAATTAATATTGGAAAACGTTCTTTTTGATATATATATAATTTTTTAAAAAAGCTCATATTTTCTCCTTACAATTTTAACAATTTTTTTAATTCATTATAATCTACTTTTGTACTATGCCTTTTATCAACTGGAATTTTATTTACATATTTTATTTCACTAATTTTTTCGAAATTAATTGCCGTTTTTATTTCGTTTTCATTAATTTTAATTCCTTTTTCTAATACTAAAATAATTTTATCATTATATTTAAAAACCGCTGTTTTTCCTATATTAAATTTTGCATGTAATGCAGATTCTATATTAAAATATGGTTCTTTTATTCTACCTCTAAGCCATAATTTGCCGTTCTTCATCAAAAAAACCTAAATCGCCAGTCCTATGATATTTAACATTTTCTACTGAAAATTTATTTTCCTTATCTCCTATTCCATTCAAATATCCTTTTAAAACGTTGTCTCCTGATACGACAATTTCTCCTAGCACAACCTGCATTTTTTCAAATTCTTTTTCGCTTATTTCTCCTATTTCTTTTATACCAGTTTTAATTATTTTGCACTTATTTACTCCACATACATTCCCTGCTAAAATTCCATATCCATTTTCAATTTTATAAATATCTTCTTGTGACATATCAGATATATCTAATTTAGAAATTGGCTCTGCTTCTGTCGAACCATATATCGTTATAATTTTTGCATTTTCGAAAATCTTTTTTAATTTTTCTATAAAATCAACAAAAACTGCTCCTCCTCCTGTAAAAACCTTTTTTACTGAATTTAATTTAATATTGTTTTTAATACAATAATCACAAATTAATTCTAAAAATTTTGGTGCAGACATTATTCTATTTACTTTTTCTCTAATTATTTGATTAACTATTTTTTTTGCCTCTGTTTTTCCTAAATTCGAAAAATTTGTATCAGCAATAACTGTAGTTATTCCAGCATTTATATTTGATAATGTAAAAATTGGCATAGTTGAAATTTCAATGTCTTCGTCTTCATAATTAATTGTATTTTTTAATATTTCACCTTGTTTTTCTAAGAACTCATGACTTCTTACTGCTATTTTAGGTTTTCCAGTAGTTCCACTCGTATATGTTAAAATTGCTGGATAATTTTCTTCTAATTTTTGGATAATTAATTTATTTTCATTTTTTATCTTTTTAATTTTTTCTATATTTATTTTAATATTTAATTTTTTCAAATTAGAATTTATATTAGAATACAAAATATATTTCATATCTCCGAACTATTCCATCGATTTCTTCGAATTTATTCTTATTTATATTATTTTTAATAAAACCTGCATCCATAAAACATGGAATTGCCCCAATACTCCAAATAGCTAACAAAGTAATATAAAGTTCTACGCTCATATTTATTAAAACAAGTATTTTCTGTCCATTTTTTATTCCCGCTTTTTCAAAATGTTCTTTATAATTTAATACCTTAAAATATAATTCTCTATAATTTATTTTTTCGCTATTTTGTATTAAACATATTTTATTTGGATTTTTTTCAAAATTAATAATTAATTTTTCTACTAAATTTTTATTACCAGACATCTACTGTGTAATCTCCTTTCCATAAAGAGCATACTTTCGAATTATTTTTGTATTATTTCTTTTAGCCATTTTTTGAGATGAATTATTACTATACATAAATGCAAAAATCCAATTCTTAAAATTTTTATTCTCAGCAATTTCTGCAATTTTTTTAAATAATATATTTCCAATTGCAAACTCTCTAAACTCTGGCAAGCTTGCAACTGTTTTCATAATAATCGTTTCTGTTTTTCCGTTTAGTTTTCATTTCATTAAAATCTGGTATACAAAATACAAATCCAATTCCCTTTCCGTCTTTTTCAGCAATCAAAATAAGTTCTTCATCTACCATTTTTATATATTCTTCATATTGTTTTAGAAATTCATCTTCTGAAATTTTTATATAAAAAGGATTTTTTTCAAAGCTTTTTATTGTAATATCATAAATTTCTTTTAAATCATTAATATAATTGTTTTTATCGAATTTTCTAATAGTAATATTATTTTCTTTTATTTTTTCTTCTAATAAATCTAAACTCTGTGATTTATAACTTTCAGCTAATTTTCCCTTTGTAGAAGTATATGTAAATATTTCATTAAAACCTGCATTTAAAAATATTTCATTATCTTTCATTGGATTTACATTCTCAAGCAAAAAACTATCTTCCCCGCTTGTATATTTTAGTACCCTATATTTATGCCAAGTGTCTCTATTCATTGGAAGAACAATAAATTTTCTCCCCTTTTCTTTTAAAACCTCTTCGCATTTTTTTAGTAAATGAACTCCATATTCTTTATTTTCACACTTAAATTCTCCAATTGCACCTATATTTCCATTATTTAATATTGGAGTATCTTCAAAATAACAAATGGCACTTCCCTTTTCTTCATTATTTTCTAGTAAAATTATTTTAATATCTTTATTTTCAAAAACTAACTTAAATTCCATATATCCTCCAAAATTAAATTCAAAATATTTTCGTACAAATAAAAGTCACAAGAATCAATAAAAATACAATCTTCATGTGTATATATCCATTTTTTATAGTAATTTTCTCTTCTTTAACATCTCTTTTTTGAAGCATTATAAAAATTGTACTTAAAAATAAAATACAAAGCATAAAAATATTTGTATAAATATTTGGAATGTATCCAAATATTATTTTTTGAATAATTAAACTTGGTAAAAATATAAAACATACTCCTTTTATAAATGAATAAAATACACATTTTATTTCACTTAAATTAAAATAATATTTTAATCTTACAAAAGTATTAATTGTCAAATGCATGCTATATGCTAATGCATAAATCATAAAAAGCTCTGCAAATTCCCCTGTATTTTTAGCAATAGCACAAATTATAATTCCTGCAAGCACATTAGTTTCAATAATTCTTGCATCATATAAATTATTCTTTTCATTTTCTCCAATTTTAGGAAATCTCATGCAAGTCAAAAATAGAATAATTGGAGGAATTAATGCATATATTCCATATAGGCTCACTGTTAAATATCCTATAGCAAATGCTTCTACAAGTGCAAGTTTACTCCATGCCTTTACTTTATTTGAGGCTCTGATAATAATAAAAATAGCAAATAAAATCAATAAATTAATTCTTAATACCTCTACCTCAAGTTCTAAATGCGTTACTAGCAAAGCGAAACTTGTAATAGGTATTAGTATATTATCATTTCCAGAATGTGAAATCATTTCAATTAAACTAACATTAAAACCAATAATTGCACTAATTATTAAAGTTTCTTCTCTTCCTACATTTGTAAACAATAAAAGAGGAACTAAACTGCACATAAAAGCAACTATAAAAAATATAAAACTTCCTTCTAAACTTTTTGTATCTTCATTAGCTTCTGCTAAATCCCTTTTTCCATAATTTTTCCCAATTAGTGCTGCACTGCTATCAGCAAAAGTTAATACTAAAATTGGAATGCTATATAAAATTTTATCTCCTTTAGATAAATAAAAAATTAAAAGAACAGAAATTACAAAAAATATTTCTCCTAGTGATTCTCTATTTACACTATATAAAATAGTACCAAAGCTATCTTTTAGCTTCGTATTTTTTAAAATAACTAAAATAATTAAAGAAAAAATTGCAAGCACAAAAACAGAAATAGAAAATCTAAAAATATATGGAAAAATAAGCATAACTATTCCCATTGAAACATGAAATAATTTTCTTTTTAATTCGCTATTTATATTAGTTTTTTTCTCCATTAGTTTTAGAAAAATCAAATCTAAAATTAATAGAAAAATTACTATAAAAATACTCTTCCATTCAATATTTCTCATCTTCTATTTGATCTCCTCAATAATAAAATCACTATAAAAAAATGCTTTATCTTCCTTAAATAGCTTTTTTGCCTCCTCTTCTTTATATAATAATTTTTCAAAATATTTTGAAGCTCTTTTAGGTGATAACATATTCCAATACACAACTTTCGTACCAATAGGTGATTTATTTAATATTTTTTTAAAAATATTGCACATTTCGTCATCACTCATATATTCAAAAATATCACTTAAATTATATTTATTAATTTTTTCTGTATCATTTTTTTCTAAAAATCCTTCTACTGTTTCTGAAAGTATAATAATTTTATCAATATTTTCCTTAATCATATTAAAATTTTCTTTTCTATACGCAATAGGTAAAATTTTTTCATATTTTCCATTAATTATATAATGCAAATAAGAATTTTCAGAAGTATCAAGTTCAGTTAGTGCATACCTTGTCCTATTTAAAATATTTTCAGAAACTTTTGTATTCACATATCTAAAAAAGGCCTTATCCCTTCCAAACTTTCCCATAATATATTTAGAAAAAAATATTTTAAATAATAATTTCCACCTAAAATTATTCCATTTTTTATTATAAAACTCATATCTTTCTTCTTTAGTTTTTTTCTCTAATAATTCTTTTATAGTTTTTTTATTATGAATTAATGGAAGAACTTTTTTCCTAAAAATATTAAAATAATTTTCAAATTTTCCGTTCATTAATTATTCCGCATTTTAATAAATTCAATATTTTTATCAAAATATGCTTTTACATCATCAGATAATTTTTCTTCTATTTTTTTATAAATTTTTAGTCTATCACTAGAATCAAATACTCCTATTAGTTCCATACATTCTTCATATTTCAAATATTTATAGCAAGCAATTTTAAATTTAAAACAAGCAATTTGATTTTTATTCAAATCTATTGCATAAATTTTATTTGGATTAGAAAGAAGCATGCTAAGTATGTTTTCACCAGCAGATGCAATAGATAAAATGTTATCACTTTCATCTATTTTTAATGCCTTAAGTAATACGTCTGCATCTTCCCATACTTGAGCATACCTTATTAAATTAAATTCCGCATATTTTTCAACTTCACTCTTAACTAAATCTTTTGTATCCAATGTATATCAATCCTTCAATTATATTTGTACCTTTATAAGCAAGAAAGCGCTCTCAAGCGCTTTCTTTATTTTTCTTCTTCTGGTGCACCTACTGGGCAAACGCTTGCACAAGTTCCGCAAGATATGCATAAATCCTTATTGATTTCAAATTTATTCTCTCCTTGAGAAATGCATTCTACTGGGCAATTTGCTGCACAAGCTCCACAAGAAATACAGTTTTCGTTAATCTTATAAGCCATCTAAAATCACCACCTTTCGTATGTTCATTACTAGCTCTAATTATTCATGTCTTTCTTATCTAATTCTTCTAGCTTTTCTAGTTCTTTCAAATCATTGTCATTAAGAACATCTTCCTCTTCTTCTTGAGCATCTTTAATAATTTCAATATCTTTTACATTAAATTTCTTAAATTTTGTTTCATCTTTATTTACTATCTTCACTCTAACAACTTCTTTTAGTGTCTCTACATTTTCAACAGTACCTTCTCCTTCCTCTGTCTTAACAATTGCTCCTACTCTTGGAAGTTTTGCTATTTTCTCCTCATATACATCTTGTTCATACTTTAGACAGCACATAAGCCTTCCACAGGCTCCTGATATCTTAGAAGGTGTAAGAGATAAATTTTGCTCTTTTGCCATTTTTATAGAAACAGTTTCAAAATTTGCAAGGTGTGAACAACAGCAAAGTTCTCTTCCACAAATTCCGACATCCTCCCATTCTCTTTATCTCATCTCTTATTCCAATTTGTCTAAGTTCTATTCTTGTTTTAAAAATAGCAGCCAAATCCTTTACAAGTTCTCTAAAGTCAATTCTTCCGATCAGCGGTAAAGTAAAATAAAATCTTACTATTATCAAATTTATATTCAACATTTATTAAATTCATGTCTAGTTTATGTTTTTTAATATTTTTAATTGCAATACCAAAAGCCTCTTTTTCTTTCCTTTTATTTTCCTCATTATGATGTATATCTTTCTCTGTTGCAATTCTTTCTATAGGCTTAAGAGGTGCAACAATTTTACTTTCATCTACCTCTTTATTTGCAATTACTACTTCTGCAAATTCTTCTCCAAGCGAAGTCTCTACAATTACAAAATCACCAACATTTAATTTCTTATCCTCAGGGTCAAAATAGTAAACTTTACCATTTTTTTTAAGCCTGATACCAACTATAGTTACCATAGATTTCTCCTATTCCCAGATTTTCAAAATCATATTATCTATACACATATCAAAATTGCTATTTGCCTTAAGTTTCCTCTTTGTTTCTTCAATATAATCAATATATCCTAAATATCTGACATCTGACTTTGATTTTTCAAATAAAATCATATTTATAAACTCTAAATTCTCTAAAATATTATCCTTATCTTTATACAAAATTTCAATTTTGTTTAATAAATCTACACTAGAATATTTATCTACATTTCCAAAAATCTCTTCTAAAGCATTATACCTTTCTTTCTCATCCTCTGTAAATTCCTCGAAACTTTCCTCAGTAAATTGAATTTTAGCACATCTTGATTTTATTGTAATAAGTATATTATTGTCATTATTTGAAACTAATATTATTGTAACAAATTCTGGTGGTTCCTCTAAAGTTTTAAGTAAACAATTTTGAGCCTCTTTTGTCATATTTTCAGCATGATTTATAATATAAACCTTCTTTTCAGATGTTATAGGCTTTTCCAAAATTTTCATTTGCATTTCTCTAATTTCATCCACTTTAATGGTCTCATTTGTTTCTTTGTTTATTTCATAATAATCAGAATGATTTCCTTCATCAAACATTAAACACGCCTTACAATTATTACAAGCTGTTCCTTCTTTATTTAAACACAAAATCATCTTAGCAAATTCTTTTGCATACTTATAATTTCCCGTTTTTTTACTAATTCCAGAAAAAATATATCCATTAATTATTCTTTTGTTTTCAATTGCATTACTCAAAAGCTCTTCTATCTGCTTGTTCTTCATTAATCTAGAACCTTTCCAAATTTATCAAATGGCCAAAACCTTATCCAAACTTTACTTTCTATTTTATCAACTGGAATGCATCCAAAAGCTCTACAATCGCTACTAGCAGCTCTATTATCCCCCATAGCAAACACATAGCCTTCAGGTACTGTAAAATCATAAAATGGACCTTTTCTCGGTGTTTCATTGCCATGTAAATATACTTCATTCTGTTCTTCTCCATTTATATAAACTTTACCGGTCTTGTATCAAAATCTTATCTCCTGCAACACCGATTACTCTTTTAATATAACTCTCTTTTCCCACTTCTAGCACATAATAAGTAAATTTTGAAAATATATTAGTAGGCTCATTTTCATAAACTGCAATAGGATTATTTTGGTCAGAATTTGTATTAGTATCAGCATTTGTTGGTTTTTCAAATGTTATTATATCTCCTCTATTAATCTCCTTTTTCATAGTAATACTAAGTCTATCAAGAATCAATCTATCTCCTGGCTCCATCGTAGTTTTCATTGAAGTTTGTCTTACAACAGTTGGTGTAAATACAAAATGTCTTACCAAGAGAGCAAGAACTATTGCAATTAAAATGCATAGCACCCATTCAATTATTTCTTTTAAATTGTTTTTAGTTTCTAAACCACTCATACAAAAATTACTACCTTTCTTAAAGAAATTAATATTTATATTATATATCAATTATCCTAAATAATCAAGTTTAACTCTACTTTTTTGTAGGCACTTTTATTACCACCTCTGTTCCTTCACCCTTTTTGCTCTTTATATCTATACTTCCATCATTTTTATCTAAAATATCTTTTGCAATGGAAAGTCCAAGTCCGGTGCCTCCCATCTCTCTGGTTCTTGCCTTATCTACTCTATAAAATCTTTCGAAAATGCGAGACAAATCCTCTTCTGGGATTCCAATTCCATTATCAATAATTTTTATATATGCATCATTATATACAAATCCAACATAAATCTTAATATTTCCACCGCTCTTTTGTGTATTTAATGCTATTAGTTAAAATATTTAGAACAACTCTTTCAATTCCGTCTTTATCAGCATATACCTCTGGAACATTAGCAGTTACGAAACATTCTACAATTTGCTTTTTTTTCTCAAATTCAAACTGAACCTTTTCTTGACAAAGTTTTACAAGTTCGCCTAAGTCAAACTCAACTTTTTCAATTTTCATTTCATTATTATCATATCTTGAAAGAGCAAGTAAATCTTTAACAAGTTTTGCCATTCTTCTTCCTTCTGTTGCAATAACATTCAAAAACTTATCTTGTGTTTCTTTATCATACTCATCCTCAAGCAATGTATCTGCATAACTCATTATTGATGTAATTGGTGTTTTTAGCTCATGAGAAACATCTGCTACAAATTCTTTCCTCATATCACTTAACCTAACATGTTCAGTAATATCTTGTATAACAACAATTACACCTGTTGGAATATCCTCATCATTCTTTAAAGGTGCAAAATGCATATGAGTATGTGTATCGCCAATAGTTACTCTCTCTTCTGAAGAAGTCCAATTTTCTAGATAGATAATCTTTTCTAGATTTATATCTACACCTAGTTTAGTAAAAATTTTCTCAAAGCTGTCCTCTTCAGGCATAAGTCTTAAAAGTCTTGTTGCTGCTGGATTTATAAGTTCTATCTTTCCTTCCATATTGAAAGCAATAATTCCATCTGTCATATGTAAAAGAATAGTTTCAATTTGATTTTTCTTTCTTGAAACCTCACTTAAATTTCCCTTTAATTCTTTTGTCATCATATAAAAAGCATTTACTAGCTCATCAACCTCATTTTCACTTTTACCATGTTCAATTTCATTTGAATCAATGTCCTCACCAGAAGCAATTTTTTTTGCATTATCAATAAGTTTTATAATAGGTGAAATAATTCTTTTTGTTACAAACACTCCGAACAAGTATTGAAATAAGTGAAAAAATACAAATTGCACATAAAGTAAGTACTTTAATATTTTCTTGATACTTAACTAAATCAGTATTATTATCTTTAACACTGTCTATTATTGGTTGCAAATTAGCATAATTCACATATCCTACTGCCCCAATTATTATTGCTCCAATTAGCAAAAAGATTAAAACTATCTTTATTTGTATATCCTTTAACATTATGTCTTTCTCCTTAGTGTAGGGGCGACTTAGCAAAAAAACCAATTCACCCCTACTATAATCCTGTATGTATATTATTCTTCTGGCTTTGCAATGTAATATCCTACACCTCTTTTAGTAACAAGAATCTGTGGATTTGTAGTATCTTCCTCAATTTTCTCCCTTATTCTCCTTACAGTAACATCAACTGTTCTTATATCTCCAAAATACTCATATCCCCAAACTTTTTCAAGTAAAAGTTCTCTTGAAACAATTTGTCCGAGGTTGTAAAGCTAAATATTTAAGTGCCTCAAACTCTCTTACAGTTAAATCAACTTTTTCTCCTCTTACTTTTACTTCAAATCTATCTACATCAAGACATAAATCACCAACTTCGATTTTATGTTCCTCTTTCTTTTCTTTAGTTTCTGGTGCAACAGTTGTAACATCAGATTTTCTTAAATTAGCCTTAACTCTCGCCATAAGTTCCCTTACACTAAAAGGCTTTGTTATGTAATCATCAGCTCCAAGCTCTAATCCCACAATTTTATCAAGTTCTTCATCCTTTGCAGATAAAATAAGAATAGGCACATTTAAAGCGCTTTTAATTTTCTTACAAGCAGTTAATCCATCCATCTTAGGTAACATTATATCTAAAAGAATTAAATTTGGTTTTTGAGAAATTGCCATTTCCACAGCTGTAACACCATCATTTGCTTCAATTGTATTATATCCTTCTTTTTTCAAGTTATAGACTAATATATCAATTATAGACTGCTCATCATCAACTATAAGTATTGTTTTTTTGTCCTCATCCTCAAACATATATTATTCCGCCTTTCCTTTATATTTTATTTTCCTACATCGCACCCTCTTTTTTAAATACAGAAAGTACAGTCTTAAAAACTATCTTAATATCATACCAAAGCCCTCTATTATTGTAATACTCTAAATCAAGCTTAAGTCTTTCTTTAAAAGTATTTTGGCTTCTTCCAGAAACTTGCCAAAGTCCTGTAATTCCTGGTTTACATTTGATAATGTAATTATAATATTCATCCATATCCTTTTTTTCTCTATTTAAATATGGCCTAGGGCCAACAAAACTCATTTCTCCTTTTAAAACGTTTATAAACTGTGGAAATTCATCTAAACTCGTTTTTCTTAAAAAATTTCCAATTTTAGTAATTCTTTCATCATTTTCAACTTTTCTATAATTTAGATATTTTTCTCTGAACTCTTTATCATTCTTAAGCTTCTTCATTAAAATCTTATCTGCATTAACTACCATTGTTCTAAACTTATATAATCTAAATAATTTACCATTTTCTCCAATCCTTTTTTGCATGAAAAATACTGGGCCTTTATCCCCCTCAATTTTATTTGCAATAAAAACTATTAATACAATTGGGCAAAGCACAATAACCCCTATAATTGCAATAAAAATATCCATTGCTCTTTTGCAAACTTTATACATATTTATACGACTACTTTCTTGTACTTTTATATTCATGCTAATATTATTTACATTCTCTCCGTTTATCATATTCTCTCCTATTTATGATAATATATCATAAAGCGATAAAAAGTGCAAGACATTTGTCAAAATTTGTCTTAGCACAAAAATTTTCTTATCAATAAATATTTTTTCCAGATTTTGCTCTATTATTCATTTACACTAAATTTCTTTTATTTTCAAAGTAGCTAAAATATACAAATAAAAGGAGATATTTTTAACTTATCCCCTTTTTAACAATATTCAAATATTTATATATATGATTAGTTCTCAATAGTCTGATTACTTACTTTATTCAATTCTGTCTTAAACTGTTCAACTGTAACACCATTTTTTTGCATCATATCTTTGCCTTCATCAATTAACTCTTGTACACTCTTTCCATAAATGCTAGCATATATTGCGTTTTGATTTTCTTCATCCTCAAGTGCACTTGCCATTCCATCTTGCATTATATGGTACATTACAGAATAACTTATGTAATACAAATCATCTTGCCCTTCTAGTTCTTTATCTAGTTTAGCTATAATTTCATCATAATTTTCTGCCGTTATAATTTCTTTTTTAAGCTGGCTATGATTATTAAGTACAAATAAAGCTCCCATTCCTAATGCTACAATTAATATGACAACAATTGCGATAATAATTATTGCTATTCCTTTACCCTCTTCACGTCTTTTCATTTATTTCCTCCTTGTGTTTAATTTATATAAAAATTGTATCATTTTTTTATTCAATATTCAAGTATTAAACATTATAATTATTAAAATTCTTAATTTCCTATTAATATAGTATGTTTATGTAAATCAAACTATTGACGAAACGAATTTAATGTTATAAAATAGTGTCATTATAGGGCTTTTGCCTTAATATAAGGAGGAAAAACGTAATGAGTGTAAAAAAAGCAGTTATACCAATTGCAGGATTTGCAACAAGATTTTTGCCTGCATGTAAAGCTGTTCCAAAATGTATGCTTACTATACTAGACAAACCAATTATTCAATACATTGTGGATGAAGCAGTCGAATCTGGTATTGAAGAAATTGTTATGGTTATAGGAAGAAAAAAAGATGTAATTCAAGATTACTTTACACAAGATGAAGAACTTACTAACTTTCTTATTGAAAGGGATAAAGAAAAGTTTATACCTCAAGTTACAAATTTAGCTCATGGAGCGAAACTACATTTTATAGAACAAGAAGGTGGAGCTAAAGGGTTAGGGCATGCAATTTATCAAGCTAAAGATATTATTGGCAATGAGCCTTTTGCCATTCTTTATGGAGACGTTGTTTTTCATGGAGAAAAGCCTTGTTTAAAAGAAATTATTGAGAAACATGAACAATGCGGTGGCTCTGTAATAGGAGTTGAAAAAGTAGATTGGAAAGATGTACCAAAATATGGAAATGTTTCTGGTGTACAAATAGAAGACGGATTTTATAAAGCTGAAAAATTACAAGAAAAGCCACAAATTGAAGAAACAAAATCAAACTTAGCAATTTCTGATAGACATGTTTTGATGCCTGAAATTTTCTCTTATCTTGAAAAAACAAAACCTGGAAAAGGTGGAGAAATTCAAGTAACTGATGCTTACAATGCTATGGTAAACACAAAAGAAGGCGTTTACGCATATGATTATAAAAGTAAAAGGTTTGATTCTGGAGATAAACTTGGTTTTGTAATGGCAGCTGTTGATGAAACCCTAAATAGACCAGAGTTAAAAGAATCATTTATTAAGTTTTTAAAAGGTTTAGACCTTTAATATATAACAATCGAGTAGGAACTGAATAATTATTTTATTCAGTGTCCTCTCACACCACCACTGCATGCCGTTCGGCACAGGGCGGTTCGATAGAATTAATACTTTAACAGTATACACTAGAAAGGCTTAGGTAACCTAATCTTTCTA
>JAAWDU010000050.1 GCA_022793905.1 Clostridia bacterium
TACTACATAATTACACTTATGTAGTATTTTGAAAAAGAATCTTTGAAAAGAAGAATAAAAAATAATACATAACGAACAGAAAAAAGATTTTTATAAAATTGATAGACCATATATTACAGCTGATATGCTGCCAAAGGATACTATAAAGAAAAAAGAATTGATGCTTTGTATAATAATTTACGCAAAGTAGATGATAGACATGATTACTATTATGAAAGATTAGCTAGACAGTTAAAAGATAGTGCAATGAACTCATTTCCAGGAGTAGACAAAGATCATGCTAATGTGAAAAACTTATCAGATATGGCTAGTATATTGCAAGAAAACAATAGAGCAATAGATGAAATAAGAAAAATAAGAATTTTATCATAAAAGAAGTGAAAAAGATACAATTTTAAAAAAATATATCATTTTCGCTTGTTTGCCATACAAAAAAATAATATAATAAATTTATAAAAAAGTACTTGACAAAGATTAGATAGTCAATTTTAAAGAAAAATGAAAACTATGTAGAACCTACGTTTGACCCAAGTAGAGTAATTGGAGAGAATACAGAAAACTCAACAGCTGGATATTTAGGACCCCAAAATCCTAGTTTTGAATGGGAAGAATTAATAAAAGTTTCAGATTCAAACGAGAGTGAAGAAATGCATTCTGTAGATGAAGAAAGTAAAACAGTTATTATGGAATTTGATATAAGAAAGAAATATGGTGAATTGCTAAATGGAGAATATAAATTTCAGTGGATGCCAAATGCTTTTGGATTATTTGGTACAATACAGGAGATAAAGTTTAAAATAGATGAAAATAATAATTTAACACATGATGAATTTAAACAGATATAAAATTATTTATAGAAAATATAAAAGTTCAAAGGAGCAAAAAAATGAGTAAAAAACCAACAATAATAATAGGAATTATAATTACAGCTTGTATTATAGCTTTAATTACAATATTTATATTAAATATATTTATGAAGGATAAAAAAGTAGAAGAAGAAATAGAAATATCAGAAAATTCAGAATATTTTATAAATAAGTTAAAAGAAATACCAGAAGAATTTCCAGTAGAAAGTGCTGTAAATAAAGGATATTTCGTGTATGATGCAGTAGGAAATAAGGTATATGGTAAAGAAATTTTAGATAATTTTGTTTCAAATGCTAAAAATGGTATAAGAGATGAAATTATAATTGTTATATATAATGTGAATGGTAATCCTTCAATATATGGAGTTGGATATGGATTTAATAATGGGAAGGATTATATTTTAGCAAAAGATTGTACTAGAATTGATGTATTTAAAACAGAAATGATGAGTGAAACTCAAGATGGAATAATAGAAGCACCAAAAGAATATTATGATATAGTTGTAAATGAGGACATACCAAGTGAGTATTTTGAAATAAATGTAACAGAAGATACAGGAATTGATGCTGGAATAATTTCTCTTAAACTATATAATACTCCAACAGGTAATAAAAATTATAAAAATATAGAAATTGCTAGGTATATGTTAAACAACTTCAATTAGAGAGGAAATATATGAAAAAGGGAGATAGTAAAATAAGAAAACTTTTTGCTGAAAACTGGAAAGTTGTTGTTTCGGTAATTTGCATAATAGGATTTTTAATATTTGCTAAAAGTGTATTTCATAAAGAAATAATGGAAGCAGATATTGTAGGACATAATTTTATTATTAATTATTTAATGTCAGACACTTTAACAGTTTGTGCTAAATTTATTACAAATTTTGGTGGGGCAATTTGTTTGATTACAATTACAGCTATTTTATTTTTAGTAATAAAAAATAAAAAAATAGGAATAGCAATAGCAATAAATTTATTAATGGAAAGTATCTTAAATTTATCTATTAAAAGCATATTTCAAAGACCAAGACCAATTGAATATAAATTAATAGAAGAAAGTGGATATAGCTTTCCATCAGGGCATTCTATGGCGAGTATGGCATTTTATGGATTTATAATATATTTAGTTTATAAAAATATAAAAAATAAATACATAAAATGGTCTCTAATTGTATTATTAACATTGTTAATAATAGCAATAGGTTTTAGCAGAATTTATTTAGGGGTACACTATACAAGTGATGTGCTAGGAGGATTTTTACTAACAATAGCATACTTAATGCTATATACAAGCATTATACAAGATAAGATATAAGGAGAGAAAATAAGTGAATAAAAGATCAATTATAATTATAATAGTAGTTGCATTTTTGATTCTATGTGTGTGGCTAATAAAGAATTTTCAAAAAGAAAAAGAAGAAAATGTAGCTGAGATTCAACAAGAAGAGGTTAATGAAGATTTTACACTAAAAGTAACTAAAAAAATTGACTGGGAAAAACTAAAGTCATATAATTTACCAATAATCATAGATTTTGGTGCAGATTATTGTATGCCATGTAGGCAAATGGCACCAGCATTAAAGGCAGTAAATAACGAAATGCAAGGAAAGGCAATTGTAAGATATGTAGACACTGTAAGGTATGCAGAAATTGCAGAAGATTACAAAATAGAGCTTATACCAACACAAATATTAGTAAATAGTGATGGAACACCATATATGCCAGAAAATGCGGAAGAAAAAGGATTGCAATTTATAAAAAATGATGAGGGAGAAGTAATTTATACAATCCATATAGGAATGCTGTCAAAGAGTCAAATCTTAAGCATAATAGAGGAGATGGAAGTAAAGTGAACGAAATTTTAGAAGGAATGTCTAATATAATACGAAATAACTACTGGATAGCTCCATTTATAGCATTTCTTGCAGGAGTTTTGACATCTATTACACCATGTTCTCTTTCAAGTATTCCTCTTGTAATAGGATATGTTGGAGGAAGTAAGATAGAAGGAAGTAAAAATGCATTAAAGCTGTCAATAGTATTTGCTGTAGGAATGGGAATTACTTATACAATACTTGGAGCGATTTCAGCTTTAATTGGAAAATTAATGCAAGGAGGAGGAAATTTCTGGTATATAGTGCTTCGGAGTTCTCATGATATTAATGGTTTTGCAAACTTTTGAAGTATTCACATTTATAGATTTTTCAAAAATTCAAACTAAAAATACAAAAAAAGGTTATATAGGAGCACTAGTTGCGGGGATACTTGGAGGAATATTTGCATCTCCTTGTTCAACTCCGGTACTTGTTGCTTTGCTTGCAATAGTTAGCAAAAGTGGAAATTTACTATTTGGAGTATTTTTACTACTTTTATATAGCTTAGGAAATAGTATATTAGTTATAATATGTGGCACATCAATAGGTACAGTAAGAAAAATAACACAGAATCCAAAATATGGCAAGTTTAGTAATGTGCTTAAATATATTATGGGAGGAATTATATTATTACTTGGATTATATATGCTTTATATTGGATTTTAAAGGGGGGAGTATAGTATGGTTTTGGCAATTTTATTAATTTTATTAGGATTTGTTTTGCTTATAAAAGGAGCAGATTTTTTAGTAGAAGGAGCAAGCAATATTGCGAAGAAATTTCATATTCCAGAAATAATAATAGGATTAACAATAGTTTCAATTGGTACGTCTATGCCAGAACTATTCGTTAGTCTAACATCAAATATAGGTGGATATTCAGATATGGCAATAGGAAATGTAATTGGTAGCAATGTTTGTAACCTATTTCTAATACTTGGTTTATCAACTGTAATTAGACCAATAAAGTTTCAAAAGGAGACTAGACTTATTGAAATACCCATGTGTTTTGTAATAACAATTTTATTTCTTGTTTTATGCAATCTTGGTGAAGCAATTTCTAAGAGCGATGGAATAATTTTATTATGTGCTTTTACTATATTTATTGGTTATACAATATTTATGGGAATTAAGGGTGAAAAGTTTGATAAAGAAGATAATGATGAAGAAAAGAAAAATATAGATAAAAAGATTTCAATTGTTAAGAGCATTTTGTTTGTGATTTTGGGAATTATTTTACTTAAATTTGGTGGAGATTTTACTGTTGATAATGCTGTTATAGTCGCAGAAAATTTGGGGATAAGTGAACAAATAATTAGCCTTACTATTCTTGCTATTGGTACTAGCCTGCCAGAACTTGTTACTAGTGTTATGGCAGCTATTAAAGGAAGTAGTGATATTGCAATTCGGAAATATTATTGGTTCTAATATATTTAATATGCTATTTATTATTGGAATTTCATCTTTATTTGGTGAGATTAGATATAATATTGATTACAATCTTGATATGATTATACTTTGTGCAGGAACTTTGCTTCTTGCTTTATTCCCATCCATTCCTCCAAAAAATCAGATGAATAGGGGAAATGGATGTGTTTATTTAATTTTTTATTTAGGGTATATTTTGACTTTGATTTTTATTTAATAGGTGAAATTAGTATGGTAATTGAGGTTATTATTAGCAGTAATGCTAAAGATTTGAATAGAATATTTGATTATAATGTCCCAGAAAAATTTGCTTCTTCTGTTCACATTGGAAGTAGAGTTTTAGTACCATTTGGAAGAATGAGAAAGTCTCAGGAAGGCTTTGTTATAGGAATAAAGGATGAATCTTTATATGAACTTAAAGACATTATTAATGTAGAAGAAGGTGGGCTTGACGAAGAAAAAGTTATTTTAAGTAAACTTATGGCAGATAAATATTTTTGTAATATATCAGATTGTATAAGGCTTATGCTTGCGCCAGGAACTACTTCTAAAAATATGGAAAATAGAGTCAAAGACAAAGAACTTAAATTTGTTTATCTAAAAAAAGACGAAGATGAAGTACAAGATGAAATTGATAATTTGAAAATTAAATCTGAAAAACAAATTCGTACTTTAAAGTTTTTAATGGAAAATGATGAGGTACTACTTTCAGAACTTATTAGTTTTGCTGATACTAGTGCTTCTGTTGTTAAAACTTTGCAAAAAAATGGTTATTTAGAAATAATAGAAAAAGAGGTAAGTAGAAATCCATTCAAGAATAAAAATATACAAGAAACTAAAAATTTAAAATTAACTAAAGAACAGCAAAAAGCAATGAATAAAATAGAAGGGCAAATTAATGATAAAACCTTTAAAGAGTTTTTAATACATGGTGTAACAGGTTCTCGGGAAAACAGAAATATATCTGCAATTAATTCGGAAAAGTTTTAGAAAAGGGGAAAAGTGCTATTATACTTGTCCCAGAGATTTCACTTACTCCTCAGATGGTAGATAGATTTATTGCAAGATTTGGAGAAGAAAAAATTGCATTACTTCACAGTAAACTTTCTGTTGGAGAAAGATATGATGAATGGAAGAGAATTGAAAAAGATGAAGCTAAAATTGTAATAGGAGCAAGGTCTGCGATATTTGCACCTACTAAGGATTTAGGAATAATAATAATAGATGAAGAACATGATACTTCATATAAATCTGATATGACGCCTAAGTATAATGCAAAAGAAATTGCTTTATATTTGGCAAAACAAAAAAGTATTCCATTGGTTTTAGGAAGTGCAACTCCAGATATTGGTACATATTATAGATTAGAAAAAGAAAATGCAGTGCTTACTTTAAAAGAAAGAGCAAATGAATCAGAACTTCCAAATGTAGATGTGATTGATATGAAAACAGAACTTGCACTTGGCAATAAGTCAATGTTAAGTAGTAAGCTATATGAAATGATAGAAGAAAATTTGAAAAATAAGAAGCAAAGTATATTATTCCTTAATAGGCGTGGATATTCAACTTTTGTGATGTGCAGAGAGTGTGGCTACACAGCAAATTGTCCAAAATGCAATATAACACTTACATATCATTTAAAACAAGATAGATTAAAATGCCATTATTGTGGTTATGAAAGAAAGAATTTTATAGAGTGCCCAGAATGCGGAAGTAAAAATATTAGATATTTTGGAACTGGAACACAAAAGCTAGAAGAGCAAATAAATAAAATGTTTAGAGATGCAAAAACTATAAGAATGGATATAGATACAGTAACAAAAAAGAATTCATATGATACAATTTTAAATAAATTCAAAAATGAAAATATAGATATATTAATTGGAACACAAATGGTAGTAAAAGGACACCATTTCCCAAATGTAACACTTGTGCGGGGTGATTGCAGCTGATAGTAACATGTACATGTCTGATTTTAGGAGTAATGAAAGGACATTTGATATTTTAGTTCAAGTTGCACGGAAGAGCAGGAAGAGAAGGTAAAAAGGGAAACGTAATTATTCAAACATATAATCCAGATAGTTTTCCTATAGAATGTGCAAAAGAGCAAAATTATCTGAAATTTTATAAGCAAGAAATCAAATTAAGAAAAGTCTTGAAATATCCCCCATTTTGCGATATAATAAAAATTGAAGTTAGTGACTTTGATGAAAATAATACAAAAGGAGTAATAAATGCAGTTTATGAAAACCTATTAAAGGCAAATGAAAAAGAAATGCAAATATATGCACCAATGCCTTCACCAATAAGTAAAGTAAAAAGTAGGTATAGATGGAGAATAATTGTAAAATGCAAAATGCGGAAAAAACATAATAAATAAAATAAATTTAAGCATAAATAGTATTAAAACATCAAACAATACAAGAATTAGTGTGGATATAAATCCAAATAACATGAATTAGAAAGGATAGGAAAAACAGTGGGGCTAAGAAATATAAGAGTAGAAGGAGACGAAATTCTAAAGAAGAAATCTAAGGAAGTAGATGTAATTGATGATAAAATAAAAGACTTAATAAAAGATATGATTGATACAATGCATAAATATGATGGAGTAGGTCTTGCAGCTGTACAAGTTGGAATTTTAAAAAGAATTATTGTAATAGATCTTTATGATGAAAAACCAATTTTGAAACTTATAAATCCAGTTATTGTAAAAACAAAGGGAAAACAAGAAGTAGAGGAAGGGTGCTTAAGTTTTCCAAATAAATATGTTAAAGCAATAAGACCAGAAGAGGTAGTTGTTGAAGCTTTAGATGAAAATGGAAAGAAAATAAAAGTAACAGGTACAGGTTTGCTTGCACAAGCACTTTCACATGAAATGGATCATTTAAGTGGAGTCGTTTTAACAGATGTAATGATACCTGGAACGATGGAACTCGTTGAACCAGATGAGAATGAAAGGAAAAACAAATAATATGAATATCTTATTTATGGGGACACCAGATTTTGCAAAGGCATCATTGGAAAAAATCTATGATGAGAAATTTAATATATTGCGGAGTAGTAACAAATCCAGATAAACAAAAAAATAGAGGTATGAAGGTTGCAGAATCGGATGTAAAGATATTTGCAAAAGAAAAAAATATAGCAATATATCAGCCAGAAAAAGTAAAGGGAAACAATGTATTTATTGAAAAAATAAAAGAATTAAATCCAGATGTAATATGTGTTGTTGCTTATCGGAAAAATTCTACCAAAAGAAATCTTAGGAATACCAAAATATCGGGTGTATAAATGTACATGCATCACTTCTTCCAAAATATCGAGGAGCTGCACCAATACAATGGGCTGTCTTAAATGGAGATAAGACAACAGGAGTATCTACAATTTATATGAATGAAAAAATGGATGAGGGAGACATAATTTATCAAGAAAAAACAGAAATAGAGAAAGATGAAACAACAGGAGAACTTTGGGATAGATTAAAAGAGATAGGAGCAAATTTGCTTATAAAAACATTAAAAGATATAGAAAATAATAATGCACCTAGAATTCCCCAAGGTAAGGATTTTACAATGGCACCAATGTTAAAAAAAGAGATATCACAAATAGACTGGAAAAATGAAGCTAAAGAGATAAAAAATAAGGTACGTGGATTGAATCCAATAATGGGAGCATACCGGAATGATAGAGCGGTAAAAAAATAAAGTTTTGGAAAATTGAAGTACTAGATGATGATATATCAAGTGAAGGAAAGGAGCCTCGGTGAAGTTATTTTATCAAATGATAAGATAGGCTTATACATAAAGGCAGGAAAAGGTATAGTAAAAGCACTTGAGGTACAAGGAGAAAATGCAAAAAGAATGCAGGTATGTGATTTTTTAAGAGGTAATAAAATTGAAGAAGGTGCAAGGTTTGAATAAAAAAATTATAAAAATTTGATTATATGTATTGACATATAAGGAAAAAAATATTATAATAGATTTTGTCTTAAGTCAATATATATATGGGTAGGTGGTCGAGTGGTTAATGGCACCAGACTGTAAATCTGGCCGCGAGAGCGTACGTTGGTTCGAATCCAACCCTGCCCACCAAAGGATAATATCGTCGCACCAGACGAAAAAACGA
>JAAWDU010000051.1 GCA_022793905.1 Clostridia bacterium
AAGAAGATTGCCTAAGACAAGCTAGAAACGAAGCTAATAGGAAATGGTATGCTAATAAAATGAATAAGGAACTAGCGGGAGTAAAACATAGAATAGTAAATAAAGAAGAAAAGAAAATACTTTATTCTAGTACAGATAAAGTTATGAATGTTACAGCAAAAGAAGATTTTTCAGATGTAGTAGAACTAGCAAGAAAGCTAGGGGCGATAAGGTATGAAATAACAGAGTACATAAAAAGTCTTAACCCAGAACGAAGTGATTTTGACAAACAAGACCAAGTATTTTTACACAACATAGAAGAACTTATGAAACAAGATGAGATAGCAGAGGAAGATGTATTAAAGATATTTAAGGAATATTTAGACAAAAGACCAAACAGAAGAATAATAAAGGACAAGCAAGAGATGTTAAGACACTTGATACAAGGATTAATATCAAATCCCAATCAATATGTACATGAGTTTATAAAGAATAGAGATAATAGACATTATCATTTGAAGGAGGTAAAAGAATAATGTTAAAAGAATATCATAAAATAGAAACTCTTTTTGAAAGAGATGAGAAAACAAAGAAATTAGTAGAAGGGCAATATAGAAATAAGACAGTAGAATATTTAAAAGATAACAAATGGCAATTTACAGAGAAAATAGATGGAACAAATATAAGAATATATTGGGACGGACACAAAGTAAGTTTTTATGGAAGAACAGACAAAGCACAAATACCAGCAGAATTAGTAAATAGATTAAATGAGTTGTTTGGTGGAGAAGTAAACGAGCAATTATTTGAGCAAAAATTTGGAGAAACAGAGGTATTATTAATAGGCGAAGGCTATGGAGCTAAAATACAAGGCTGTGGCAGTTTATACAAAGATACACAAGACTTTATCTTATTCGATGTAATGATAGCAGGAAATTGGCAACCCAGAGAAAGTGTAGAAGATATAGCAAATTACTTTGGACTAGATACAGTTCCAATAGTTTTAGAAGGAAGAATACAAGAAGCGGTAGATTATGTTAAAACTAAACCAAAATCAAAAATAGGTACAGCCAATAGTGAAGGTGTAGTAGGTAGACCAATAGTAGAAATGCAAGACAGATGTGGTAATAGGGTTATAGTTAAAATAAAAGTAAAAGATTTTAAGTAGGAGGGAATATGAAAATACAAATAAATTGTGATAGTAATGTAAGTGAAGATGATTTAAGGTATATATATTACAATAAAGATAGACTTATTGAAGAATATGAATTAAATAAAAAAGATGCTTTTTTTTACAAATACATAAACGGAAAAAGAACATACTATAAACATTTGAAAGGAAGTTTTATGGTAAGTACAAATATAGATATGACTTGTAATGGTAGAACAATGTATTTCAAAATAAAGAGGTGCAACAATGCAAAATAAAGAAATAGAAGAAGACAAAAAACATTTAAGAAATCTATCAGAAGATGCTTTAAAATGTGAAGATGACGAACTAATAGGAATTGATGCTTATGCAGTAGGCTCAATAACTAGAATATTACAATACATAGACCAACTAGAAAACAAAGTAAAAGAATTAGAAAAAGAAAATACAGATATAAAAGAAGTGTATATTAGAACAGCAAAACATCTTGATAAAAAAGGAATGCTTGAATTGTCTGAATATCTATTAGCACAAATAGAAGCAACACCAACATTTACTACTTGGGAAGAATACACAACTTGGGTAAATAAACAAGTAATAAGAGATAAAATAAAAAGGATTGAAAATGAAACTTGGTATATTGGTGATGGATATAGTGCAAAGGAAGCTTGCATAGATGAATTACAAGAACTACTAGAAGAAAAATAGATATTATAAGGAGAAAAAGAACAATGATAATTAGTAAAGAACAATTTTGTAAAATTATTCAAAGATTAAGAGATTATAACGATTTACAAGATAAAATACAAGACTTATTTAGAGAGAATATAGATAATCAAGAAATGGACTTTATGAACGCAGGAAGTATATGTATAGGACACGAAACAATAGTAGTAAAGCTATTAGAAAATATGTTTAATGATATAGGAGAATACAGTACATTGAGTTGGTGGTTGTACGAAAATGATTATCGGCAGAAATTTTAAAATGGGAAATATAACAGAGAAAGATGGCACACCAATAGATTTATCTACACCAGAGAAGTTATATGATTATTTAGTAAAAGAAATGGAGAATAGCTAATGAAAAAGAAAATAACAGTATATTTTACCCCGATAAGTTTTGAAGTAGAATTAGATGACAATTTAGACAATGAAGAAATTGAAGAAGAAATAAATAGACAAGTTTATGATTTACAAGTAGATGAAATAACAAATGATGTAGATATAGACTATTGGGAATATTAAAAGAATAGGAGAAAAAGAAATGAAACTAACACATAGACAAGAAAAGCAATTAACAAAAGTATTAGATAATCCAAAGAAATTAAGAAAATTCATAGAAGATATAGAAAATGATATTATAGTACAATCTGAAAAAGAAACAAAACAGTTAATAGACCAGTACTTAGACATATACACCATAGCAGTAGCTTATACATTAAGGTATGTATGCGGACTAGGAAAGAAGAGATTACCAGAGGTTATGGAAAGAATATGGAACAATGTGGACGCATTTAGAACAGGACATATTTCAATAGATGATTGTATAGGAGAATTAAAAGAAAATGGCATTGAATTTGAGGCAATAGTAAATGATAAAAATAGAGTAAAATGGAATAAGTAGGAGGGGAAGATGGAAAAGTTAGAATATTCGTTTAACAAGTATAGAAAAAGAAACTATAAAGCAACAAAAAGAAATAAGAATTTTTTGAGTTATAATTTTATAGGTGAAATAGGTTTTGGAGAAGATGAATACAATAGAAATATGATAATGTTTTGTCTTAATTACAAGTTAGACGGTAAAACATTGCAAGAATTGTCTGACTATATAAATGCTTTATTAAGTTCTAGAGTTGAATATAATAAAGACGTACAATTAGAACAATTAATAAAACAACACTATATTGATATAGGTATGACTGAAAATTTGTCAAACACGTTAAGAGAAATAATTTGCAATAAAATAAATAATATAAAGGAGAAAGATTATGAGTAAAAAGAAACTAGAAAAAGAATTAGAAGTAAAGACTTATGAAGGATATAGATTATGAAGAAAACAGTTGAAATAGAAATTTGTGATATATGTGGAAAGGAAGCAAAAACAAGAAGAATGATAGTACCAACATACAGAACGTTTGATGCCAATGATGGTAGGACATTTTATAGTGAAAAGCAGTTTCATAATGAAGAATTAGATTTTTGCAAAGAATGCTTAGAAAAAATAACAAAAGTACATAGTATAGGAGTTATGTGCGATGAGTATGAAATAGAAAAGGAGTAGAGAATTATGAATAAAAGTAAAAAAGATTTAAAATCATTAAAGAAACAGTTAGCAAGTTTTGAAGAATTTAAATTACCACAAGAAAGAGTATTTACAAACATTAAGAAACTAAAATGTAATTATACTACATACAAAGAAGAAAGAACAAAATATAATATGCCAGTTGAAGAAGTTTGTAGCAAATGTGGAAAAAGTTTTGAAGCTGAAGAAGAAATATATATAGCATTTGAAGAGGGAAGGCAAGGTAGCCAAATAATTTGTGGAAACTGTGCAAAGGGGGAATAGATATGTTAATAGTTAGTCAAGACAAAAGAAGTATTGTAAATCTCGAACAAGTAGCAATTATAAATATTAATCGTTCAGATTTAAGAGAAATAGAAGCATTTTTTGACTGCAATGAAGATAACCAAAATTCAATATTATTAGGGAAATATGCAACAGAAGAAAGAGCAAAAGAAGTATTGCAAGAGATAATAAATTGTTATTTAGGAGAAGCGATGGTTGAATGCAGTGGTTATATTTGTTATGAAATGCCAGAAAATTAGAAAAAGATTTCAACTTGTCATTTTTTCATAGAGTCGGAAAAAGATTTTTGGCTAGCATTTTTAGTTAAAAAATATATAATTATTTGTAGAATTTTAGAAAAATAAAAAATAGATAAAATTAGGCTGAAAATCTATTGAATAAATGTACTTTTTAGCTACTTTAATATTGAGAACAACAACTTAATGGCTAAAATATAAAATGGCTTAAAATGAAATATAAAGACAAATAAATACACTTGACATATTTTATAAAAAACTATATATTTAATATGCTATTTACTCAAATGTTTTATTTTATTGTGAATAAAAAATAACATTTGACATATATTAAAATACATGTTACAATAATATTGTAATAAGTCATAAATGATATGCGGATACGTTAGCCACGTATCCATTTTTTATATAAAAAGACGGAGAGCCACTCCGCCTTTGCATTACTGCTTTTTGCCGTTATCTTTTCCCCAGTTCTTACCTAAAAGTAATACTATAAGAAAAAAGATTAAATCAAAAGCTGTCATAAACAATATGCCTCCTTTCTCCAAGATTTCCTTTTCAAAAGGATAAACATATTATATACTAAACTACAAAATATTACAATAACTTACAAAAAAAATAAAGCCTTGACGGCTCTATTTTACTAAATATAACTTTGCTTGTATTTCTTCTTGCATTTGTTTATCAAGTACTTGTTTTTTTCTTTCTTCGTATTCCTTTATTTTTATTTCTAATGTATCTAGTATTTTGTCATAATCTTCTTCAGACAATTTCTTTGTTTGTGTAAATATAAATGTATTCATTGATTTTTTGCCACTTAGCTTATACTTACGAAATGCTAGTGTTATAATTTCTTCTATATTCATTTTTATCACCTTTTAAACCTTTCTATTATTTGCTTTCATAAACATTTTATAAATTAAATCTAGTAAATATTGCTTGTTTTCTTTGCTAACTTCTAGCAAATAATCAAAATTGATTACTTTTCTTTTTCTATTTTCTGATAATTTTTCAGTTGGATTATACTTGCCCCAGCAAGTGCCTTCTTTATCTGTTACATAGCATTGTACATTCAAATAACTATCATATAATTTATTTGTAAATCCGTGTTCTTTCCATAAATTTGGCAATGAATGCTTACTTGTATTATCTGGGTAAGTTTCTGATATTTCTACTGTTAAAGTTTCGCCTAGTTTGTTCTTTTCTGTGAACTTGTAAAATGTTCTGTGTTCTCCCATTTTTTCAATTATCATTTTATTTTCTAATTCTTTTATATTTTCCATAATCAAAACCACCTTTTTATTATATTTTTTGTATACTGTTTTGGTTGAATGCCATTGCTTTTGTTAAGAAGTTCAAACCATTTACGATTAAATCTTGTAAATCTGCGTTTTCAATTGTATTTTGTTGGTTGCTTTGTTCAACTTCTTTTTTTAGTTTTTCATTCTCTTTTGTTAAGCGATTTATAGTCTTTTTTAATAATTCAACTTGTTTTTCTGTTTCATTAAGTTTATGTTGTAATTCCTTTTTTTCTTTTTGTTCTGTAAATAACATCTTTTCGTTTAAATCTCTTGCTCCTTGTGCCATTGCTAAGTATATTTTCAAGTCATTAATTTCCTTTTTCAATTCTCCGTTTATTACTTCTAATCCTTTATTTTCTATTTCTAATCTATTAATATAATTCATATTAACCTCCAAAAACTTTTATTATTTTTCTATTTTCAATAGTGTTTTTGGGGAAAGGGGAGAATGTTTCTCCCCAGTCAGGTTGTGGTAGATTTTTTACATTTCTTTTACAAAGTTGTTCATTTCTACAAATTGCTTATGTAGTCTTTTGTTTGTTGCTTTTTTCTTGCTTTTTCTAAGCAAAAAGCCAAATAGTTTTTTCATTTCTCAAAATCTCCTTTCCGAGTTAACAAAAATATTACTTGACTTTTTATAAAATTTATTCTATTATATTAATAGAGTATTTTATAAAAATCGTGGTAGATTTTATTAACTCTGTTTGATAAGTAAGTGTTCCAGCACTTGCTTATCTTTTTTAGTTCAGGTAATTACCTTTAACTTAATTATATTATACTACGTTATTACGTATTTGTCAATAGTTTTTGCGAAATATTTTAATTTTTTTTCAAATATTTTTCTATTGCTTCTAATGCGATACTTGAATACGTTTTATTATCTTTTTTTAACTTTTCGTCTAGTATTTTTGCTTTGTATAATGGTACCCTTACAGTGTAACGTTTATCTCTTTTTTTATCATTTTCATATTCTTTATTATAATTTCTTTGTTTTTCTTCATTCAATTCTACCACCTCATTTCATATTATAATTATAACACATACGTTAATACGTGTCAATGGTTTTTATAAAATTTATATAAAAAAATAAAGGCTATTTCTAGCCTTTAATCTAAACCCTTTATTTTTAAATCTTTTAGCAACTCTTCACTATCTTGTTTTTCTTTTGTTTTTTTGTATTCAATTATTTTTAATTCCATTGTGTCAATAATGTAGTTTAACTCATCATCTGTTAAATAGTTCTTTTTTGCTTCACTAAATATATATGTATTTATTGACTTTTTACCACTTAAACGATATTTCCAAAATGCAAGTCTTACAATTTCTTTTATTTCTTCATTTCTGACTATTTCGTTATAATCCATTTTCAATAACTCCTTTTTATTAGTGTAAATATATTATAACATTGTTTTATAAAAAAATAAAGCCCCACAATAGAGGGGTGGTGGTTTGATTATTATATTAATATTAGTGTCGTTTTCCTTTTATAAGATTTACTTTATAATCGTCAAAATTTATATTGTTGCCATTATCATTTGTTGGATATGCTAAATTGCCATAGCCTTGTGAATTTGGTTGTATATCACTTATTATTTCATCAATATATCCTACTATTTGACCATTTTTATAATATACAACATTTAATTGTACTGAACAAATATCACTATTGTTATTTTTTACAGTTATAGCAATTTGTTTTCCTGTATTATTAGCATTAACTTCAAAATTATCACATATATATAAATTAGCTGGATACATTCCAGAAGTATTATCATTGATTCTAAACTCAAATTCTATATTTACATATTGGCTTAAATCTTCGCCCCAATCCCAAATATGACTTATTGTTTCTTGTCCTGCATTTAAAGGAATGTTACTGTCTGAGCAACTAGCCTTTTTTAGAAAATTGCCATTTTCATCTTTAAATATTGCTGATATTTCATCAATTACAACTTTACTACTATTATTATTTTTTATTTTAAAGATTAAATCTTCTTTATTGTTTATAACTGCTAATTTTTCAATAATAATATTCTCTTTTGTAGGTTTATTGCTTAATATACCATTATTTGTATATGTAGTAGATGTAGGTGTATTTTTATTAGTAGTTAATACAATAACTAAACCAATAACACATACTATTAAAACAACACATATCCAAAACCACCATTTTTGATATAATTTTGTTTGTTTTTCCATATTCTTTTACATCTCCTTTTTATTTATTATGATAGCATTATATAATATATATTTTTATTTGACAAGATGATACTTCAATATATATGAATATAGTAGTTGTATTGTACATTGTATAAAGTATAAGCATAAAGTAATATATAAAGTAATAAGATAATAATGATAATAATGTAACCCTAATAAACATAGTTATTTTTTACAAAATAGTCTTTTTGTCAATATTATAATTATTATATATTCTATTGCATTATTTATTGCATTACTTTTATTTATATAATCTATGTAATACTTGATATATCTACATTATAACAATTATATATTTGGTCTATTACGTGGGAGTCAAAATCACATTCTTATAAAATATACCCCTGCCCCTATATATAATAATGACCTAGGGGAGTGTGTTACCCACTTAAAAATCCCTATATCATAAAAAGACCCATATATTACAGCTTTTTTACAGAGACATTACGATACTGTTACAAAATGAAAAAATTAAGCTGTAAAAAGTATTGATTATTTAGGAGTATTTGCTGTAAAATAGTATTAATAAAATAGTTTACGTAAGCTATTGAGTAGGTGGATTGATTGTCCGCCTGCTTGATAGCCTTTTATTTTATCTATAAGAGAACATCGTGAGGCTTAGCCGAAACGATTGACCATAGAGCTAGACATTATATATAGAGGGACAACTTACTAAAAAACAGAGCTTTAGACTTAGAGAGAGTAAGTATATAACGATTTTTGATAGGTTCGTGTGGTGAACCTATGATGAGGAAATACTTATAGGAGTAAGAAAACGGAGGAATAATTTGAATATTTTAATATATGATGATAAGAATTTAGAATATGTTACAGGAATATTAGTAGGAACAACTTTAGAACCAAAAATAATGGAATACAAGTCTATTATAGATTTTGGAGAAAAATACATATCAACAGGTAGAGCAAGATTGTGTTTTGATGTGCAGAATTGTAAAAAAAAGGAAACAGTACATTTTGACGATACTTTAATGAAAAGAATAGCAAAGCATAATAAAGAAGCAGAGATAGAGAAGTTAGACAAGAAATTAAAAGCAAAAGAAAATAGAATTAAAGAATTAGAAGAAAAAATAGAAGACAGAGAACAAAGATGGAAGAAAATACAAGAGTTTGTTAGCGAAATTTATGATTTATCATTAGAAGATGATTACGATTATTATGATGAAGATTATTAGGAGGAACAATAAGGGCAAAATTATTAATAGATGATGAAACAGGAGAGATATTGGCATCAGAACGAGAAGGCGATAGTGTTAAGTATGTAAAAAATAGTTCGATAGAGAGCTATAAGAATAGATTGGAAAAAAACATAGAGCAAAGAATAAAAGAACTAAAAGCTGATAATTATGAGACTTGGGCTATGGAATGCTTTTATAAAGGCAATGTAAGAGAACTAAAAGAGGTTATGCAAGATTTAGATGTATATGAAAAAGCATTTTTATTTTCAATAGCACCTTATGTAGGGTATGAAGATTGTAGAATAAAGCACATTAATGGAAATGATTTATCATTTGAAAAGATAGTAGAAGTATCAGGAATAAGCAAAGGAAAGCTGTCAGAGGTAATAAAAGGTTTAATATATAGAGATATACTTTACAAAGGTAAAAACAGCAAAAATACGCAATATTTTGTAAATCCGTGGCTATTTTGTAAAGGTAATAGAATAAACAAAGTATTAAAAGGTATGTTTAGAAATTATAGGATAAGGATTTTGGATAAGAAATGGAAGGAAATTATAGATGAAAGTAAAATGTAGAGGATTTGAAGGTAATTTAATAAGTATTAACCCAACAACTGAAATAACAGAATTAAGAGATAGACAAAAAAGTACTTATATACAATAGAAATTTCAATAGACCAAACACAAGAAATCACTATTTCAGGTATAAGCGATGAAGATATAGAGTTTATAAAGGAGGAAGTTTAAATGAACAACATTTTAGGACTATGTATAATAGCATATAACATAACTTGGATAATTTTAATGAAGATAGATGAATATAAAGAAAAGAAACAAGAGAAAGAAAAGAAAGAAAGGCTAGAAAAGTGGTGATTTATGGATTTAATAATAACAATAGCAATTGTATCAATATTATCACTTTTAGCAGGTTTTATAGATGCGTTTTTGCTTGATGAAGGTATCAATTGGACTAAATATATATATGGCTTATATGGAATGTTAGAATTAGCAGTTATACAACAATTCTTATGGAGGTAATTTATGGATAACGAAGAAGATTATATAGAATTACATAGATTATTAGCAAAATGTAAGTTTAATTTAGTAAGAGAACAAGTAAAACCAAGGCTAGAAGAGGAAAGAGAATATTTTGCTAGTAGAATTGAAAAAATAAGCAATCTTATGGTAGATATACCAATTATTATAAAAGGAGATGAGAGATAAATGGAAAAGATACATAGTTTTTTAGAAAAATATGAGAGTATAGCAAAAAGTTTTGTTTTATGTCTAACAACTATGATTGTATCAATGCTTAATTTTAAAATAGGACAAGCAGGATATGGTATTTTCAACGGAATATTAAGTGCTTTATGGTTTATTGTATGGGCTTTAGAGTTAAGTTTGAAATGGGAGGAGAAAAAATGATTTTATTAACAATATTATTTGTTGTATTAGGTGTAGTAGCGTGTTTTGCATTATCAGGTTTAATATTCTGGGGAATAGGTGCATTTATAATATGGGCTTTTGGAATAGCCTTTACTTGGACATTTTGGCACGGACTAGCAGTAGCATTTATTGTATGGATATTAAGCTCAATATTTAAAGTAACTATAAATAAAGATTAGGAGGAAAATTAGAATGGAATTAAAAGATACAGTTGATTTAATGAATAGTGAAGATTACAAAGAAAGGTTTAAAGCAGAATATTTACAAACTAAAATTAGATATAAAAAATTACATGCAACAATAATAAAATATGAGGCTGGAACACTAGGCTTTCAACCAAGTTGTCCAATTGGTATGTTAAAAGAACAGAAAACATATATGGAAAATTATTTAAGGACATTAGAAATAAGGGCAGAAATAGAACTTATTGAATTAGATTAGTTTTCAACAATCACTAACTATCTTTATATAGTTAAAGAATTGTGAAATATAGTGGTGCTTTTCGAGAGAGGCAATAGCAAGTCGGAGTTAAATGTACATAAGGGTTCTTGTACAGCCATAAATGTGTAGTGGCGGAATAGGTAGACGCTAGGTGGTTGAGAAATTGCGGAATTGATGAGTATTCTTATTGGTTCTATTTAACCAAAAGTTGTGGAAATTTCATCTATGGTGCAAATCTATACCTACACAAATTACCTATCTACCAAGTTGTAGAAAAGGTTTCTGGAAATGCACAGCCTAGAGGCAACTAATAGCCTCTATATACTAGTTGGCATAGTGCAATTCCTGCATATGCTTTCTTAGTGTAAATGGCAACACACTGGAATAGAAATTAAACCTTTAATGTAGGTTCGAACCCTACAGAAAGCAAGGTGGAGCAACACCTTCAAGTTTGCAACAACCATATGACAGACTAGAAAAAAACATACTGAAAGTCTGTAAAAACTACTAACTATATATTGGTATTTGTATGTTTTTTGTACCAATATGAAGCGAGAGTGCATGTTAGAAATAGGATTAGTTTGTTGTTTTATTCCTATATATATATCGCAGGTTGGTGTAGAAGTAACATATCGTCCTCCTTAGGCGAAGCGAGCAGAGCGTTACTGCTACCTGCAACCAGTAGAAAATATTGAATAAGGTAATTACCTGTTCAATGCAGAGGGAGTGATGTATCACACCCTCGTTATACTATATGATAGAGTAACTTACACGGCTGTAAGCACTGCCTTGAAAGCAGTTGGAGCTGTAAAGGCTTGGGGCTCGACACCTCACTCTATCGCCACCCACGAAAGCTTTACATAGAAGCTAGGTAAGTCTTTTATAGTTAGTTGATTACTATAAAATGTGTTATAGTTCCCTCTTGATATGATATATCGAGTTTGGCTTATGCTTGCCCAATATAAGCCAATATGAATAAAAAGGAAGATAAATATGTATTTTGTTACAACATTATGCAATGTAGATGAAGATAAAAGATGTGTAGGGTATTTTAAAACTTTTGAAGAAGCAGAAAATATTGTATTAAATAATATAGGAGATATAAACGAAACAATATATGATTATTCAATTATAGAAAATATATCAGAAGGCTTATATCAATATGACAAAAATGCAAGTTGGTATCAATGGAATAATGGAAAATATGAAAAAATAAACAAACCAGATATATATAATCATTTAGTAGGTTGGGCAATAGGTTAGTTAGGAGAAATAGTATGTTTATAAATAAAAAGAAATATAAAGAAAAATTAGATTTATTAGAAGGATATCGACAAAGTCGTGATAAAAAGCAAGAAAAAATATATGATTTAGAAATTCAAATAAGTCGTTTAGAGAATAAAATAGATAGACTAGAAAGCAATAATACTGCTCTAATAAACGAAAACAGTAAATTAACAGAATGGATTTATAAAATAATAAATGAAGTAGGCTGTTATGAAGTATCTGAATATAATTCAATAAGAATACCAGTTTATAGGAATGAATGTGTTCCATATAATGAAGAACATTTAAAAGAAATGAAAATGAAAGAAATTGTATTGCCACAAATTTGTTTTATGAAAATGGAAAGGAATTAAGCGATGCAAATAGGAACATATATAAAACTAATATTACAAAAAAAGAATATGACACAACAGCAGTTGGCAGATAAATTGCAAGTACCAAAGCAAAACATATCAAATATGATAAATGGTTCAAAACAAGTTGGTTCATATAGTGCAAGGAAAATAGAAATAGCACTAGACTTACCAAAGTATAGTTTAGTAGAACTAGTAGGCTTTCCAACAAATGATAGAGATAAGAGAAGATTGGAGGAATTAGAGTAAATGACATTAACTGAATTTATAAAAGCAAACACAAGGTTTAAACTAACGAAATGGCAATTAGATTTTCTAAAACAATTAGAATTAGCAAAAAGACAAAACAAAACATTATATATATACACTCTACCTAGAAGTAGAAGAAAACACTTTTTTAAACTAATAGATAAATATTACAAGCAAAGAAGCAATAATGAATTATTTAAATGTCAATACCAATGTGAATGGATAGGGTTAGAGAAGGACGATACAAAATGGAACAAAGATTACAAAAATTAAAAGAAAAAATTTTATTTACTAATCCTTTTGAAGACAAAAAATACATAATCGAATGCAAAAAATGTGGTTGTATATTTGATTATGGCTATGAAGATATGAGAATAGAAATGACTAGAGATATGTCAGGAAGAAAGAGAATAACAAGAGATAAAATTGTTATATGTCCTAACTGTTCAAGAGATTATGATTTTGGATATGAAAGTAAAAATTTAAAATAAATTTAGAAATAAGAGTTTAGGAGGCTAGAAATGAACAGAATTGTAGTAAATGGAAAAGAAATTATTTGTAATGGCAATAATGTTTCAATTATAAACAATAAAGTATTTGTAAATGGAAAAGAAGTATCAGACAAAGCAACTAAAAATTGTGATGTATATATTTATGGAGATGTTGAACATATAGAATGTGAAGGCTCTGTACAATGTAATAATGTTAAAGGAAATATACAAGCTGGTGGTTCTGTAAATTGCGATGATGTAGGAGGCAATGTAAACTGTGGAGGCAGTTGTAATTGTGATGATGTAAATGGAAGTGTAATAGCAGGTGGAAGTATTTGTATGTAGGAGGTTAGAAATGGAAGATAGTGTAGATAAAATTAGCTTGCAAAAAGAAAATATAAGATTAAATGAACAAAATTGTGGATTAACAAGAGAAAATGAATATTTAAGAATGTTATTAGAAAGATTTATTCCAATACCTATTAACGGACAAGTTAAAAGTTTGGAAAATAGATATAGTGATATAGATAAGCGATTAAGGAAAATCGAAGATATGGGTAATAAAGCAAAATAGAGGTGTGATGTAAAGGCAAGATTATGAAAAAACAATAAAAGAAATAATAACAGCATTAAAAGGGAAAGTACCTGATGAATACTCATATTTGACAATGTGTGAAGCATTATATCAGTTATTATTAGAGTATTTTGACAGTGGTAAAAATGCAAAGAATAGGCAAGAAATAGAAT
>JAAWDU010000097.1 GCA_022793905.1 Clostridia bacterium
CTTTTTTTATTCATAAAGTTTATCTCCTTTTTATATTGTAATTTTATAGTTACCTATTATTTTTTCATTATTGTATTCAAACTATTTATAAATTCTTTTCTTCTCATAATGGTTACAATTATAACAAATAAAGAATATATTAAATTTCCTATAAATGGTTGTTTATTAAATTCTGTTATCAAAGAAGCACTCATGCAAAAGAATATAATAGCCAATGCTAATATTATCCAGTTTGAATTTTTTATTCTATTTATATACAAATAACCCAATGGTATATATACAATACCCACTAATAATTTTACAATATAATCTGGAATATTTGGTAAGCCAAATACCATATTGAGTCCACTACCATTAAATACTAATGACAACAATACAATAATTCCTCCAAATATATAAAATCCTCCTATAAATGTTATGACTTTTGACTCCTTCATATTTTCCTCCACGTATAATAAATTTGTGTTACTAGTTTAATTCTTTTTCTAAATCTCTCATATACCTTTTTTGTTGAATTTTCAGATAAGGCTTTGCTAATAACTTCATTATGAAATTATTAGTTTCTATTTCTTCTGTAAAATTCAATAGTACATTTGTTTTCCAAATCATATTTTTGGTTTCTTGGTCAGTTAATACTTCCATCTTTCCTTTTAACATAACCCCAGCATACTTAACTAACCCTTTATGATAAAAGTATATACTAGCATTAGAATTTTTTTGATATTGCTTTACTTTCATAGATGAAGTATTAGTAGAAAAATAGAACTCTTTTAATCCATTTCTCTTTCTAGGTTTTAGCATAGCTTTTACATTAGGATAATTTTCATTATCAATAGAACATATAAAACTAACTTTTTGCTTATCAATAAATTCTTCTATTTTCTTTAAATCCATAAAACTTCATCTCTCTTTCAATTTGTAATTATACTAACTTTGATAATTCTTCTTTTACTTTTTCTAAATCACTCGAAGTTAGTATAGGCATTAAATTGTCTATTTCTTCTATACTTTTATCCCACCATTTTAATTTTTCCATTATCTCAATTAGTTCATCATCAAATTTCTTTTTAATAACATTACAAGGATTTCCAACTGCAATATGATATGGTGGAATATATTTTTCTACAACAGAATTAGCACCAATTATTGCACCATCTCCAATATGAATTTTTATCTCTCTATCTGTTATAGTATTAGTAAAAAATGCAGTCCATTTGTAGGCATAGGTTCAATGAAATGCTTTTTATTTGATTGTACTTCCAAATAGATTGTGGCAAATTAAATCTTTTTAACGATCTTTCATAATCTCCTAGTTCATCATTAAGTTCTAAAAAATGTTTTATACTATATTCATTGGAAATTTTCCATTTTTTATAGAATTTTTCTTCACTCATAGAATAAACAGAAATTTCAAATATCACTTTTGACTCCATTATCATTTCTCCTAACACGAAAATTCAATTCAATTATAATATAAAGCATTGACTTTTACAATAGCTAGGTAGCCAAATAGTTTTATATATCAAAACAAGATAGAATAATCTACCTTGTTTTATTTGTATCTTTTTTATTCTTTTTTTGTTCTTTCTCAAATTGTGCTTTTTCTTTTTCTATTTGCTCATGTAATTGATCTTGTTTAATTTTTTCCATCCTTTGTATTATATTATTACAAATCTTTATTTCTTCTGTAATTGGTGTAATTTGTTTTGAATATTCTTCACAAAGTCTATCTGATGTTTTTCTCATTATTGCATAATCTTTTTTCGTATTACAAAATCGTTTACCATCCAAAAAGGAAATAGAGTTTAGCACAAAGTGGTTATGCAAATTATCTGTGTTTAAATGTGTTGTAACTACTACTTGGAATTCTCCCCATAATTCTTCAGCAAGTTTCATACCAATTTCGTGTGCTCGCTCTGGAATTATTTTTCCTTTTACAAAAGATTGTACTGCATGAAAGCATTGTATTCCATCTGTTTTGAAAAATTGCTTTTTTACATTTATCATTTCTTGATATGATGTATCAGGCATACAATTTATACCTGATACA
>JAAWDU010000052.1 GCA_022793905.1 Clostridia bacterium
GAAATTGGATTGCTTTTACTATCTGTTACTGTTACTGTCCATGAGTAAGTTGTATACTCTGATAACCCACTTACTACGCTGAATGTAACATAATTTCCGCTTGTACCTGTTGCTGTTCTGGTTTGTCCATTTAGTGATAATGTGTATGTTAGGGTTTGTTTTGGATTATCATTGTCATAGGCTCTTGCTCTTACTGTTAGTGAATTTGTTGTTCTACTGCTTAAATCTGTTGTTAAGTTATATGGTGGTGTATTTGCTACCACTGTTGTTCCTGTTGTTGTTCCATCTGTTGTTTTTGTATGCCCTGCTTTATCTTTTACTGTTACTCTTAGGTTGTAGGCTTTGCCGTCTGCTAGTCCTGTATAGGTATGGTTTAGGCTTGTGCTTGTGCTTGCTATTTCTGTTCCTTGTGTCCATGTACTTGATGTTGTTAGTTTATAGTCAAATCTATAGCTTGCTATTCCTGATGTTGCATCTGTTCCACTTGCAGTTACTGGAATTGTAGTAGTTGTTGGTGTTCCTACTCTTAATCCTGCTGTTGGTGCTGTTGTATCTCTTACAACTGTATTTCCATAGTTTGTTACTGGTGAGTTATTGTTTCCGTGTGTCTCTTAGCCATGCTGATATATTATATGTTCCATCTGTTTTTATTTGGAAACTTGCTTGTTTGTTTGATAATGTTAGTTCTTCTTCTCCACTTGATGTTGTTCTTTTGAAGCGTGTTTTTACTGCTCTTGAAGCACTTGATGGGTCAGTTATTGTTACATTTACATCTCCTATATAGTATCCATTACGTGTACTTCCTGTAACTCCTATATTTGGTGCCAATAATTCTCCTTTTGTTAGTACAGTTACCTGCCCACTTTCTTTTGAAAGTCCTGCATTGTCGTATACTTTTACTGTTACACTATAGCTTTGATTTGGTCTTACTCCACTTGTTACATTGTATATTCCTGTAGTATTTTCTCCGTGTTTTGTTCCATTTATGTAGTATTCATATTTTGCTATTTTTGATGTTTCGTCACTTGCTGTAGCTGTTATTCTAAAGCTTGTTTCTGCTTCATCTGATATTTGTACATTATCTATTTTGGGTGCTACTGAGTCTTTGTCTACTTCTATTACATGTGGTGCTGATTTATTTCCTGCTTCGTCTTCTGCTGTTATTCTAACAAGCCATTTTCCATCGTTTGTTATATTTATTTTGTCTGTTATTTTTAAAATGCTTGTGCTTTTTTCTCTTACATTGTATGATAAGTCGCATATTTCATAGGTATAGCCTGCTAAAACTCCTTTGGGGTCATTTGCTTCTACTGTTATTTCTCCGATTTGATGTTATCCATGTGCCTGCACCTTTTGTTCCACTTGTGATTCTTGCATTTGTTACAACTGGTGATACATTATCAAATTTTACTTGTGCGCTATCTTCTTCTAGTGATTGCCAGCCATTTCCATCTTCTGTCCATGCATATATTTCTGTTAATCCTACTTTTGTTATTGTAAATGGTTCATTATATAGCACATCTTCTTGTGCTTCTATTCCATCTTCTATTAGTCTATAGTGGATTTCTTTTGCTGTTTTCATATCTGCTGTTATTGTTACTGTTACGGTTTCTGTATACCAACCATTTTTTCCGGTTTGGATCTGCTGGTGATAGTGTGATTATTGGCGGTGTTAGTTTGTCTGTTACGTTTGTTACTCTTACATATGTATATATCCATCTACCTGAATTTGAAATTGCTCTTATTTTGTACCAACCTTTTCCTATTTCACTTACGTCAAATCTTTCTTCTGTTTTTGGATTTTCTCTTGTGAAGACTATTTGGTCTTTATATATTACTTCTAGTTTTGCTATACCATATACTTCGTCTCTTGCATTTGCTATTATGCTTGCTATTGATTTTTCATAACGTGCTGTTAGGCTTGGAAGACCGTCTACTATTGGTTCTTCTCCTTGCTCATCTTTTCCTAAATAGTCTAGCATTACTTTTCCATATACACTATCATAAAATACTTCGAATACATAGCCTTCTGTTACTGTTACTATTATATCTCCATTTCCTAAGGTTTTGTCTTCATTTACTATTGCATTTTTTACCCAGGTTTCATCTTCTAAGCTATCTGCGATGTTTTGAAGTGTTGGTATTTCGCCTTTGCTTGAATAGTTTATTATTGTGCTTTGGACTACTCCATCTATTTCTTCTTTATATGAAACTATTTTGTAGTCCTCAGCAACATCTGTAGTTGTATCTATTATGCTATCGTTCCCTATAAGTCCTCTTATTACTACTGCTGATAGTATAACGATTACAACTATCATTACTATTAGGGCGATGAGGGTGATTCCACCCTCGCCCGTTTTGTTTGGTTTTTGTTTTTGCTTCATTGTTTGGTTTTTTCCTTTCGTTTTAGTTTTTGCCTTTGTGATTTATTTAGCTTTCAATTGCTCATACACACATATTCTAATGCTGAATGCGATACCCGTGAGAGCAATGCGCAACCCCGGCCACGAAACCGTGACTGCACGTTCCCGGTGTGGTACCAATACCAGAACATGTATTACAGGTCTTTAAGGGTACTTGGGATCCACCGAGCGGAGAGCGACCACAGTCAGGGCATCTATCTTCACCTGGCTTGAATGCAAATGCAACGCAAGTATTGCACACCCAACCATGCTGAACCCACATATGTCCACTTCCACAATTTTTTGTGGAAGTTGACATAGTCCCATAGAACTTAGCCCCACACCCACTACACAAGAATCCGGTTCCGTTACAAATGTTGCAATTTTTGTCACTTACTTTACAATTTGCACCTGTCCCACTACAATATGTCCTATCTCTTCCTGTTACCGATATCGGATTGCTTTTGCTATCTGTCACTGTTACTGTCCAATCATAATATGTATATTGTGATAACCCTGATACTGCACTAAAGGTTACATAGTTTCCGCTTGTTCCTGTTGCAGTTCTAGTTTGTCCGTTTAATGATAATGTATATGTTAGTGTTTGGGCTGGATTATCATTATCATAGGCTCTTGCTCTTACTGTTAATGAATTTGTTGTTCTACTGCTTAAATCTGTCGTCAAATTATATGGTGGGGTGTTTGCTACTGGAGTTGAAGCTGTTGTTTTTCCATCTGTTGTTTTTGTATGCCCTGCTTTATCTTTTACTGTTACTCTTAGGTTATATGATTTACCATCTGCTAATCCTGTGTATGTGTGATTTAGGCTTGTAGCTGTGCTTGCTATTTCTGTTCCTTCTGTCCATGTGCTAGCTGTTGTTAGTTTATAGTCGAATTTATAGCTTGCTATTCCTGAAGTTCCATCTGTTCCACTTGCAGTTACTGGAATTGTAGTTGTTGTTGCTGTTCCTACACTTATTCCTGCTGTTGGTGCAGTTGCATCTCTTGTAAAGCTTTGGTATGTTTTTGTTCCACTTGTATTACTTGATGAATCTACTAATAATGCTTGAATGTTATATGTTCCGGTCTGCTGTTATTTGGAAACTTGCTTCTCTATTTGTCAATGTAAATTCTTCTTCTGGACTTGTATTTGTTCTTTTTACTCTTGTTTTTACTGCTCTTGAATTACTTGATACATCCTTTATTTTTACTGTCACTGTTCCTATATAATATCCATTTCTTGTTGTTCCACTTACTTCTATATTTGGAGTTAATAGTTCTCCTTTTGTTGTTGCTGTCGTTTGTGTACTTTCTGTACTTAGTCCTGCATTATCATATACTTTTACTACTACTGTATGTGTTTGTTTTGGAGTTAGGTTACTAGCTAAAAATGTTCCATTTGTGTTTTCTCCTGCTTTGCTTCCATTTATGTAGTATTCATATTTTGCAATTCTTGATGTATCGTCACTTGCTGTAACTGTTATTCTAAAACTTGTTTCTGCTTCATCTGTTATTCTTATATTTTGTATGCTTGGTTTTACTGTATCTTTATTTACTTCTGTTACTAGTTCTGCTGATACGTTTCCTGCTTCGTCATGTGCTTTTACTTTTATTCTCCATGTTCCATCATTTTCAAGTGGTATAGTTTTATCTATTCCTGAAATTTTTTTATTTTCACTTACTTTAACGTTATTTGCATCATATATTTCATAAGTATATCCACGTAATATTCCTTCTGGGTCATTTGCATTTACTTGTAATTTTCCGGCTTGAAATTATCCATGTTCCTGCACCTTTTGTTGCGTCTATTATTTTGCTTCCAGTAATTACTGGTCTAACATTATCAAATTTTAAGCTTGCATAACTTTCTTCTGATGTATATCCTTTTTCATCTTCTACCCACGCATATATTTCAGTTCTTCCGACTTTTGTTATAGGGAATGTTCCGTTATATTCTACTCTTTCTTGAGTCTCTATACCGTCTTCTAGTACTCTATAACATATACGTTTTGCACTTGGATTTTCTCCCATACTTATTGTAACTGTTACATTTCCTTTATACCAATCGTTTTCTCCATCTGGATTTACTGGTGATAGTGCTATAACTGGTGGTTTTAGTTTTTCTGATACATTTGATACTTTAACAAATGCATATCTCCATCTTCCTGAGTTTGAGATTGCTTTTATTTTGTACCAACCTTTTCCTATCTCGCTTACATCGAATTTTTCTTCTGCTTTTGGTTTTTCTATACTTCCTCTTATTTCTTCTTTATATATAAGGTCTAGTTTTGCAATTCCATATACTTCGTCTTTTGGATATGCTAATATGCTTGCTATTGATTTTTCATAATGTGCTGTTACTTCTGGCCATCCATCTATTGATTCATCCTCTTCTCCTATATATTCGACAAAGACTTTACCATTTATGCTATCATAATACACTTGATATACATAACCTCTTGTTACTGTTACTATGATATCATTCGTCTCTTCATTTGGCACAGCTGATTTAACCCAATCTTCAAAATTTATGGCATCTGCTATATCAATTATACTTGGTGTTTCTCCTCTGCTTGAATAAGCAATGATTGTTTTGTGCACAATTTCATTTATTTGTTCTCCATACGAGATTATCTCATAATTTTGTGCAACATCTGCCGTAGTATCTATTAATCCATGTTCACCTGTCAGTCCTCTAATTGTGACTGCTGATATGATTACAATGATTATAATCATCAGAATTAAAGCGATTAGAGTGATTCCACCCTCGCCGTTTTGGTTGTTTGGTTTTTTTATTAAATTCATTTGTTTGGTTTTCTCCTCTCGTTTGGTTTTAACTTTTTCTTATCGTAATTTGGTCTTATATTTATTATAGACAAAATGAAGTTAATTGTCAATAATAATTTGCATAAAAAAACAACCAATATTTTCATGTTAATACATTAAATATCAGCTGTTTTAATTCTCTTAGTTTTGTGTATATGGTAATAAAGCAATATGTCTGCTTCTTTTTACTGCAACTGTTATGTCTCTTTGATGTTTTGCACAAGCTCCGCTTGCTCTTCTTGGTAATATTTTTCCTTTATCATTAATGAATTTTTTTAGTTGTTCTGGATTTTTGTAATCTAGAATTAAGTTTTTGTCTGCACATAATGGGCATACTTTTCTTCTTACTTTTCTAAACTTAGGATTGTAATCTTCATCATTATTCCTATTGTTTCTTCTATTATTTTGTCTTTTATCTGCCATTTTATTTTGCCCCCTTTCTATGAATTTATATCTCTAACTTCTTTTAACTAAATATTTAGAATGGTAAATCGTCATTTGATGTTAATTCAAATTCTGAATTTCCACTTTGAACATCTGCTCCAAAAGTATTTTCGAAGTTTCCTGCATTCATACCTTCACCTGGTTCTCTTTTGCTATCTGCAAAATATGCTTCTTCTGCAACAACTTCTGTTATATAATGTTTTTGACCTTTATCATCATCCCAATTTCTAGTTTGTATTCTTCCGAATTACTCCAACTTGTTGTCCTTTTTTGAAGTATTTACTGCAAAATTCTCCTTGTTTTCCCCATGCAACAATATTTAAAAAGTCTGCTTGTCTTTCTTCTCCTTGTCTTACAAATCTTCTATTAACAGCAAGAGAGAATGTTGCAACTAATGTATTATTTGTTTGAGTATATCTCACTTCTGGATCTTTTGTTAGTCTTCCCATTAAAATTACTTTGTTCATATTTTATTCCTCTTTTCTTACTACTATGAACTTAATTATTTCGTCTGTTATTCTGTAATTTCTTTCAAGTTCTACAATTAGTTCTGGTTTAGCTTCAAACTCAAATATGACATAGAAACCTTCTGAATTTTTGCCTATTTCATAAGCTAATTTTTTTAGTCCTATTTCATTTACATTTGAAACTGTCCCCTCAGTATTAATCAAATCTGTGAACTTTGTTATTAAGGCTTTTCTTCCTTCTTCTTCAACATTTTGACCAATAATGATTATACTTTCGTATTTATTCATTATTTCCACCTCCTTCTGGCTTACAGCCCAAAGTTACCTTTGAGCAAGGATTTTATATTTGATTATTTTATCATATTTTGATTCATTTGTCAAACATTTTTTCCGAATTGTATGATACTCTTCTCCTTCATAATGAACTCCTTGTATATAATATATCATATGTGTTTCTCCATTTATAATATATCTGTCTTGTGATGTTGGAGATTGCCACCCTTTTCCATAGTTTAATCTAGACATATTTAGTTCTTTTTGAAGTGTTCCTATGTCTAATACATAATATATGTTCCCATCTGCTGGGGATAAATCTGGTATTTGCCCTTGAAGAGTGGATTTTGCTATTTGGTATGTTGTATTTTCTGATTTATATTTAGGGATTTCTCCATGTTTTACATAGTATATTGCTACTTTATCATTTAATACTTCTATATCGTTTTGTAGTCTTGTTAGTTTTGATAGATTAAGTGATGTGTGTGAATTTACTGATAATGCTGTCATTAAAATTATCATCATAACTAGTGCTATTACTAGTGTTGTTAATGTTATTCCTCTTTCGTTTCTTAAAGCTTTTATCATTTCGTTTTTTCCTCCTAGTTTCATTTATATAATTATTTTACTATTAATCTTATTTTATTGCAATAACTTTCTTTAATTTAACTTAAAAATCTATCATAAGTCTTGGGTCTATACATGTATCGTTTATTCTTATTTCAAAATGTAGGTGGGCACCTGTTACTTTTCCTGTTGCTCCTACTTTTGCAATTTCCTGCCCTTCTGTTATTTTGTCTCCGTACACCGCACTAAAAGTTCACTGCAATGTGCATAAACTGTTTTTATTTCATTATTTTGTAACATAATATATTTTCCATAGCTTGGTGATTCTCTTGCAATTATAACTTCTCCAGCTGTTGCTGAAAATATAGATGTTCCTGTATCTGCGGCAATATCTATCCCCTTATGATATGCTGTTATTACACTTGCATTAACTTCTCTTTCTCCATATTCTGATGAAATTATTCCTTCTACTGGCTTTTTAAAGGAATATGTTCTTTTTATTCTTTCTGTTTCACTTTCTTCTGTTTTTGTAACTTCTTTTTGAGTAAGGCTTTCTTCTTCATCTATCACGCTTTCGTTAATAATCGCCATTTCTGGATTTTGAGTATTTTGTTCTTTTGTTTCCTCTTTATTGTTTTCATCATCTGAATATAAATATGTATTTAGTGCATTTATTGCAGAATTATATATATTTGAAAAGTCGTAATCTTTTGATAAGGCTTCTTTAATTTTTTCAATTGTGCTCTCTGAAAAAGCATAATTTGTAGTATTTACTAGATAAAACATCCAAAAAATGAGTATGCAAATAACAATTTGTAAAATAAACTTTTTTAACCTTTTATAGTTTTTTGGTTCGTTTACACTAAGTGCTACCTTCTTAGTTCTGTTTCGCAGGTTCTGTCTTCTGGCATAAATTTCCTCAGCTCTTTTAATTCTATCGTCTGGGCTAAATACTCTTTCCATAGCTTATACACATCCTCCTTTAAATAAAGTATATGTCCAAAGCAAAAAATTAGCCCAAGAAAATTACCCTAAAATACAAAAAATAGCACAAACAATTGCAATAAAACCGAATAAAGCTGTATACATTTTAAGCTTTTTGCATTCAAGTCTCATTTTTCTAATACTAGCATTATTACTTTGAGCAGGTTTTTCAATACTCTTCAAATAATCTGAAATTAAAAATTCAGCTTCTTTAATAGCACTATCAGAAAAGCATTCTTTGCTTTTTTGAGTATTCCCTTTAATTAAATGAGCTTCTGAAGAATCGCTTTTTACTTTTACTTTTGCTCCACTCTTAAGTATGACAATAGCTTCATCAACTACATTAGAAGGTAAATCCTTTAGAACAATAATATTTTTCATATGACTAACATTCATAAACATGACCTCCATATATAGAAATCATTCCCAAAAATAGAAACCCTATACATTCTTACTAGGAGCAATAACAAAGCTTACTTTGTCTTGTCCTTGATATTTAAGTATAATATCAGAAGAAAAAGAAGCAATTTCATTAGATAAAACAATAATAGAATAATCGTCATGAACAAGAGAACCGTATAATTTCATCAACTTTTTCTGGTTCTTCAACATCAAAAACATCAAAACCTAAATTTTTTATCATTTTAAAACTCTCTAAATCATTACCTCTACGTACCCAAGAAATTTTCATAAAATCCTCACTTTTTATTATTTTTAAACCTTATTATTCCAAATTAGTTAAAAATCTATACTAAAACTATACAAAAAAGCAAACTGTAAAATTAAATATATCTAACAGTTTGCTTTTTTATAAATATATACTTTATTCTTCTAATTTGTCCCATAATTCAACTTCATGATTTTTTAAAGTCTTCTTTACATCTATTATTCTTTGATTTGATGAACCTCTAAATCTAAGTTTTGGATCTTTTAATGCTTCTACAAATTGTCCATCAACTACATAATCTATGTATTTCAAAAGTTCTGATGTAACTTCATTTTCTGGCATCATTTTTCCCATAACTTGTTTATCAAACAAATAACCTGTATAACACCAAATTGGCTTATCTGGATAGAGTTCTTTTGCTTTTTTTACAATTGGCAATAGTCCTTCTTGATTTTTAAGGTCTAGTGGTTCTCCTCCGAAGAAGTGAAAGTCCTTTTATGTAATCTGGCTTTAGTGCTTCCATAACTTCATTTTCTTCTTTTTCAGTAAAGGTATTACCATAATTATAATCCCAAGCTTCTTGGTTAAAACATCCTTTACAATGATGAGAACATCCACTAACAAATAAAGATACACGAACTCCCGGTCCATTTGCAACATCACATTTTTTTATTGTCGCATAATTCATAACTATTTCTCCTTTTTATTTTATAAATGTAATACTCTAGATTTAATCTCTTTTGTCTTACCTTCATTCCAGAAGTTCTCACCTAAATATCCACAAGTACGTCTTACAACATTCATTTTACTCTTATCTTTATTTCCACAATTTGGGCATTCCCATTCATTGTGTTCATTAATCTCAATTTCTCCATCAAATCCACAAACTTGGCAATAATCAGATTTTGTATTAAATTCGGCATATTGAATATTATCATAGATAAATCTAACAACTTCTTCAAGTGCATCAAGATTATGTTTCATATTTGGAACTTCTACATATGAGATTGCTCCTCCACCAGATAATCTTTGGAAATCGCTTTCAAATTTCAATTTTTCAAAAGCGTCTATCTTTTCTCTAACGTCAATATGATATGAATTTGTATAATATCCTTTATCTGTCACATCATCTATATTGCCAAACTTTTCTTTATCAATTCTTGCAAATCTATAACATAAACTTTCTGCTGGTGTTCCATATAATGCAAATCCAAGTCCTGTTTCTTCTTTCCATTTTTCTACTGTCTCTTTTAGTTTTCCCATTATCTTTAATCCAAATTCTCTTCCCTCAGGTGTTGTATGAGAAACACCTTTTACAGCTTTTGTTGTTTCGTAAACTCCTATATATCCAAGAGAGATTGAAGAATATCCATTTTTTAGTAATTTATCAATTTTCTCACCTTTTTCAAGTCTTGCAATAGCTCCATATCTCCAATGTATTGGGCTTACATCTGCTGATGTTCCAAGAAGTGCATAGTGTCTACACATAAGTGCTTCTTTACAAAGTTCTAATCTTTCGTCTAATAATTTCCAGAATTTTTCTTCGTTATTTCCTGCAATTATTCCTATTTGTGGTAAGTTTATGCTTACTACACCTTGATTAAATCTTCCTTCAAATTTATATTTTCCTTTTTCATCTTTCCAAGGTGCTAAGAAACTTCTACATCCCATTGGACTAAATACATTTCCTTCATAGTTTTCTCTCATTTTTTTAGCTGAGATATAGTCTGGGTACATTCTTTTTGAAGAGCATTTTACTGCAAGTTTTGTAAGGTAATCATATTTTCCACCTTTTAAACAGTTATGTTCATCTAAAACATAGACCAGTTTTGGGAATGCTGGTGTTACATATACACCTTTTTCATTTTTAATTCCCTTATATCTTTGTTTTAAAATTTCCTCAATTATCATTGCATTTTCTTCAATATATTCATCATCTTTTTCAAGATTTAAGAATA
>JAAWDU010000053.1 GCA_022793905.1 Clostridia bacterium
GATTTTGCGACTTTGACTTCTTTCAGATTCCTCCTCACGAAGGACACCCTTGCCATTTACTAACGGTTCGCCACTATCAGGCACCGTAAGGGACTTTTCACCCTCAAGTTGTTGCCCATGCTAGGCACACTAAAATAAAAGTACATCAGATGTTAAAATCATTTTAACATTTGGTGTACTTTTTTCTTCTAACTATCACAATCTCTAAATTATTTATGTTATTATTGTTTTAAAAATTTTTATTTGTGATATTCTTCCATAATTTCTTCTTAAGATATCTCTATCTAATCTATCAACAATACCATCTTCATTAAGGTCACATATTTTAGCATTTACACTTGCCCCATCAAGTGAACTTTTACTAAAATTATTGTTCAACCTTACTAAATCGTCTATGTTTATTTTTCCATTAGATGTGACATCTCCTGCAATTAGCTTATACTCACCGATATTACTTGATTTTTCTTCCTCTAATAGTATCTCTTCTACAGTATAATCAAGGTATCCATCTTTTTTTACTTTTAGTACATATTCATGCTCTAAAATACTTGGCTCGTCTTCTCCAGGTATATACATCACTATTTTAAATGTTCCATCTTGTTTGGTTTTTTCTTTTTTTACTAGTTCTAGTGTTTCTACTATTTCTTTTGTGCCATCAGCGTTTTCTTTTTCTTCCTGAATTTTCTTATAAATCTCTAATTCTGAAATATGTTCCCCATTTACATTTTCAGTTAATATCTTTCCTGAGATATAAGATTTATCATCCCTCACTAGAATTATATTATATGTATCTACTGTCTTTCCATCTGGCGCTGTTATAATTACTGGAATAACATATTGTTTTATGCTTAAATCACTACAATCTATTGTGCCTTTTGTATTATGTTTCTCTATCTTTCCATCCCCTAGTCTTATACTTGCATAACTATGTATTGTTTGTATCTCTATATTAGCACGCACTTCATTTTTTGGTAGTAATATAGTATATGTTTTTCCGTTTCTCTGTATCTGGCATTCTTTCTATGTCATTTACTTTAACAAATTCTAGTTCTGTACTGTTTGATGTTCTAATAATCTCAATTGTATATTCCGCTTCATTGTCATATTCTGCTTTTGCCTTAACTTTCAGTATTTTTCCTTCTTCTGTAAGTTCCATATTTACAATTTCTGTTAATGACCTATCATATGTTTTTCCTTCATACTCTAATTCAGTAAAGTCACCTTCTGTAAGCACAAACAATTCGAAGTTAGTTTTTACATTATCAACTATAAAAGTATATGTTTTTGTTGCTTCATTAACAAAATTTGCTTCTTTTCCATCTAATGTCACTAAATCTAGATTTGTATTTGTTGAAATCCTATTTATGTATAAATATGTTATTTTTGTAATTCCGGCTTTGAGACCTAACAGTTATTGGTATTACTGTTTGTTTGTTATTTGAAAGTGTTACATCATTTGTTACCTCATGAAGCGCTTCCTCTCCTAATGCTATTCTTACTGTTGCAAGTTCATTATTTGTAACAGCTTTTACACTTGAGTTTTCAATTGTATCTAATAAATCTGTAACATATTTACCTTCTTCATTTGGTAAAATTTCTACACCTTCTACATATATTTCCTTCAGACTTGTATCTGAGCTCATCTTTTCTATTTGTAATTTATATACAGGCAGTTCTTCCCCACTTTCTGCCTTTATCTTGAAGTATACATATGTAATTTGGTTTGATGTTTCTTTATCAAATGTAAGTGTATGTTTTGCTCTTATCTCTTCACCAAGATTATTTAATGCTGAATTTCCGCTCTTCATCTGTTAAGATTATACTTGATGCTTCATCCTCCGCTTCTATATAGATTTCTACACTTTCTACTGTGTCATATATATATTTCGAGAAAGTATTCTCTTCTTTGCTAGCTTCTGGCTCCTCAGAATTTACTTTTAGGATTAAAAGCTTATTGTTATTTGAAACTCTTTCAATATATATCACAGTTTCATAAGTGTTTCCTTCTTGTGACGTTATTGTCACTGGTACTTCTGTCACTTTTTCTGTTTTGCTTAACTCTATAATTTGTTCAAGTTGATGTGTACCAATATTTCCATTGAAGCTTACAGTGGCATTTTCATCGTTTGCAACGACTTTTACAGGAGCCCCATCTACTGTGCAAGTCTTATAATATGTTCCGTCTTTATACACTGGATGTGAAACATTTGGCATTACCTCTATATCTTCAACAAATACCTGTTTAATTGTACTATCATCTGATTTACGCTTGCAAATTAAAATATACTCTTTTTCTTCTCCATCTTCTGATGTTATTTTAAAGTTTATTTCAAATTCTTCTTTCGTTAAATCATTTGAATCTAACTTAAATTCGATTCTTTCTTTTCCTGTTATTTCTTCTTTAGTAACCTCTGCATATTCGGAATTTGCAATTATTTCTATATTTGCTTCTTCCTCATATTTTCCAATGTATGCGATATATTTATTGTCTTGAAGTTTAGCTTTTTCATTGTTTACATTCACTTCTTTAACACTATTATCATTTGAAATTATATTTAGTGTTAGTGTATAAATAAATGTAGTTCCATCCTCTGCTGTAACTTTAAGCGGAATATCTAATCTCCTATTTGTTCCTTTTCTTATTTCTATTTGTGTTTCATGTAATGCTTCATTCTTTCCATCTATAGAAATCTTTGATGTGTTTGATTTTAAAACAACTTTTATTTTAGATATGTCTACTTTATCACTCACAGTTGTTTCATAATTTCCTGCTTCATTTTCTGTTATTAAAATGTCATCGACTTCTACACTTTCTATTCCAATTTCATCTGATAATTGAATAATATCTATATACCTTATTTCTTCGCTTCCATCTTCTGCTGTTAACTTAACTGTAACTTTTGAAACTCCAAGTCTTAGCAATGATTTATTTGCACTAATGCTTCCTTTTCCGTGAAAGTCCATTATCAATTGTTATATCTGTCATGCTAGAAACTGTTTTCACTGTCACAACTGTATCATAAAGTGCACTGCTTACAATGACTTTATATGTTTTTGTATCTTCATTATATACTGTTACTGGTTTTGTTATAATATTTACTTTTTCTGTATCATAATCTGTTACTGTTATACTTTCTATCTGAGTACTACTGCTTATTCTTTCTAAGTTTAAATTGTATATCTTTTCTTCCCCATTTTCAGATTTTACAACCAACTTAAATTTCTTTGTTTCTCCAGTTAATACTGGTATTTCTCCTTTTAAGATTCCCTTTTGATTTGTAACAATTATGTTTCCATCTATATCTTCTATTCTAACTTCTGCTTTTTCATCTGTTAGCTTTATTTCTACTGGATATTTGTCTTTTCCTGCAACAGTTGATGAATAGCTTAATCCATCACTACTTACCATTGTTCCTAGGTTATCTACTTTAACATATATTATTCCTGTTTCTTTTGATTTTTGACGTATACTTAAGTTGTATTCTTTACTTCCTAAGTCTTCTCCATGATGTGATATAACTTTTATTCTAAAGTTATCTAAAAGCTCTGGTGGCATTCCTGTTAGTGTTTGTGTTGTATTTAGTACTCCTGTTCCAGATGAAAGTGTTGTTCCCGCTTCCGCTAACAATGTCACAGTGTGTTTTTCATTTTTTGCAGTCAACTTAATTTCTGGTTTATTTCCATTTGGAACAACTGCTTCATACTTGTTTGTGTTTTCATTATATATAATTTCTTCCCCATTTATTTCTACCTTTTTTAGGTCTATATCAGCTTGTTTTACAATATTTATTACATACTTCTTTGTAATTTCTTCCGCTTCTGCCTTAACATCTACATCTAGATTAATACTTTCTACATTACTTAAATTTACGTTTCTTGTCATTTGACTTAATTCATAGTTAGCTTCATCTTTTAGCTTTAATGACGCTAAGCTATTGTTTAGTTTTATTTCTAAATCTACTTCTTCTAAATCTTCATCAACATAAACGTAAATATATTCATCTTGCATTTCAACATTGTTTATGCCCTCTCCTAAAATTTCTTTTATGCTTACATCATCTGATTTTTTCTCTATTATTAGTAGCTTTTCTTCAAATGTTCCATCTTCCCCAATGATTTTTATTTGAATATTTGTAATATCAGCTTGCAAACTTACTTTAGCTGGCATATCAGTCTTTCCTTCTATCTCTACACTAGATTTTGCTGACTCTAACTCTACTTTTACAAAAGCTTCATTTACTCTATCTATTTTGTAATAATATGTTCCATCTTCTCTTAATTCTACTTCTTCTAAGTTTTCACTTTCCTTTCCTGTAAGTACATTTAAGATATTGTAATTTGCTTCTAAAATTTCTACTTCTAAATTATATATTCCTATATCCCCATTTTCTGCTATTACTTCTATTTCATAAATATAGATTACTTTTCCGCCGAGTTACTACTTCTGTCTTTTTAGCTATATGACTATTATTTTCTGCTCCATCTATTCTTGTTATTGAATAACTATCTTCCGCAATAGCTTCTATGTTAATATCAGTTGTTTTATTTGGAAGTTTTACTTTATATACTCCGTCCAAATCTTTTGCTACTTGACTTCCATTTACAATTACTTTTTCAAGTTCTGTATTTGTTGATTTTTCAAGTATTGCAATTGTGTATTCTTCTATTTCTAGACCATTTTGTGATGTTACTTTTACTTTAATTTGTGTTTCTGCACCAGTTTTTGTAACTTTTATACTGTCTTTTCCTATTTTTGCTGGATTTGTTCCAAGTTCAAGTGTTGCAAGAAGGTCATTTAGTGTTACATCTATGTCAAAATTATCGCTTCCATCTTTTATTTCATATCTATTTTTTCCTTCTATATATGTTGCATTTTTTCCATTTACGATAACTTCTTTTATTGTTGTATCATCTGGAAGCCCTTCTATTATTAGCTTATATGTTTTTGTACTTCCATCTTCTGCTTTAACTTTTATAGGTATTTCTACTTCTTTTGCTGTAATTGCTACATTCTTTTCAGTCTCATATAATTCATATGTACTATTTTCTATGTTTACAAATGCCTCATATGGTGCTTTTTCTTCCGTATATGCTTTTACTGTAACATTAAAGCTTGCTTGCCCTAATATATAGTGATAATTTCCATCATCGCCAAGTGTTGCCTCATTTCCTTCTACTTCTACTTTTTCTAGGTTTGCATTTGAACTCATTTTTATTATTTCTAAAGTATATTCTCTTTCTATGCTTTCATCTTCAGACAATACTTTTATTAAAACTTCTGTAACAACTTCTGTTAGATTTATATTTTCTGTTGCTTTATGTCTTACATAACTTTTATTTTCTGTTATTTTAACTTTTGCTTTTGGATAGCTTGTTTGAGCTGTTACATCTAAAGCATTTATCTCTTTCGGTATTTTTAGCTCATATTTTCCATTTCCTTTTGGTTTTGCGACTTTTGTTTCTGCTCCATATGTGCCATAAACACTTTCTAAGGTTACATCTTTTTCTGCTTCAACTTTTCTTAATATCAAGTTATATACTATTTCTTCTCCATTTTCATCTGTCAAAGTTATTTCATATGTATTTTCTATGCCTGTTATCGAAACTGTTTTTATACTTTGTTTTAGTTCTTTTTCATTATCTGCAATTTGTACATTTGTATCATCTTGTTTTGCTATAGCCTTAACTTCGGCTTCTTCTGCTAAGTATGGAACATATGCTATATACGTTTTTCTGTCTTTTTCTGGCTTAATTTCTTCACCATTTACTTCTACTTTTTCAAGTTCGAGTGTTGGTATTATTTCTTCTTTCTTTTGAATTACTAATGTATATTCTACTTCTGTTCCCGCTTCTGATTTTACCTGTAGCTTTATTTCTGTTTCTTTTTCAGTAAGTGAAATATCTTTTTCTTGCATGTATTTTACAAGAATTTCCCCATCAATACTTATTTCACTTTCTTTTGAATATAGCTCCACTTTAATTTTTGATACATCTGTCCATTCTTTTACTATAAGTTCATATTTTGTGCTTGTTACTGCTTTAGCAATTACTTCTTCTATGTCTCCATCTATTGTTTTTGAAGTTCCTGTAATTTGTTTTATCCTTATATCATCTGTTAGTTTTTCAATTATTAATTTACAATCAAGCTCTAATGGATAATCACCATTATTATTTTTTATCCCTATTTTTATAGGAATTTCTGTAATCTTTTCTGTTATATCTATTTCCTGATTTAATACACCATTATAGCTCCAATCTGTTCCTCTATTTATACTTATTCTGTCTGTTAAATCTTTTGTTTGAATTTTTAATGTTCCAGTATTGTCGTTTGTTATTACCTTAACCTTATATACTAACATTTCTTCTGTTGATGTATCATCTAAATTTGCTTCTATATTGTTTACAGTAATTTTTTCTATTCTGTCTTTTTCTTGTTCTAATACAATTCTTGTTAGTACTATATTTTTCCCTGTTTTATTATCCCTTATGTTAATATGTGCCGTTCCTTCTCCTACTGCTGTAAGTTCTGGTTTTTCTTTAGTTAAATCTAATGAAATTACAGATGGTTCATCACATTCAATTGTATATTCACTTAATGATAACTCATTTTTGTTAAATACATTAAATGGATTTCCTTCTATTTCTAGCTCCTCTTTATCCCCTTCTTTCATTGTTTTGGTTTCTGGTTCAACCTTAAATTCTCTATCTCCAACTAATACATATTCTGTTTCAGAATCTCGTGTGCCATTTCCTAAACTTCCATACTTATTTTCCCCAGCAGAATATACAAATCCTGTATTTTCTATTATATAAGTATTGTTTAGTCCGCACACCAATTCCAAATGTGTTATCCCCATGAGCTGTAACTTTTGCATTATTCATATATGTATTTTCATTTACAGTTTGAATTAATAGGTTATTTCCTTTTCCTTGTATATCTATTGCTACTTCTTGAATGCTTATATCTTTTAATGTTCCATTAGAATATTCAAATACTTTTCCTTCACTTGTTAAAATAATTATTTTATCTTCTAAAACTGCCACTTTAATTGCATTTGTTATTCCTTGTATTTCTCCGATTTAGTATATTTCCTTCTCCTATTATTGTTCCTTTTGCAAGTACAAATGCTGTCTGATTATTATAGCATGATATATCTAATACTGTTTGTGTAATTGATTGTTTTTTAGTTGCTTCTAGAATGCCTTTTCCCCATTCATATACTATTCCATAATCGTCTAGTGCTATAGCATAATCTTTTCCTGCTGATATTTTCTTTATATTTGTTAAATTTGCTATTCTATTTAATTTATTTTGTTTTAAAGTGGTTCCATTTCCAAGCTGTCCACTCTTATTATTTCCTGCTGTCCATACTGTTCCCCCTTCTCTTAGAACCATTATGAAATCATTTCCTGCTTTTATATCTTGATATGTTGCAAGTACATTTGCATTTACAGGAATATCTTTTGTTATATAGCTTCCTATTCCTAGTCTTCCATCTCCATTATAACCAAATGACCATAAACTTCCATCGGCTTTTAACACTGTCCCAAAGTTTTCTCCTCCATCGACTTTTGGTGCTACTTTGAAACCTTGTTCTATTACTTTTACAAGTACACTATATATTTTTCCGTTCTGCTTAGATTTTGCATTTACTCTTGTTGTGCCGAATTCTATTTCCTCTAACTTTTCCGATTTTCGTCTACTTCTGCTATTTCTGTTTTTAATGATGTATATTCTAAGTTTTCCTTAAAATTTTCATTTAAGTAAATTAAGTTAAATGCAAAGGATGTATTTGCTGTTATATCTTTTTCTTTTCCTATTTCTAAAACTATCTCAGTTTCTCCAAGACCTGTTTCATCATTTCCTACTTGAACGGGTATCGTATTTCTTGTTTTGCTTTTTATATCTTGGTCTCCATGAGAATAATCGCCATTTGCCCAAACTGTTCCGTCTTTTTTTACCATTATAGTATAGGTATTTCCGTAAATCTATATCTATTATTTCATTTATTCCCTCTAACTTTTTGTATGTATTTTCATTTGTTTTTGTACCTATCCCAAGTTCTCCATGATTATTTACTCCACATATGAATATTTCGCCTTGTTTGTTTAACACTGCATTATAATTTTTTCCACCACTTAGGTATCTTATATCACTTAATGCTTCTACCTTTTTTGGTGCAATTTCTATAACATTATTGCTTTCTATTCCTAGTTCTCCATACATATTTGATCCCCATGTATATACTTCTCCTTGTCTATTTAAAACAGTAACAGTGCTATCTCCTGCACCTATTGCAACGATTTTTCTTAATCCTTCTACTTTTGTAAATTCTTTTACTTTTCTTATACTTGTATCATTTTGTCCTAGTTCTCCATATAGATTTGAACCAGTCACATATACTTCTCCTGTGCTTTTTAGTATTACTGCATGGTTTTTGCCTGCTTTTATATCAATTACTCCTGTTATGTCTTTCGCTTTGTTTACAGTTATTTTGTTTGTATAGCTTCCGAATTCCACCTTCCCCATTTGCATTTAATCCGAAACTATATACTTCTCCCATACTTCCAATTGCATACGATGTATAACTTCCACAAGCAATTTTTCTTATATTTGCAAGTCCTGCAACTTTTACCGGAGTAAGAACCTCCTCTTGAATATTGTTTCCTAATTGATAATACTGATTTCTTCCCCATGCCCATACATTTCCATTTTCATCTAGTGCAAGTGAATGATTTTCTCCTGCATCTACTTGGATAATTTTGGTTCCATTTGGGAATATTGCTTTTACTGGTTCATCTTTTGTTACCTTTTCTCCTGTTCCTAATTCACCATATTCGCCGAATTCCATAACACCAAACTGTTCCATCTGCTTTTAACATTACCGTATGACTTCCAGCTGTTTTTGCCATTGGTTCACATCCGACTATTTTCAAGTATTCTAACTGGTACAACTGCTATTTTGTCTGTTCCTATCTCTTTTGCAATAACTGTTGTTCTTCCTTGTCTTAATGCAAGAATTTCTCCTGTTTCTGAATTTACCATTGCTAAATCTTCATCTATTATTTCAAATCTTATTTCACTTGTTTTGTCTTCAAATAAATTAAAATACGTTATATATGCATCTATATTAAATGTTTTTCCTTCCTCAATTGTTATTCCTCCTGTGTTTGTTTGTATTTCATTTTTTCCAACTAATTGTGCTTTTGAGTAGTTAAAGTTTTCGCCATTTCCAAGTTCTCCGTTCCTCGCCTTTTCCAAATGTATATACATTTCCATCTTTTTTATATATTGATGTGTGTGAAATTTTTGCTTCGACTCTTTCTATATCTGTTACATCTTCTTTTAGTTTTGCATAATGACTTTCTTGAATTCCTCCGTTTTCTATTTCTTTGCTAAATCCTAGATTTTCATATTCATTTATTCCACATAGATATACTTTTCCATCTTTTGTTACGAATACTGAATATTTATCTCCACAAGATATTTCCTTTACATTTTCAAGTATATTTCCGGTCTTCTGTTCTTACAACTGTTGTAATCATATTTTCTCTTGATACTGTTTTACCATCTCCTAATTGCCCATATGTATTTTTACCATAACTATATACTCTTCCAGATTCTCCAAGTAGCATTACATGGTCTTTTCCTTCTGATACTTGCATTATTCTTTCTTCTAAGCATTCAGCAGGTTCACTTGGGTCATATTCGTTTAAAGATAATCTTATTATTGAATTATCTTTTATACATCTTACTATTCCATCTTGACTTAGGTAGTAATTTGTTCCAATATATGCTACTTCTTCTAAATTTTCATTTTCTACTGGCACTTTTGTATGGCCTTTTCCCCATGCATACACTTTGCCATTGTTTGAAATTGCAAATGATGTATTCTCTACTGCAATAACTTTTGAAATATCTTTTAATTTTAATTCTATTAATTCTCTGCTTGCTGTTACATTTCCTGTTCCTAGTTCTCCATTTTGGTTTGTTCCAAATGTATATACTTTTCCAGATTTTCCAAGTATTAAAACATGAGATATGCCAGAGGCTATATCAATCGCTTTTTCATTTAGTTCAATTTTTTCTGGACTATTTTTGCCATTTATATTTCCAAATCCCCATATTGTTCCATCTGCTCTAAGTGTAATAGTATACCCTTTTCCATTTACAACTTTGCTTGAAACATCTATATTTTCTTCATTTACAACATTTACCCAAATATTTTTTGTATATTTTTCTCCTGCTTTTGCAATTATTTCTGTTCTACCGTATTTTTTCTCCTTTTAACATATAATTTGGTGTAAATTTTGTTATGTCTTTTATTCCAGCATTATCTACTCCTGGAATTTTTTCTATCTTTAGTTCTTTCTCATTTATTACTAATAAATCTAAATCTATTTCTGAGAATAAATCTGTTTTTAAATTAAATGTATTTCCTAGGTAAATTGATATTTCTTTTGTAGTTCCGCACTTTGATATTAAGTTCTTTTGGTTCTGTCATTATGTCTGTCTTCCCTATTTTTGTGAATATTTCTCTTGGTTTTATATCTCCTGTTCCTAATTCTCCATTCTGATTTAGTCCGTACAGTATATACAAAGCCTTCTTCATCAGAAATACTTGAATGATTTATTCCTGTTTCTACATTTTCAATTTTTCCTAGAGTTAGTTCATTTCCTGATTTGTCTTGAATTTTTGTTATTTCAGTTGCATAAACTGCATTGTTTTCTATTATTCCAAGTTTTTTATTTGTATTGTCTCCAAATACATAGCCTTTTCCTTCAAAGGTTAATGCCATAGATGTTTTATTTCCAGCAGATATTGATAATACATTTTTAAGATATCCTTCACTTGTTCTAACTAGTTTTGTTTTTGTCATATCTGTTGCCATTCCAGTTCCTAGCTGTCCTAGATTTCCTTTTCCTATACTATATAGTTCTCCTTCTAATCTTGTAAATAACTTGTGATCCGTTCCATATGAAACATTTGCAATTCCATTTACATATTTAATCGGTTCATTTATTTGGTCTAACTCATATACTCTACCATCTTGACCTAATAAAAGTTTACCATCTATATCTGCAATTTTTACTTTTGTTTCTAATTTTGTAGGCTCTTTATATCCTTTTCCCCATACAAATAGATTTCCTTCTTTATCTATTGCATAGAAATTATTTTCAAATACTGATATTCTTGAAATATTTGCTAAATTTTCTTTAACAGGCTCGTTTCTATTTTCTGTAATATCTTTTCCTAAATCGTTTTCATATGTGTATGCTCCCCATGTATACACTTCTCCATTTTTGCTTAGTGCGATATTTGAATTCATATTTGTATCTATTCTTGTGATATCTGAAAATATTTCTCCTCCTATTTTTATTTGTACTGGTTCTAAATAAGTTTCGTTTAGAATTTTTCCATATGTCCAAACTGTTCCATCTTCTTTTAATGCTATTGTATGAGTTTGTCCTTGTTTTATTTGTGAGATGGCATTTTTATCTGTTACTCTAACTATTATGTATGTACTATTTCCATTTTTCTCATCTATGATTTTTACTTTTGTATTTCCTAATTTTTTTGCTGTTATTTCTCCATTTTCATTAACATCTAATATCTCATTATCTAGTACTTCATATTTTAGATTTCCAAGTATTAAATTTTCTGTCTGAATCTCATTTAGTTCTATATATGATATTTTTCCTTCTTCTATTTTGTATGTGTTTGATACATTTAATGTAATTTCTTTTTCTGGATAGTTTAAAACTGCACCAAGTTCGTTTATTGTAATGCTTCCATTTCCTCCGTGCTCCTCCTTTTACATCTCCTCCTACTGCTATACCACCATCTGCATTTTGGTCTCCCTGTTCTACAACAAGTCTTGCAAAAATGTTTATACTTCCTCCACCAGAAGAACCTCCTGCCGTACTATGGTCATAGCTTTTATTAAGTCCACCATTTGCACCTTTAGCTGAAATTATTCCAGAATTATATAGGTCATTTGTGTATATTATTAAAAGTCCACCTGTTCCATTTTCTCCTTGGAAACTAGATGTTGCATTTCCATTTATGTTACCACCAGGTGCCTCCCAGCCAATTCCACCTTTATTTCCAGCACCTCCTCCTGCATATTTAGGAGAATGTCCTGAGTTATATCTAGCACAAATTGCATTTCCTCCTGCTCCTCCATTTTCTTGTGCATCGCCTGCTGTGTTCCAGCGCATCCCTCCTGCTTGTGAGCCTCCGTCCGTGATCCTCCTGAGAAAGATGTTCCGCTTGCTCCTGCTCCACTAGTTCCGTGTTGAATTCCAGTTTGCACATCCTCCAGAACCACCACCACCTGTTGCTCTATTTTTTCCTTCTTCTCCTTTATAGCCAGCTATTGCTGACCAATAGTTTCCTGTTGATTTTGTAGTTATTCTACTTGCTCCTACTGCTCCATTTGCTGGCACATATTCATATGAATCGTCTATGTTCTTCCATAAGTATACATTTTGTCCTTCTTGATTATATGTTCCTCTTTTGCTCATACTTATTTCGCCTTCATTGTAAATATCTCCAAGTACACATATATACATACCTTTTTTGTATGTTAGCTCGTTATTTCTTTTTGCTGTTAATGTTACTCCTTTATCTACTGTTAAATCTTTATGATATTTAACAACTAAAGTTTTATATTCATCTGTATCATCACCAAGTTCTACTGTTTTTGAAGTTTCGCTTTCATCAAGTGAATATTTCATATCATCATAATAATTTATAAGCTCTATTTTATATATTTCATCCTGTATACATACTATATATTCTCCATCTGTTAGGTCTGTGTCTCTAAAACCTTGTACTATACTTTCCATTTTCATCATTATGACTATTTTTATTTGTTTAGTTTTATTTGTTTCTTTGTGTGTTACTGTAAGTGTCACTTCTCCATATTGTTTTGCTGTTATAGTATTTCCTAAGATTTCTACTTTGTCATTTGTTGAGAGATTTAGTTCAAAATTTGCCGGATTATCATCTACTATATCTTGTTTTAGGTTAAATGTATTTTCTAATATATTTGTTAATGTTATCTGCTCTTCTAAATCTAGATAAATTGTATCTTCTTGATTTATTGTTAATACTGTATCTCCTGTTTTTGTAAATACTTTTGATGAACTTACATTTGTTATTCCAAATTCACTATTTGCATTTGTTCCTGTATGCCATACGAAACCATTTTCATCTATAATTCCACTGTGTGTGTAGTTTCCGTGCAGATATACCTTCTATTTTTACATTTTCTGTTAAATTTGCCTTTGTTGGTGTACTTATTTTTGCAGTAGTATTTAATCCGATTTGTCCATTTGCATTGTTGCCTAAACTAAATACTTCTCCATCTTCTGTTTCTAATAAAGTAATTTGATTTCCAGCAGATATATCTCTTATATTATTTTTCATATAAACTTTTGTAGTAGTACCAGTATTTTCCCAGCCACATTCTCCATATGAATTAGTTCCCCAAGCATATGCAATTCCCTCTGGTGTTAATGCAACATAATGATTAGCTCCAGATGAAATTTTTGATATATTTTTTACATTTGTTAAAGCTGTGTTTAGGTTTGATATTTGATATATATATCCTTTTTCTGTAAGTACTAACATTCCAGAAACAGAAACTGCCTTTTCTGAGAATATTTTTCTCATTGGAAGAGCTGAATATCCTTCGCCCCATACATATACTTTTCCTTCACTATCAATTGCTAAAGAAGTGTTTTTGTATGCACTTATATTTACTATATTATTTAAACCATCTACTTTTACAGGTTTATTGCTATTTTTATTGTTTCCATCTCCTAACTGACCTTTTGTGCCTAGTCCCCATGCATAGACTTCTCCATTTTCTGCTAATGCTAGCGTATGTGATATTCCTGTATTTATTTCTTTTATATTTGGTAAGTTTTCTATCTTAGTAGGTTCTGTTTTTTTGTCGTTATCTCCTGTTCCTAATTCCCCATTCGTGTTTATTCCATAAGACCAAACGGTTCCATTTTGTTTTAATGCAATAGTAAAGTTTTGACCTTCTTCAATATCTATTTTTACATTATTTAATATATTTAAATAAATGTATGTACTTATATCATTTGTCGTATCTGTTATTTTTGCTTTTGTTTTTCCTATCTTTATCGGTGTAATATTTCCATTTTCATCAATACTTGCTATTTCTGTATTTAATATTTCATACTTTATATCTCCAATAGTTAATACTGATGTTTGATTTTCATCCTGTTTTATATATGATAATTTTTCTTTTTCTATTTTATGTGTATCATTTATTTTTAGAGTAATTTCTTTTTCTGGATAGTTTAATATAGATGAAATTACATTTATTGTAACTGTTCCATTTCCCCCATTTCCTCCATGTGCTGACTGTCCTATTCCTCTTGTTCCTCCGTGTTGCTGTTTGTATATTTTCTGTTCCTAAATTTTTTGTAAATATATTTATTGAGCCTGCTCCTGAACCTGCTCCTCCTGTTCCAACTCCTCCATTTCCTTGCATTGATGAACCTGCCGAACCGTTTGAACTTATTGTTCCTAAATTGTTAAATGTTCCTGCATATAGAATTAATAATCCACCTGTTCCATTTTCTGCATTAGTTCTTACTGAGAAATTGTTTCCTCCTGTTGTTTGGCTTGTGCCACCAATATTTCCGGCACCTCCGCCTCCACCATTTGAGTATCCATTTCTATAATCATCCTGATATGCATATCCAGTTCCTCCTGCTCCTCCATTTGCCTTAGCATTACTTGCTGCATAATCATTTTTACCTAATGTATAATTACTATTACGCCATCTATATACTCCTCCTCCGTCCGAGAACCTCCAGAGTATGATGTTCCGGTTAGCTCCTCCTCCTGCTGAATAATAGTTTACATAGTGCCCATATAATCCGCCCGAGAGCCTCCTCCGCCTGTACTTCTTGCTGTTCCATTTGTGCCTTGCACTCCTCCATATCCTATACCTGTACTATATGTAGACACATTACGTGCTGGTGCTCCTGCTCCTCCTACTGCTGGAACATATTCAAATGTATCATTTATATTTTTCCAAAGGTACACGTTTTCTCCTACTTGATTATATGTACCTCTTGCTGTCATTGTTATTGTTCCACGGTTTTCTAGTTCTCCCATTACACATAAAAACATTCCTTTTTTGTATGTATAATTTCCGATTTCTTGTTGCTGTAACTGTTATACCTTTGTCTATAATTAAATTTTTATGATATTTTACAATTAATGTTTTGTATGTTGTACTCGTATCACCTAAAGATATTGTCTTTGCTGTTTCACCTGAGTTTAGTGAATATCTTACATCATCTCTAAAATTTATTAACTCTACTGTATAATCTTTTGTTTCTGCTGTTGTTCCTACTTTTCCGAGCTACTCTAAAGGTATATGTACCATCATTCAAGTCGTTATCTCTTACTCCTTGTATAAGGCTCTCACAAATAATTGCTCCATCTTCTGCAACATTTGCTATTTGCCTAGATTCTTCTATATTTGCACTTTCGCTCACTCCTGTAATTATCTCTGTTTCACCTATTTCTACTGTTTCTTTACTTATAGGAAATGCTATATTTTTGTTTTCTTGCATGACTAAAAGCCTAGTTCCTACAACTCCTAATGTTGCAAAACTAAGTATACTTGATGTTCCGATTAATGCTATTTTCTTAATTTTTTTCTTTAGCTTGTTTGTCATGTTTTTCTTCCTCGTTACTTTAAAGTTTTAATTTAATATAATTAATATAATAAATTAAAACCTAAATTGCAATATACTAAATTCTTGCTATTGAAAAGTAAGTAAACTTTCTTTACGGAACATTATTTTAATGATTTTTTTCAATTTTTTGACATTTTTCTAACTTTTTTGTTACATTTTGTCTATGTATTTTCATTTTTGCTTACGGTAATATGTATTCTTATAATTTCATTTAATTTACTTTAACAAAAATGAGCGATTGCATAAGGTAATCGCTCATTTTTTTATAAATAATATTCTGGGTTATATGCAACATCATTTGCTCTTATTTCAAAGTGTAAGTGTGACCCTTGTGAGTCTCCTGTATTTCCTACTTTTGCAATTGGATCACCTTGATATACATAGTCTCCTACTTTGCAATCTAGTGCACTACAATGACCATAGTAAGTTTGAATACCATTTCCATGTGATATTATTACTAGATATCCAAAACCACCACTATTCCAACCAGAAAATGTAACTGTTCCTTCTGCTGCTGCTTTAATTTGTGTTCCTGTTGGTGCTCCAAAGTCTAATCCTTTATGTGTTGTTCCCCATCTCGCACCAAATCTTGATGTAATAGTTGCTCTAATTGGTTTTGCAAATTCTATTGGAAGTTTTTTATATGTTGTTCCACCACTGCTTGCTCTTCCTACTCTTCCCATATTTCTTTGTATTTCTGGTGTTATTTTATTTTCGTATAATGCAACTACGGCTTCATCAGTACTTGTAAATTCTTTTTTTGCCATCTCATATTTTTGTTGAATTGATAAGCTGTTTGCATTTTTACTATCTTTTTCTACTAATCTATTTACAATTTGCTTTGCTTCATCTAGAGTTGATACATACAGTTTTTCTTCTCCACTTACTGCTATTGCATAAAATTTATAGTATGGCACACCAGTACTTATTACTTTTTGATATATTTCTTCATCATTAGTTTCTATGCCTCTTTTTAAAAAGCATAATTTGTATTCTGGCATCTCCATCTGAATAAGTGCAGCATCACTACCTTCAGCACCATTTTCTTGGTAATTTAATAATTTTTTTGAAAGTGCGACTTTATTTTCACTATATCCTATCATTTCTCCTTCAAATGTAACACTGTATATTGGTTTATATACAGTCATTATTATTGCTACAATTATTATACTACTAACTGTAAGTAATGTTATTAGCTTTATACTTGATCTTAACCCAATTAGTAATTTCCTCATAAGCACTCCTTTGTACATTTATTTTTCCCTACGGATAATGCATTTTTTTGCTTTACTAATAGATTTTACCTTATTTGCCTATTTTATTCAATCAGTAACAGCACCGTTTTCTTAGCTTTTACTGTCTTTTTCTTTTATTTTCTCTTGTTTTCTCGCTTTTTCTTTTCTTTTATTTTTTTGTAATATTTTTGTCATAATTCCTGTCTTCCTTCTAACGCCTTAGCTAGAGTGACTTCGTCTGTATATTCTAAATCTCCACCGCACAGGAATTCCATGTGCAATTCTTGTAACTCTTACACCTAGTGGTTTTAATATTTTTGCAATATACATTGCTGTTGCTTCTCCTTCTACCCTAGGATTTGTCGCAACAATTATTTCTTTTATCTCAGGGTTTGCATTAATTCTTGCAAGCAATTCTTTTATTTTTATCTCATCTGGTCCGAATGCCATTCATAGGTGATATTGAACCATGCAAAACATGGTATACACCTTTAAATTCATGTGTTCTTTCCATTGCAATTACATCTTTCACATCTTCTACAACACATATCTCATTTTGCTCCCTTTTAGGGCTTGAGCATATTGGGCATGGGTCTGTGTCTGAAATATTAAAGCATTTCGAACAATATTTTAGGTTTTCTTTTGCATTAGTAATTGAATTTATAAAATCAATTACTTCTTCATTACTTGCATTTAATATATGAAATGCAAGTCTTACTGCGGTTTTATGTCCGATGCTTGGAAGTTTTTCAAATCCTTCTATTAATTTTTCTATTGATGGTGAATAGTATGACATATGTTTCCCCTTTTTTACATTAATCCTGGTATATTATATTTTCCAAGACTTTCACTTTGTGCACTGTCAACTTTTTTTAATGCTTCATTTGTGCAAGTTAATATTAAATCTTCAAGCATTTCTACGTCATCTGGGTCAACAACATCTTTTGCTATTTTTATTTCTTTTATTTCTTTTGAGCCTGTTACTTTTACAGTTATAGCTCCTCCTCCTGCTGTTGCCTCAAAATCCCTTGCTTGTAATTCTTCTTGTGATTTTTCCATATCTGCTTGCATTTTTTTTGCTTCTTTCATTAATTTGCTTATGTTCATTCCTCCGAAACCTGCTCCTCCTGGAAATCCTCCTCTTTTTGACATTTTATTATTCCTCCTCTACAAAATTTACTAAACCTTCTAATCCGCTCGAGTACATCTATACCTGAGCTTTCTTCTTGCTTTTCTATTTCTTTTTTTACACTTTTCTGAGTATCTGTTTTTGGTGTATTCTTTTTACTATTACTTGCGTCTTCTAGTTTGACTCCGCATTGGTTTTCCACAAATCATTGATATTTCTTTTGTTAATATGTTCATGTTTTCTGGCTTTTTTAATAGGTCTTCTCTAAATGAATTTAAACCATTATTAAATCTAATAACTACTGTCATATCATTTGCTGTTATTGCTTCTGTATTTATTAGGTTTGCATATAGCATAACTTTACCTTGCGTTTTTAATTTATTAACTATGTTTTGCCATTCCTTTATAGGAGTTCCTTCTGTTAGTTTTACTGGTACTATTTCCTCTTCCTTTGGCTCAGGTATGCTTTTTGCATTTACTTGTGCTTTTTCACTTTCTTTTATTTCTTTTTCTTGCGTTTTTTTCTCTATTTTTACTGGATTTGGTGCTGGTCTTGGTGTAAATAATTGATTTTCTGAGTTTGTAATTCTATCTTCTATTCTTTTTGTTTCAAATTTGGCACATAGTTTGATTATTTCTGTTTCAAATATTATTATTTTTTGTGATGATATTTTCATCTTATTTTCTAGTTCTGATAATTTATATATTATATTTATTAGTTCTTCTTTAGAAGTTTTTTCTGCTGTTTCTTCCATTTGCTTTTTCTCATCTTCATTATACATTTCTAACTTTTGGCTTATTTTGCACATTAGTAAATTTTTTGTATGTTTTATCATTTCCCATACAAAATTCTCTAAGTCTTTTCCATCTTCTAATACTTCATCTACTGCCTGAATAGCTTTTTCTATATTTTTTTCAATTATTCCATTTATTATGTTATGTACATATATGAATTTTGGTATTCCGAACTAAATCTTTTATCTTATCTTCATCTATGTCTGTTTCTCCATCTTGCAAACATCTTTCTAATATACTAAGTGCATCTCTTGCAGCTCCTTCTGAAAGTGTTGCTATTAGCTCAAGTGCTCCGATTAGTAATTTGTATGTTACTTTCTTTACAAACTATCTTTAGTCTTTTTATCATGTTCTCATTTGATATTTTTTTGAAATCAAATCTTTGACATCTTGATAATATTGTTGCGAGTAATTTTTGTGGTTCTGTTGTTGCAAGTATAAATTTTACATGCTCTGGTGGTTCTTCTAAAGTTTTTAATAGTGCATTAAATGCTCCTGTTGATAACATATGAACTTCATCTATGATATATACTCTATATTTTGCAAGTGTTGGTAAAAAATTTACTTTTTCTTTTATTTCTCGTATATCTTCTACACTATTGTTTGATGCAGCATCCATTTCTACTACGTCCGTAAGTGTTCCGTTCTAGCATTGCTTTACAAATTTCGCATTCGTTACATGGTTCTCCGGTCTTTTGGATTTAAACAATTTATCGCTCTTGCAAGTATCTTTGCTGTTGATGTTTTTCCTGTTCCTCTTCCACCTGTAAGTAAATAAGCATGCCCTATTCTTCCAGATTTTATTTGATTTTTTAGTGTTTGTATTACATGATCTTGTCCTACAACTTCACTAAATGTTTGAGGTCTAAACCTTCTATATAATGCAGTATATGCCATTTCTCTTGTTTCTCCTTAATATATAATGTATGCAACTCAAAGCTAACCTTGAGTTGCATAAGTTATCTGTAACTTTCTTTTCTTCCTTTGAACAGCTAATCTAACTTCTCTGTGGGAAGTAATTTCCACATAAAAGTGTTTACTTATCGCTGCTTCTTTCCAGACCTGACGAGGTTCGTAAATTTTTATCGAAAATTACTTTCCACACAAAAGTTAGATTTCTTTTTTCATATTATATAATGTTTTTTTATTTTTTACAATATATTTTTTAATTTCTTTTGAAAATTATATTTTTGAATTCTGTCTGTTCATAGTTTGAAGTGCCTGTACTTACTATGTTTCCAGCTGGCAAATCTAATAATATATTTCCTGTAAATTTTGTTCCAGATGCAAGTTCTATTGTCATATCAAAATTTACTTTACATTTTATATCTTCATAACTTATTCCTGCTTTTCCAAGGATTGTACCATCATGTGTTACAGTTTCATCATTTGATGTATATTTTCCTAAATCTTTATTGCATAATCTTAGTATTATTATTCCTCCTTGGTTTGCTATTTCAAGCTTTTTTGCATTTGCAAGTTCACTTCCTTTATATATTATGCCATCAGTTTTTACATATTCTTCTTTGTATTCATAAATTTTTCCTTCATCTTCGCTTGGTCTATATATTGTTATCTTTCCGCTTATTTGGTCCGTTCGTCTATTTTGAAATTATCTAGTGTTACACTTTTTATTATTTCTGTTTCTTTATAATTTTTATTTTTTGATATATATATATATATATCATTATTTTGTACTAAATCAAAGTTCCATGTATTTTCTGTTCCTTCTATATCTAGTCCTTCTGCTGTACTTACCATTATTAGTTGTGATAGTTCAAATGGCATATTATTTTCACCTTCTACTGCATATTTTAGCATTAAAAGGCTTATTATTGTTATAACTAATGTTAGTATGAATACCACTATAAAAAAGCGAATTATTTTTTTTGCTTTTTGCCCTAATTCATGCATAAGCTTTTTGCTTTCTCCTTTCTATTTTTGCTTTTTTTCTTTTCTAAGTTTTTTGAAGAATTCTTTTAATATTTGTTCACATTCTTTTTGCATTATACCTGTTTCACATTCTGGCTTATGATTGAATTTATAGTCTTCAAATAAGTTTAATACTGAGCCACATGCACCTGTTTTAGGGTCGCTTGTACCTATTATTACTTTTTTTATTCTTGCATTTATTATGGCACCGAGCACACATTGTACATGGTTCCAATGTTACATATAATTCACACTCTTCTAGTCTCCAAGCTCCTAATTTTTTGCTTGCTTTTTGAATTGCTAGAATTTCTGCATGATTTGTTGTGTCTTTTTTTGTTTCTTTTTGATTATGAGCACGAGCAATTATTTTGCCTTGTTTTACTATAATCGCTCCTACCGGAACTTCTTCTTTTTCCATAGCTTTCCCGTGCTTCTTTTAGTGCTTCTTGCATATATTTTTCTTCTGTCACTTCGTTTTTCTCCTAAACTTTTCTATTTAATATATCATGTTTTTTATGAGCTTGTCAAGGTTTTAATTTTAAGTAAAACGTGATTTTTCCACGTTTTTTGTGGGATAATCACGTTTTACTATTTAGTTTTGGCTTTTAATTGCATTATATGAGATAGTTTTAGCTTTTTTTCCGTAATTTTTCTTTAGTATGCTTCTATCTGCTTCGTCTGTTTTACCATCTTCGTTTAGGTCTGAAGCTCCTGTTTTTTCGAAACTACTATTTAGGTTTACTAGGTCGTCTATTGTTATTGCTCCGTTTTCTACTATGTCTCCTGCTATTAGTTTATATTCTCCTATGTCTATTTCCTTTCCTTTTTCTAATGTTATTTCTGTTACTGTATAACTTAAGTTCCCTAGTTTTGTTACTTTTAGCTTGTATTTCTCGTTTTCTTCTTTCTTTTCTTCATATAAGTCCAATTCGAATGTTCCGTCTTTTTCTGTTTTTATTTGTTTTAACTTTTGTTCTGTTCCTTCGTTTGTTATTTTATACAAGGTTATATCTGATAAATGTTCCCCATTTACATTTTCAGTTAGAATTTTTCCTTTTATTTTTAGTTTTATTTGTGTATCATCTGTTATTGTTAGTATATATGTTTGTTCATCCCCATTTTCTGATTGCACTGTAACTAATACTTCAAGTACTTCTCCTTTTTCAAGCGGAATATCTGCTGTTATCTTTCCTTGTACATAGTCTAGTTCTACATCTTTATAGCTTATTTTTACTTTTGCCTTGTCATCTACTGTTTTTATTACTACTGGATGCTTTTCTTTATATTGCACAGTTTGTGTATAATTTCCCTCTTCTGTTTTGAATGCTTCTAATTCATCTACCTTTACATATGATAGACTTGTATCTTGTGATTTTTTCTCTAGCACTAAATTATATTCATTTGTTACACTTCCCACTGCTGATGTTATTTTAATTACATAGTTTTGGTTTTGCTCCTTTAATGGCACTTCTAGATTTAGGGTTCCGCACTCCTGTTCCTATGATGTTTTGTGATGTATTTTCTCCTTCTTGAAGTCTTTCAATTATTTCAATTTTTATGTCTTCTTTTGTTGCAATAATTTCAACATTTGCTGTTTCCTTCGCTTCTACTCTTCCTTTATATGTATTATCTTTTGGCACAATTTCTTCTGTATTTGCTTTTACTGATTGAAGACCTATTTCTGCTGTTTTTATTATTGTTATTATATGTTCTTCTTCTGTCCCATCTTCTGCTCGAATTACTACTGTTATTGTTCTTTCTTCGTTTTCTTCTAATACTGTATTTAGATTAATTGTTCTTGTTATTGTTTTTGGTTCAAACGCTCCTTCTCCTTGCATTTTTATGCTTGCAAATTCACTGTTTGTAACAAATGTGATATCTATTGTATTAAGGCTTTCATCTACATAAATTGTAGTTCCGTCCTTTTTTTGTATATCGCTTGAATTTATTTCTTTTAGTGCTGTGTCATTTGATTTTTTCTCTAGTATTAGTTTAGATTTTTTAATGCTTCCATCTTCTGCTTTTACTTCCAAAGGAATTTCTGTTATCTCTGCTAATAACTCTACTTCTTTCGTGTTTTCGGCTTTTATAAATTTAGAGTCTTTTATTTTTACACTTGCATTTATGTCTTCTAAGGTTACTTTTACATCTGCTTTATTTAATCTTCCTATTTTCAAATAATAGTTTCCGTCTTCTCTTAACACTGCTTCCTCAGTTGTTTCAGATGTACTTATATCTCCTGTTTCTTCGTTTTCTATTTCTTTTCTTGTTATTACTTCTACTTTCTCTATATTTGTATTTCCTGCTAATTTTTTAATTACAAGTGTATATTCTGCTTCCTCTCCATTTTCTGAAATTACTTTTATTTTATATATAGTTTCTCTTTCTGTTAATTCTTTTGTGAGAGTTATATTATTTTTGTTTTGTGTTTCATCTTCTATGTAAACTACTGCCAATGTATCTTTTGCACCTATTTTGATTTCTGCATTTTCTGTGCTTTCTTTTACTTCTGCTTTATAGCTTCCGTCTTCCTGTAATAGTGCATTTTTTCCATTTACTATTACATATGCGAGTGAATTATCATTTGATTTTTCTGTTATTTCTAGAGTATATTCGCCTATATCTACTCTATTTTGCGCTGTTACTTTTATTTTTACAATTGTTTTTGTTCCTTCTTTTATTATATTAACAGTTTGAGTTTCTACTTCATCAGGTTCTCCGTTTATTGAAATTTTTGCTAAATTATCTGTTGTTATTCCTTTTATTTCATATGTATCTGCTGATAATCTTATCTCATATTTGTTTTGACCTTCTATATGTTTTGCTTCTTCTCCATTTACTAAAAGTTTTTTAAGTGTTGCATCATCTGGCAATCCTGATACTAAAAGTGTATATTTTTTAAGTGTTCCATCTTCTGCCTTAACATATATGTATACTACTGTTTCTTTTGCATCTATTAGTTTTTTTCTTGTTGTTTCTTGCTTTTCATACTCTTCTGTTTCTATTCTTATATCTGCATTTGGGTCTATTGCTTTTGCATTTATTTCTACTTCTTCTCCTAATACATCAATATTTATATAGTATGTTCCATCTGGCATTTCTATTGTTTCTATTCCATTTACTTTGACATATTCTAGTCCTGTTTCATGTGACTTAACATATATTATAAGTGTATATTCTATGATTGTTCCATTTTGTGTTTGTACAAAGAATGGCAATTCTGTTTCTTTATCTAGTATGTTTAAATTATCTGTTAATACCCCATCTGAAGACCAATTTGTTTTATCTAAGCTTATTTTATCTGTCTTGTCTTTTGTTTCTATTTTTAACATTCCTGTTTTATCTGGTTCTTCTATTATTATTTTGTATTTGCATTCTGCTTCAATGTTTGCTTCTTTTGTGTTTATACTTATTTTTTCTATTCTGTCTTTTTCATGGTTTATTACTATTCTTTCTACTTCTTTTTTAGTTCCTGTCACTTTATCTGTTGCTATAATTATTGCATTTCCTGCTGTTTTTGCTGTTAAATTTCCATTATCTACTTCAACACTATCTATGTTTGAGCTTTCCCATGTGTAGTCATTTGCTGTTTTTGTTCTTGTGTAAAATAGGTTGAATTCTTTTATTTCTAGTGCTTTTAGCAAGTCTTCTGTGTCGTTTACATACATTGTTTTCTTTTTTGGTTCTATTTTAAAGTTTTCTGCTCCTATTTGTACTGGAATTAGGCTATTTGTTTGACTATCAAAATTTTCATCTCCATGGTTATAGTCTCCAAATCCCCATACGCTTCCATCTTGTTTTGAGCAAACTGTATAACCTGTTCCTGCTGAAATTTCCATTACATTTCCAAAGTCTGGTATTCCGAGTAAATGTCAAACTTTCATTTTTTGTTCCATTTCCTAGGTTTCCATATGTGTTTGTACCAACAGTATATGCATTTCCTTCTTTATCTTGTACTATACTGTGGTATTTTCCTCCTGATACATCTACTATGTTTGATACATTTGGAATTTCTACTGGTATATGTGTACTTGTTTTATTTCCTGTTCCTAAGCTTCCATATACGTTTTGCCCCCATGTATATACTTTTCCGTCTACATTTAATGCAATTCCTCCTGAATCGTTTGCGTCTATTCTTACTATTTTGTTTATGTTTGCTATTTTTGTGAATGCTGGAGTTTTTTTGATGCTTGTTTCTTGACCAAGTTCTCCAAATTTATTTATTCCTGTAACATATACTTCTCCAGAACTATTTAGTAATATACTATGATTTTTTCCTCCTGCTATATCTATTACATTAGTTAAATATCTTGCTTTTGTTGGTGTTGTAATTTTGTTTGTATAGCTTCCTATTCCTAGTTCTCCATTTGAGTTTTGCCCAAATCCGTATACATGTTTGTCTCCGAGTTAATGCAAATACATGGTGATTTCCACATGCAATTTTTGTTACATTGCTTATTCCTTCTACTTTTGCAGGCAGAGTACCATCTCCGCTTCTACCTAACTCTCCATAGTTATTTGCTCCCCAAGTCCATAGATTTCCTTCACTATCTAATGCAACTGAAAAGTTTTCTCCGACAGTCTATTCCGAACTATTACTGTTCCGCTCTGGGAATATTGCTTGGCTTGGATCATCTGAATAGTCTTTATTTCCGTTTCCTAATTCTCCAAATTCATTTTGACCATAGCTCCATACTGTTCCATTTGATTTTAGTGTTATTGTGTGTGTTCCGCTTGTTTTAACTTGAGGACGTATTGTTACCCCTTCTGGTAATATATTTACTACTATTACTGATATTTTTTCTGTTTTTTCTTCTTTTGCAATTATAACTGTTTTTCCGAACTTTTTTAGCTATTGCATGTCCTGTATTTTCATCTACTGTTATTATTTCTTGGTCTTTACTTTCATATTTTATCTGCTTTGTTATATCTCTTAGAAGGTTGAAATATGATGTTTTTGCTGTTATATCATAAATATTTCCTACTCCTATTGTTATGTTGTTTGTATTTGTTTTTATTAGGTTTTGCCCTACTATTACCATTTCATTTGAATTTTCATTTTTTCCATTTCCTAGCTGTCCTTGTTCGCCTTCTCCATATGTATAGATATTTCCATTAGTTAGAGCTACTGCTGTATGGTTTGTGCCTTCTGTTATTTTTATTGCACTTTCGTTTGTTTCGTTAAGTAGGTTTGTTATTTTTTCGTTTGGTACTATTTTTTTATTTGCTAAGCTCAAGTCTTCAGGCATTTCTATTAATTCTATTATATTTCCAATTCCTTCTCCACATCCGTAGATGTTTCCATTTTGCATTAATATATATGTTTTGTTTTCTTTTGCGATTACTTTTACTGGTATTTCTTTTACTATTATCCCTGCTTGTTTGTTTAGTTCTAGTTCTATTTTTTGTGGCACTTCTTTTCCTTGTTCATTACCTGTTCCGAAGTTCTCCTTCTTTGTTTTCTCCCCATGTGTAGATTTCTCCTAAAGTTCCTAACACTATTGCATGTGAATTTCCGAACTGCAATATCTCTTATTTTTTCATTCTGGTCTAGAGTTATTTGTTCTGGATAGTTTCTATTTTCATTATCTCCTAATCCTAGTTCTCCATTTGAGTTTTTTCCAAAGCTCCAAATTTCTCCATTTGCTCTTAATGCAATATTAAATTCATCTCCTGCTTCTACATCTGGTACGATTTCTGCACCTTCTGGCACGACTTCTACTGGGATATATATTTTTATATCTTCTTGTGCTACATATAATAGTGTTTTTCCTATTTTGTTTGCTGTTATTAGTCCATTTTCATAAGTTACTATGTCTTCGTCTAAAATTTTGGCTGTATTTACAAATGATATTTCTTCTTTTTCTTCTATATATACGTTCAAATAATTTTTGTTTAGTTTGAAGTTTTCGTTTGTTAATTCAAAAGTTTCTCCTACATACAATTTTATTTTTTCTTCGTAATCTACTGTTTTGTACATAACTTCTTTGAAATAGTTTCTATTTTGGTCTGTTCCATCTCCAAGACTTCCATTTTCATTTGCTCCACTTGTATATACTCTTCCATTTTCCTTGATTACTCCTGATGTAACATTTCCCGCTTCTCCACTTGCTCTTCCTATGCTTATTATTTCTGTTAAATCTTCAAGTTCTGTTTTTGCTTTTTCAAAGGTCTCTTTATTTATATTATCTCTTGTTCCTAGTTCTCCACTTGAGTTTAGTCCGGCATGAGTACACTTCTCCATTTTTTGTAAGAATTGTTATTCCATTTGTTCTTGCTTTTATGTGTTTTACTTCGTTTTCTCCTACTACTCCTAAATCTACTTTTGTGAATGTTAGTGTATTTTTATTTAGTCCGACATGCAAGTACTTCTTTATCTATATTTCTTATAATGCTTTCTTCTCCTACAAATGATATTTCACATACCTTTTCTTCTGCTCTTAATACTGTATTGTTATTTTCTACATTTCCTACTCCTCCGCTTTCCTTTGTTGTTTTTTCCGGCATGTGTATAAATATCCATTTTGAGCAAGTATTCCTGTATGTGCATCTCCTCTTGATACTGATATTCCTGTTATTATGTTTGTTTTTGTTGGCGAATTTCTTGATATATTTTCTCCATCTCCTATTTCTCCATATGTTCCATTTCCCCATGTGAAGACCCAACCAAATTCGTTTACTCCTGCACTTCCGTTTTTCCCTGCTGTTATATCTACTATTCTACCTAAAATGCTTGAACCGCCTTCTCCTACAACTGGTTTTGCAAATTTTGAGTTTTCGTTATTTCCTGTTCCTAATTCTCCAACTATATTTTCTCCCCATGCATAGACTTTTCCGGTCTTTTGTTAATGCAAGTGTGTGGTTTTTTCCGCACAGCTATTTTTACTATATTAGTTAAAGGTGTCTCTTCATTTATCATTACTTGTTCTGATTTTCCGAAGCATTTCACTTGTAATGACTTCTTCTTCTATTTCCCCTTCTTTACCATTTCCTCTTTGTCCAAATTCATTATTTCCGAAGAGTCCATACTGTTCCGTCTGCTTTTAAAACAGCTGTATATCCATTTCCTGTTTCTACCATTGGGTTTGCTGTTTCTTTTGCGACATTAACAATGCACATTGCGTATATTTCATGCACTTTGTGTTTTCCATATATTGTACCATAGCCTTCTTTTATTCCTGTAACTAATCCATTTTCATTTACTGTTACATTTTCTTCGTTTGTACTTGACCACGTGAATTCTGTAGTTTTAAAGTCTGTTCCGAATATTTCTTTTATTTTTTCATTTGGAAGTACATTTAGTTTTAGTGTGTCTCCTTCTTGTATATATACTTGTTTCTTGTTTAAATCTACACTTGGTAGTTGCCACCATAGTACTGGGTATCCTTCATTCATGCTATATATATCTTCTTTATATTCTCTTCCGAAGTATTGTATTATATGTTTTTAGAAGATTACTTGCAACTGGCACTGCTCCTGTATTTGTGTTGCTGTTTCCTTTTCTTGCTCCATAGCTCGCCCCACATCCTGTAAGCCAATAGTTGTTAGTTATATATTGTGTTGGTGAACCATTGTATGTACTATAATGTGACACAACTGCGTATCTAGCTTTTCCTGTTAATGTTCCGTACATTATAATTGTTGTTTAAATAATATTTTCCTGCACTTTCGTTTAGTGCTGTTATTCCCCCTGTTGCTGAATAGCCATATATGTCTCCTGTGTTGTAGCAGTTACTTATTGTTATAACATTGTTTTTACCTCCTGATGACATATAGCCACAAATTCCACCTGCTAAGTAATTTTGATTTATTGAACCTGATGTTGTTGTTCTTATTTTTCCATAATTGTAGCATGAATAAACTGTTGAATTTTGATGCATAGAGCCTATAATTCCACCTGCACTATGTGTTCCTATCATATTTGCTTCATTTCCAGAATATTTTACTGTTGATTTCCCTGATAAAGAACCGAGCTATACCTCCTACTCTTGAACCTCCTGATATTGTTACATTTTTATTTATACAGCTAATTATGCTTCCATTTGTTACTGCTCCTGCAAACGCTCCTGCACCTGATGATGTTTTTACATTTCCAACACTTATGCTTCCATTTTTTAATTCAAGATTCATAATTTTTCCATTATTTATACTTCCGAATAAACCTTGATATGAAGACATTCTATCTATATATAAGTTATCTATACTGTGATTATTTCCTTCAAATGTTCCGCTAAATGTTAATTCTCCATTTACAGATGTATCTCCTATTGGAGTCCATGAGCCAATATGCCCTCCACATATATCTTTTAAGTCTAAGTCATTCATTAAATATACTGTTTTTCCTGCATATGTATCTCCAGTATTTACACTGTTTCTAAATTTTATTAAATCCTCTACATTATATATGTATAAAACTGTGTCTGTGTTTTCTATTCTGTTTACTATTACTGTTAAATATGTTTCGTATCCATTTGTTATATCTTCTATTTTTACTTTTGTAATTCCGCTTGCATCTTTTTTTGCTGTTATTAGACCTGTTTCATTTACTAGAATTAATTCTTCATCTAGACTTTCATATTTTATTTCTCCTAATTCATATGTTTTTTCGTTGTTATATGCATTCATTGAAGAAAATATGTATTTTAGTCTGTTTAGGTCTATTTGATAGTTTTCTTCTATTTCTACTGTTTTTTCTTCATAATCTAAATATGCAAAGTGCATTTTTTTGTAATATGTGCTTGGAACATTTGAATTATCTCCTATTTGTGAATATGAATTATCTCCGGCTTGTGTATATATCCCCATTTTTTAGAATAACAGAAGTGTTTAATGTGCTTCCTACGCTTGCATTTCCGAATATTTCTTCCTACTGTTAGTACATCATTTAATGTGCCTTCACTTGTTTTTCCTTGTTCAAAAATTAAGCAATCTGTATTTGTTCCATTTCCTATTTCTCCATTTCCATTATATCCTGTTTCCCAAATTGTATTGTTGTTTAATATTAAGCTTGTGTTTAATAATCCTGCATTTATGTATTTTACTCCATTCTCTGTTTCTGGAACATTTACTTTTGTGAATACTGAAAGATTAGCTGTTCCTCCTGTTCCCATTGCTCCATTTGCACCATTTCCGCGCTACATATATACTCCCATCTATTTTCTTTATTACTGTATGTTTTCCACCTAATGCTATATCTATCACCCCGAGTGCTTGCTTTTCTTGGATATGCTGTATTAAGGTTTGAGTTTATTCCTAATTGTCCGTACATTATTATATCCCCATGTTTCAATGTTTCCATTCATTGTTAATGCACCTGCATGCCCTACTCCCATTCCTGCTTTCACTACTTTTGTGATAGCAGTTTTGCTTGGTAATGAATTTGATGTAAATGTTCCATCTCCTATTTCTCCGAGTGTTCCGATTCCCCCATGTATAGACATTTCCTTCTTTGTCCACTGCTATACTGTTTTTTTCTCCTGCTGATATATCTACTATATTTGTTAGATAGCTTCCTTCTTGTTTTGATAATACGGCTTTTGCATATTTTAAATTTTCGGTATTTCCTATTCCGCATTGTCCGTTTGCATTTAATCCCCATGTATAGACATATCCATCTTTTGTAAGAGCTAGTGCATGGTCTGTTCCAACTGCTATTTTTACTACGTTTTCTAGATATGTATCTTCATCTTTTCTTACTTTTTCTGGCACTATCTTATTTTCTGTATTTCCGTTTCCAAGATTTCCGTTTTCGTTATTTCCGAATTCCCCATACTGTTCCATCTGACTTTAAAATTATTGTAAAACCATTTCCTGTTCCAATCATAGGGTTTGCTATTTCTTTTGCAACATTTACAATGCATATTGCATACATATCATATGTTTTATGTTTTGCATATATGCTTGTATATCCGGTCTGTAAGTCCTTGTACATTTCCTTCACTATCAACCAATGCAATTTCTTCATTGCTTGATGACCAATTAAAATCAGTTTTAGAGAAAGGTACTCCTAGTACTTCTTCATAATTATCACTTGCTGATAAATTTAACCCTATATTTTCTCCTACTCCTATATATACTTGATTTTTGTCCAATTCCACATTTGGTTCTTGCCACCATAGTATTGGGTATCCATTATTTATGTTATATGTGTCCTTCCTAAATTCGCTTCCTAATATTTCATCATAATTTTTTAGATTAGCACTAGAAATAGAGCTAGCTCCTGTATTTGTGTTACTTGATCCTTTTTTTGCTCCATAACTTGCTCCACATCCTGTAAGCCAGTAGTTATTTGTTATATATTGGGTAGGAGACCCCTTATATGTGCTATAATGTGATAATATACCATATCTGTCTTTTCCTGTTAGTGTTCCGTACAGTATAGTTATTGTTTAGATAATATCTTCCTGCGCTTTCTTGTAATGCTGTAATACCTGATGTTGCTGAGTATCCATATACACTTCCTGTATTATAGCAATTACTTATTGTTATAACATTTGTGCTTACACCTCCTGATGACATATATCCAACTATTCCTCCTGCTAGGTAATTAGCATTGTTTGAACCTGATGTTGTTGTTCTTATATTTCCTGCATTATAGCATGAAATAATTGTACTTTTATCATAAATAGCACCTGCTATTCCACCTACACTGTGTGCTCCTGTTGCACTTGCTTTATTTGCTGAGTATTGCACAAGTGATGTTCCATATATTCTTCCGAACTATTCCTCCTACTCCTGCTCCTCCATTTAGTGTTACATTTAAATTTGTACATTTATATATTACTCCATTAGTTAAATATCCGAGCAATTGAACCTGTTTGTCCATTAGCACTTACACTGTTTACATATACTGTTCCATTTTTCATTGTTAAGTTTTTAACTTGTCCACCTATTATTACTCCAAATAGTCCTTGATTTGTTCCTGTTGTTTTCTTTATGTAAATATTATCTATGCTATGTCCTTGTCCTTCAAATACTCCAGAGAATGCTAATTCGGCATTTGATGCATTATCTCCTATTGGGATCCATGAACCTAGAGTGCTACTACACACTGTACTTAGGTCTATGTCTGTGTTTAAATACACTGTTTTCCCTGTATATGTATTTCCTGCATTTACACTATCTCTAAATGCTATAAAATCGTTTAAGTCATTTATTTCACTGATACTTGATACCGCACTTTTTCTGTTTATTTCTGTTTGTTCATTGAGTGCCATAATTTCTAAATTTTCTTGCCCTTGTTGTTTGTCTTCTTTTATGCCCAAAATGGCTAATATCTCTGAATTTGCACATAATATTAAGCCTATGCTAATTGCTAGCAAGGCAACAGTTATTAATATTATTTTTTTTGCACGTTTTCTTAGTTTATTAGTCATTTCTATTCCTTCTTTAGTTTTTATAATATAACTAATATAGTATAACTATACTCTTTTTTCAAGTATGGATTATTTTTGTATATAAAAAGCACTCCCATATTGCTACGGAAGTACTTTTTGCTAATTTGTTTACTTTTTTTGACATTTTTCTAACTTTTTTGTTACAACATATTAAAATATATTAGATTTCTATACGGATGCTAAGTCTTTGAAGTTTTCTGTCTTAGCTTTTTTGCCATAGTTATTTTTCACAATTGTCCTATCTATTTCATTTACCACTCCATCTTCGTTTAAATCGCATATCCCCGTTTTATTGAGGTTATTATTTAGCATAACAAAGTCGTCTATTGTTATTGCTCCATCGTTTGTTATGTCTCCTGCAATCATAATATATTCTCCTATGTTTATTTCTTTTTCCATTTTATCTGTTAATTCCACATTTGTCAGTGTTTTCTTAAGATAACTTTCCTTTTTTATAACTATGTCATATATTCCTAGGTCTAGTTCTATTTTAAATGTTCCATCTTCGTTTGTCTCTATTTGGGTTATTTCTTCTCTTGTTATTTTATCATAGACTACTATTTTTGCTATATGCCTACCTGAGGTGTTTTCTGTCACTATATTTCCGAGAAAGTTCTATTTTTCCTTCTCTTATTACTTCTATTGTATATTGGCTTGTTGTAAATCCATCTCTTGCTGTAACTAATATTGTGAATATATTCTTTCCAGGATTTCCCGATAGTACTAGTCCTGATGTTTTTTGTACTGTTGCTTTTTCATCTTCTGGTATTGCTGTAACTTCGCTTGCTAGTAATGATTTTTTGTTATATGGCACATTTATCACATAGTGATATTCATCTTTTTTAAATATCTTATCTAGTTCGTATCCATCTACTACTAAACTTGCTAAATAACTATTGTTTATTACTTGTCTTGTTATGTGTATTGTGTAATTTCTTATATCTCCATTTTCTGCTGTTACTGTTATTATTCTTGTAGATTCTCCGCTTTGGTACTGGTTGTTTTTCATTTCCTGAAACTGACGCATATATTGATTCTACTTGTACTTCAAAGGATAGTTCTGTTACGTCTTCGTCTAGAATTAGATTATATTCTTCTTTGCCATAAATAAATTCTTCTTCAAATGCCCCGCTTGATGGAATTATGTTTGTTAGATGATTATTTGTATCAAGCTCTCTTATTATTTTTACTTTGTATTCTCTTGGCTCTCCTGCTTCTGATGTTACTTTGATTATTGTTTCTTTTTCTTTTCCATAAATTGCATAATCTTCAAGTCCTGTAACGCTTGCTCCCTCTGAGATTCTTCCTGAAAGATTTACTAGGTGTACATCACTCGGTACATTTATTATGTACTCTTGCACTTCTTTGTCGAATTCTGGTTGTATTTCATGAGTGTAGCTTTCTGTTGTTGCAATTAAGGATAATAAATAGTTTTCTGTTCTTTTTGCTCTATTTATTGTTAATATATATATACGTTCTATTAAGTCACTTGTTGTAACTGTTACGTAAATTGTATTTTCTCCAATTTCTAAATTGTGTTTTCCTGTTCCTGTAACTTGACAAGATGGATCCTCACTTTCAACAAATACTTCTATTTCGCTTATGTTGTTTGCTACCTCTACTGTGTATTCTAAGAAGTCTTTTTCAAAGTTTGGTATTAAGTTTCCATGTGATGTGTATAGCATAAGTAGATAGTTGTTTGCATCTTTTTGTCTTTCTACTTCTATTTCATATATTTCTGTTAAATCACCTAGACTGCTTGTAACTGTAATTGTGACTTTGTTTATTCCGTACTTCGAAGTTTTCATTACCTTCTACTTTGTATGTTGCTTTTTTGTCTTCTGGTATAATTCGTAAGTCTAGCGCTGTTGTTTCATAGTTTACTTTTAGTGTGTATTTGTTTATGTATTTATCAAATTCTGGTACTATTTCGTAACCCATTGCTTTTAGACTTTCTAGATATGCACTGTTTATTTCTTCTCTATTTACTGTTAGTGTGTATGTGTTTTGGCTTCCGTCCTCTGCTGTAACAATTATCTTTACTTCGTTTTCTCCTACTTTTAAGTCTTCATTTCCCATTATTTCGTATGTAGCACTTGGGTCATTTAGTATTATGCTTAAATCTAGGCTTGTTTCTTTATATGGTATATTTACTGTGTAATTGTTTATTTCTGGCTTGAATTCTTCGTTTAGTGTTCCATTGTTTACTTCTAACATTTTAATTGAGTTGTCACTGCTTGCTTTTTTGGTAATTTCTATTTTGTATGTTTTTTTCTTCCCTGTTTCACTTGTAACTACTACTTGAACTTCATTTAGTCCTACATTTAAGTTTATTTCTCCTATTCCTTCTACTGTTGATGTTTCTTTTTCTGGTGTTGCTCCTACTACTACTGTTTGTACATTGTTTTCAACTGTTAGTGTATATAGTCTTGTGTCTTTTTCAAATTCTGGTGTGATTTGATATCCATAAACCTCTAAGCTTGCTAAGTTGTTATTATCGCTTTGTTTTTTTGTTACATTTAGTATATACCTGCTAGTCGTCTTTCTATCTGGTGCTGTAACTACTATTATCACTTTGTATTCTCCTGGTTTTCCAAATGAATTCCCTGATACGAAAATTTTTGCATTTTTGTCTACTGGTTCTAGTACTGTGAAGTTTAGCTCCGTTGCATTTGTTACAAGTGAATACTCGTATGTATCTTTGTTGAAGCCTGGATTTATGATAGTTCCATCTATTTCTAGTCTTGCAAGCCTTGACTCTGTGCTTTCATTTCTATTTACACATACTGTATATGTTCTTGTTCCTCCCTCTTCTGTTGTAACTTCTAGATAAATATAGTTTTCTCCTATATTTAACTCATACCTTCCGTTCTCCTATTAATACTGCCATTTCGTTTTCTTTTGTAGCAGTTATATTTATTTCTGTTACATCATATGGAACATCTACATCATAATAGAATGTCGTTTTTTCAAATTTTGGTATAAGCTCTCCTTTATCTGTTTCAATTGAAATTAAATAATTACTTATGTCTGCTTCTTCTTTTCTTGTTACTTTTACTACATAGTCTTTTTCTGTTATACCATCTTCTGCTACAACTTTTATTATGATGTTATTTTCTCCATATTCTAATTTTTTCTTTCCATTTCCTATTACTTCTGCACCTATACTTTCTGGTGTTCCTATAATAGTTAGTTCTTCTACACTTGATTTAACTTCTAGTTCATATTCTAATGTTTCTTTATTAAATTCTAATGTATATTCTTTATTTGAAATTTCAAGATTTGATAGATATGCATTATCATCTATTTCTTGTTCTATTACTATTTTATATTCTCTTGTTTCTCCTGCTTCTGACATTACTTGTAATATTACTTCTTTACTATTTGGATAGTCTGTATAGTTTTTATTAGAATTTTTGGTGTTTATATTGCTTCCATAGCTGTATACTCCATTTCCTGTAACTGTTGCTTTTGCACTTTCCGCTTCTCCTGTTATTGTTATGTTTTTATAGAAATAATATCTTGGAAGGGTTATTCTATATTCTTCTACTTCTCTATCAAATTCTGGTGTTATTTTATATTCATCTTCAAATTCGATATTAATGTTCATTAAGTAATTATTATCATCTGGCATTGTTTTGTATACATTTACTGTATATATTTTGTTTGTTCCATCTTCTGCAATTGACATTATTCTTTTTATATTGCTTCCGAAGTTTTATATTATCTCCATCTAAAAATTTTACTGTTGTTGTACTTACTTCTGGAATAGCAATAATATTTACTTTTTCAAAGTTAGATTTATACATTGATATATATTCTAAATTATCTTTATCGAAGCTTGTTGTAAGAGGATATTCATTACTTTCTGGGTCAAACACTTGAATATTTGCTAAATTACAATTGCTGTTTCTTCCACGATATATATTAATTGTGTATTTTTCTTCTTTTCCATCTGTTCCTACTACTTTTACTTCTACTACATTTTTCCCTACTTTTAAGTTATAGTTTCCTGTTCCGTGTACAAGTACTATTTCTTTTTCTTCTTCTGCTTTTGCATTTACTGTTACCTGTGAAACATTACTATCTACTTTTACTGTGTATTCCATTGTTAGTCTGTCAAAATTTGGTGATAATTCATAGTTTGTTTCATTATTTGTTACTGTTAATTCTCTAAGTAATAAACTTGCTGGTGCTTCTCTATATACATTTAATGTATATGTTTTTTCTTTGCCGTTTTCTGATGTTACAACTACTTTTACTTGGTTATTTCCGAATTTCTAAATTGTCATTTCCGAATGATTTCATATGTAGCATTTTCTGCTTCTGGTACTACATTTAATACTAAGTTTGTAACTTCAGTTGGAACTGAAAAACTATATGAAATTTTTTCTTTGCTAAATCCTATATCAATTTTAGGTTCCAGAACTTCTAATAGCATTAAGTCTGCATTGCTTTTTACATCTCTTATTATGTGATATACATATACTGTCTGATTTTCTCCATTTTCTGCTGTGCTTGTAATTGTTACTGTATTTTCTTCTTCATTTAAAGTATAGCGTCCATCGCCTTCTATTGTTTCAAATTCGTTCATTTTTTCTACTTCAAATGATAGATTTTTTATTTGATATGGTATAAGCATACTGTATTCAGTTATATCTGGGTCGAAATTTTCTGGTTCTAGGACACCATATTTAGGGTCTAATATACAGTATTCTGGTATTAGTCCTTTAATCACTATGTTTCTTGCTCTTGATTCATTTGATGCTGTTCTTTTTACATTTATTATGTATTCTCTTTCTTCTCCATTTTCAGCTGTTACAATGATTGATACTTTTGCTTTTGGATTTACTTCATATTCTCCAATTCCTTTTATTATTGCTTTTTCATCTCTTGCTTTTGCTGATATTTTTACGCTTCTTTCTTCTCCTATATCTAATGTATATTCTTGTACCATTGGATCAAATGGATTTGGCTCTATTGTTCCTATGTTTGATGTAAGTGATATTAGATAGTTATCTTCTGATTTTGGTGGAATATATGTAATTATTGCTTCTCCATGTCCTGCTTTTGTATAGTATGGCACTGCATTTCCTGAGTACATAGTTGTTGATACTGTTTTTGTATTTTCGTCTGATGAATTTGTTACATTATATCCATACATTCCTTTGTTCTTTAGTTTTGTACTTGCAATGTATCCTGATCCTCCTGACCCACTTCCTGAGTAACCTGTTGAAACTACATCTCCTGATTGTCCTCCGTAGAAACCTCCACCGGCCTCCAGCATTTCCTAATCCATTTCCACCTTTTCCAAATGTGAATCCACTATTCTGAGTTCCAGCAGAAGCTGTAAATATTCCTGCATTGCTTGTTGCTCCGCCACCGATGAATCCACCGACCACCGGCCTCCCATGCCCCATCTCGCAGCAGATATGTGGTTTGCTTGGTTTCTTCCACCACCGCCACCACCAGCAACAATTAGTATATCTTCTATATTTCCAGAAAGTGTTGATAGTACTCCTGTAATTTGTGCAATGTGTGTTGCTCCGCCTCCGACTTCCTGAGAAATGGTTTACTTCTATTCTTCCTGTTACATTTCCTCCTCCATTATATCCTCCTGCAAGTGTTTGTCCTATTCTGCTTGCACCAATACCTGCTCCTCCTACTCCTATATAAAGTACTTCACCCTTAGTTAGCCAAACTTCTCCATATGAATATGCTCCAAATCCTCCTAAATATCCTTGTGTTGTACCTCCTTGTGCTCCCCAAGTTTCTAATTTGTATGTACCACTATATGAAGCAATAAATGTTTGTATATCTCCTGTATATTTGAAATCTGTCTTTATTTCTTCATCTGGTGATTGTTCTTTTGTTACTTTTATTTTATATGTTGTTTCTTGAGAGTGTGGTTCTGTTACATTTACTGTGATTGTTGAGTTTTCTGTTATATATCCATTTCCTGTAACTTTTACATGTGCTTCTTCATCATAGGCTTCATAGGCTGAAGGTAATGCAACTGTTCCTTTTGCGACTTCTAGTGTGTATTCATAGATATATGAATCAAATTCTTCTTTAAAACTGTAGTTCCCAAATTTTAAGCTTTTTAGTTTTGATGAGTGTTCTTTTATAAAGTTAAGTACATATGTGCTTATTTTTGATTTATCTTCTGATACTACTACTATTTCTTTTCTATTTTCTCCTGAATTTATTGTTAAATCATCTGGAAGAGTTACTTCTTGTGATATTCTATATTTTATCCCTTCTAAATTTATACTTTTTGTATCTAGACTAACTGGAATTTCATAGTAATATTTGTCTTTATCAAATCCTTCAAGTGAAGTTCCATCTATAAGTATGTCTTTAAGATATGAGTAGCTTGAACCTTTTCTTGAAATATGAAGTATATATTTTTCACTATCTCCTGTTTCATTTTTTGTTGTAATTGCTATATCTATTTTTCCTACTTCTATTATACGTTTTCCATTTCCTATAACTGTTGTTTTATCTGAAATTGGTATTCCTTTTATATCAATCCAATCAAATTCTGAGTCTACTGTAACATTATATTCATATGTATCTGAGTTAAATGCAGGCGAAATGCTTGCATTTGTTATTTCTAATGATTCAAGTCTTGAATCTGCGACTTTAACATGGATTGTGTAAGTCACTTCTGTTCCATCTTGTGCTGTGATTTTTATATATTTTGTATTTAGTTTTTCTTTTATATCAAAGTCAGTCAAACTTGTAATTGTTTGATATGTTGCTCCTTTTGTTACTTCTATTTCTACTTGTTTTATGCTTTTTGAAATTTCTATTGTATATTCTAAAGTTTCTGGATTAAAATTTTTTAGATTTTCTCCATTTATTTTAATATTTTCTGCATATGCATATGATATATACTGTATATTCGCATATCCATTCCCTGTCTTTGCATGATTTGCAGTAGCTATATTTGATACATTTGTTGTTGATGTTGTTTTTGTACTTTCATCTGATGAATTTGTTACATTATATCCATACATTCCTTTGTTTTCTAAAAGTGCATTTCCTATATATCCGAGAACCCCCAGACCCAGACCCCGAGTATCCTAATAATGTGCTTTCTCCTGATTGTCCTCCATAAAATCCGCCTCCGTCCTGCTCCTTGCCCATATACATTTCCACCTTGTCCAAACGCATATCCGTTTTTCTTGTGTTCCCGCAAGATTTGTATGTACATAGTTACTTACTGATGTCCCATTATTGCTTACAGCTCCTCCTCCGATGTATCCTCCGTCCTGCTCCTCCAATGCCCCATCTTGCAGCAGGTTCATGATTTGCTTGATTTCTTGCTCCTCCTCCTCCGTCCTGCTACAATTAATATATCTTCTTTGAAATTTTCTAAACTTGATAATATCCCTGTTTTCTTAGCAATGTGTGTTGCTCCTCCTCCGGCTTCCTGTAAAGTGATTTGCAGTTGAATGTCCTGTTACACTTCCTCCTCCATTGTATCCTCCTGCAAGTGATTGTCCCATTCGGCTTGCCCCAATGCCTGCTCCTCCTACTGCGACATAAATTTTTTCTCCTTGATTAAGCTGGGTTTCTCCATATGAATATCCACCATATCCTCCTGTATAACCTTGTGTTGTACCTCCTTGTGCTCCCCATACTTCTAGCTTGTATTTTCCTGTAACTTGTGCTCCATATTCTTGTATATTTCCTGTATAATTAAAATTTGTCACAAAATCATTTGCTGTTTCTACTACTTCAAGCCCTCCTGCTTTATTTAATCTGTTTCCAAATACCCAGTTTTCTAGCTTTATATTACTTGATAACACACAAAAAGCACCTATCACTCCAAGAGTGATAGTTCCCATAGCTGTATATGCAATTTTTCTCTTTAAATTCTTGCTTTCTTTCATGCTTTTGCCTTTCCTTTGTGCTTTTGTTATATATTTATTTATATATTATTTATTACTTGTTTTCAAGTAGTTTTATTTTTAAGATAAAAAGGTCCTTCCATATTACTACGGAAGGTTTTTTTTGGACTTTTTTCTATTTTTTTGACATTTTTCTAACTTTTTTGTTACAACATAATTAAAAATCCTTGATTTTCTTAGGGAAATCAAGGATTTTTAATTTGGTGTGCCCATGCGGACTCGAACCACAATCGGTCGCTTAGGAGGCGACTGCTCTATCCTGCTGAGCTATGAGCACGTATTTTGTTTACTTTTATATAATAATATATATTTTGAAAAAAATCAAGTGCATTGAGTTAAATTCTACTTAATCGAGTAGGAACTGAATAATTATTTTATTCAGTGTCCTCTCACACCACCACTGCATGCCGTTCGGCACAGGGCGGTTCGATAGAATTAATACTTTAACAGTATACACTAGAAAGGCTTAGGTAACCTAATCTTTCTA
>JAAWDU010000054.1 GCA_022793905.1 Clostridia bacterium
TAGAAAGATTAGGTTACCTAAGCCTTTCTAGTGTATACTGTTAAAGTATTAATTCTATCGAACCGCCCTGTGCCGAACGGCATGCAGTGGTGGTGTGAGAGGACACTGAATAAAATAATTATTCAGTTCCTACTCGATTAACATAACAATAATTATTATGAAGAGATACCAAACAAATTACAAATAAAACAAAAAATGTATGGACTTGATAAAAAAAGTATGATATATTAAAATATATTAATACATAGGAGGAAGAAGATGAAAGGGAAAAAAATACTTATAATTTCAATAATTATAATATTAATTTTAGCTTTATGCGTAGGTGGAATAGCACTTGCATATATGAAAACTGATTTTCTAAAATCAGAACAAGAACTTTTTTATAAATATATGCTTAGTGCAGGAGAAAAACTTTCGAGTATGCAAAGTGCAGAACTTGAAGCATACTTAGAAAGAACAAAGAATAATCCATATGAAAATAAAAGCAAATTATCTGTAAACGTAGATATTCCAGAAGGAATGGCACCAGGATTAACACAAGACTATTGGCAAATAGTAAATAACTTAAATATTACATTTAATGGAAAAGTAGATAATTCAAATAAAAGAGTGGAACAAGATATAAGCATTAATTATTCAGATAATGTTTCTTTTCCATTGCAATATAAAAGAAATGAAGAACTATATGCGATAACATCTAACTTAGTTTTAAGAACATTTTTAGGTGTAAAAAATGAAAACTTACAAAAACTTTATGAAAATGTGGGCGGAAGTCAAATGGTTTCTGTACCAGATAAAATTGATACAAGTATGTTAGATATAACAAAAGAAGATATTTTAAATGAAGTAAAAAAAGCAAAACAGATATTAGAAGAAAATATAACAGAAGCAAATTTTGTTAAGATAGATGATAATAGTTTTGCCTTGGTTTTAAATGAACAAGAAGCAAATACTATTATAACAAAAGAACTCGAACAATTTCAAAATAGCAATATACTTCCCAAAAGTATAAGAAGTAATATTGCAGAAATATTAACACAAGCTAGAAACTTAAAGAATCCATCAGCAGAATTTTTGAAAATAGTTGTAACAAAAGACAATAAAATCTCAGTAATTTTGCAAGGTACATCAATAATGAATATTCAAATAAACGATGGAGAAGTAGTTATTGCAAGTAAAACGACAGATAATAACCCAGAAGATGTAAGCATCATAATTAAAAAAATACAAGTTGCAAATGGAGTGACATATAGAGTAGAATATATTGTAGCAGAAGATAATAATAATTCTAAAATAACTGTAGATGCACAATTTACAGATATGACAGCACAAGAAGTAAAAGAAAACTATTTAGTAGCACTTGAACTAACTCAAGGTACAAATGCAGTTTCATATGAATATAATTTTGAAACAACAAAGAACTTTGCCGAAATAGTTAGAATTGAGCCTATAAAAGAAAGTGATGTATTCTTGATGAATAATGCAAATAAAGAATACCTAGAAACTCTAATCCCAGCAATTGTTTCAACCTTTTCTGAGATAAACAAAACACAAATGCAAACAATAGGATTAACTGAGGATAAAAACCCATTAATTTATGCAACGCCAATAGGATACTTAATGATTACACTTAGTAATTCTATTTCACAAAATTTAGAAAATTCAAATAATCAGATTAACCAAGAAAATGAGATAACAAATCAAATAGAAAATAACATAAATAGTCAAATTAATAATATTCAAAACTCAAATAATGTATAAATTAACCAAAAAGGGAGGAAATTTACTGCCTCCCTTTGCTATTTACATAATAATGTGATATAATGTAATTATACCCAAAAGGGCAACTACTATTTTTAGGAGGTAACTGAAGTGGAAAGATTGCGGGAAATTTTGCGAGTGTTAGTTATAAACCTCGCAAATGCAAAGGAAGGATTCGCAGAAAACCTAGAGGCGAACCTTGGAAAATTCATCCATAGGTGCTTCTGGATTGGTGTCGACGTCTTCGCAGGAGGATGGGTTTTGTCTAGTTTCCTTTTCTGGGCACTGAATGTGAACTGGCAGGGAACAAGGCTTGTCTATCCTATTGTAGGTGCAATGCTAGGTGCTTTCTGCTATGGAATTGCAGAAATGGGAGCGATATGCATCTATAGTTTGGTACCAGCAAAAGCAAATATCTTTGAGGAGAAACAGAAAGGACTTAATTTTCAAACAAAAACAGAAAGAAGGGCTTTAAGAAAAATCAAAGACGTAATCAGGTTATTCCAAATTTCCGCAGTCATTATTCTCTTGGGAGGTTTGGCTTGCATTTTCGGCTGGATTAGCCCAGAAGGGTTTGGGATGGCAACTATCATTTTGATACCAGCAACATTCGTTGTAAGTGGTGCATATTTTTTCATAAATTACATTATTAGTGGAATTATGCCTACAAAAAGCGAAATGAAAGCGATATTCAAAAAGATAGAAGCGTACACTTCAAGCAAGGGGACCTAGCTTTAGGCCCCCCTTAATTATTAATTTGTATATTTAGGAGAGCAAACATATGAAAATATTAAGAATAATACTCATAATAATGATTATAATTTGGATGATAATTATATTCAAGTTTTCAAGTCAGAAAGGAACAAAATCTCAAGGAACTAGCTCATCTGTGACAAAATTCTTTGTTAATATATTCTATAAAGATAATGAAAAAATTGATGAAAAAATAAAAAAATTCGACCCAATTATTAGAAAAATTGCGCATTATACTGCTTATTTAATTCGGAGGAATGTTAATTGCAGGAGCTATATTCACACTTGATTTAGATATGCGAAATAAACTACTGATAAGTCAGATTATAGGAAGTTTATATGCAATAACAGACGAACTACATCAGTATTTCGTACCACGGAAGAAGTGCAAGAGTGTTTGATGTTTGCATAGATTCCTTTCGGAATATTCACACGGAATAATATTTGTGTTGATTTTAGTAAAATGTTGTAGTATAATAAAAAGATAATATAGGAAAGGGGTATTAATTTATGATTAATGTAATTTTAAAAGATGGAACAAAAAAAGAAATCGAAGCTGGCTCATCAGCACTAGACCTAGCAAAATCTATAAGTGAAGGACTAGCAAGAAACACAACAGCAGTCTTAGTTAATGGAGAAGTGAAAGATTTAAGGTACACTTTACAAGAAGGAGACAATGTAGAAATCCTTACATTTGACAATAGTTTAGATGGAAAGAAGGCATATTGGCACACAAGTTCACATATTATGGCACAAGCAGTTAAAAGATTATTTAAAGATGTAAAACTTGCAATAGGACCTTCAATAGATTCTGGTTTTTATTATGATTTTGATACAGATACCCCATTTACTGATGAAGATAAAGCAAAAATAGAAGATGAAATGAATAAAATAATCAAAGAAGATTTAAAAATTGAAAAATTTGTACTTCCAAGAGATGAAGCAATAAATCTTATGAAGAAAAATGGAGAAAGTTATAAAGTAGAATTAATAGAAGATTTGCCAGAAGGAGAAGAGATATCTTTCTATAAACAAGGCGAATTTACTGACCTTTGTGCAGGACCACACCTAGAAAGCACAGGAAAAGTAAAAAAAGTAAAAATACTATCTTCATCTGGAGCATATTGGAGAGGTAGTGAAAAAAACAAAATGCTTCAGAGAATATATGCAATTTCTTTCCCTAAAGCAAATGAACTTGAGGAACATTTGCAAAAGTTGGAAGAAGCTAAAAAAAGAGATCATAAAAAATTAGGCAAAGAATTAGGGTTATTTATGATGTCACCAGAAGGACCAGGTTTTCCATTTTTCTTACCAAAGGGAATGGCACTTAGGAATGTATTAGAAAATTTTTGGAGAAATATACATAAAGAAAATGGATATGTAGAAATAAAGACACCAATGATTTTGAACGAAGAATTATGGCATAGGTCTGGACATTGGGATCATTACAAAGATAATATGTATACAACAAAAATAGATGATACTGATTTTGGAATTAAACCAATGAACTGCCCAGGAGGAATGATTGTATATAAAAATGATATGCATTCCTATAAAGATTTACCTATAAGAGCTGGTGAATTAGGATTAGTGCATAGACATGAGAAGTCTGGAGAATTAAATGGACTATTTAGAGTAAGATGTTTTACTCAAGATGATGCGCATATTTTCTGCACTCCTAGCCAAATTGAAGCAGAAATATTAAGCCTGATGAAACTTATTAATAAAATATATAATGAAGTATTTGCATTTGATTATAAAGTTGAACTATCTACAAGACCAGAAGATTCAATGGGGTCAGATGAACAATGGGAATTGGCTGAAAGTACTTTAAAAAAGGTACTTGAAGAATTAAATGTTCCTTATGAATTAAATGAAGGTGATGGAGCATTTTATGGTCCTAAGATAGATTTCCATATTGAAGATTGTTTAGGTAGAAGTTGGCAATGTGGAACTATACAATTAGATTTTCAAATGCCAGAAAGATTTGATCTAACTTATATTGGAGAAGATGGAGAGAAACATAGACCTGTAATGCTACATAGAGTTATATTTGGAAGTGTTGAAAGATTTATTGGTATTTTAATTGAACATTATGCAGGGGCTTTTCCTATATGGCTTGCACCATTGCAAGTAAAAATACTTCCAATATCTGATAATCAAGTAGAATATTGTAAAAAAGTACAAGAAAGACTATTAAAAATGGATATAAGAGTAGAAATAGATGAAAGAAATGAAAAAATTGGATACAAAATAAGAGAAGCACAAATGCAAAAAATTCCGTATATGTTAGTTGTTGGAGAAAAAGAAATCGAAAATTCAGCAGTAGGTGTTCGCTCAAGAAAGCAAGGGGATATTGGGCAAATGAAAGTAGATGAATTTATAGAAAAAATAGTAAATGAAGTAAAAAATTTCGAAAGAGATTAATAAAATATAAAGGAGGAATAAATATGATAGTAATAGGTTCAGACCATGGAGGATATAAATTAAAAGAAGAAATTAAAAAATTTCTAGATGAAAAGGGATTGAAATATGAGGATAAGGGAGCTTTTTCAGAAGATAGTGTAGATTATCCAAGTATCGCAAAAGAAGTTGCAGGAGATGTTTCAAAAAATAAGGCTGATATTCGGAATTCTAATTTGCAGGTCTGGAATTGGAATGTCTATGTGTGCAAATAAATTTAAAGGTGTTAGATGTGCACTTTGCTATGAAGAACAAACAGCAAAATTTTCAAGAATGCATAATAATGCAAATATGCTAGCACTTGGTGCTGATTATATTTCAGTGAATGACGCAATTTGTATATTAAGACAGTTTTTAGGTACAGAATTTGAAGGTGGAAGACATCTTGCAAGAGTTAATTTGATTGGTGAAATCGAAAAAGAGAACATGAAATAAGGAGAAAAATTATGAGCAAAAAGGTTATTTTAAGTGGTGTCCAAGCAACACGGAAATTTAACACTTGGGAATTATTTAGGAGCAATAAGAAATTGGGGGAAAATGCAAGAAGAATATGAATGCAACTATATGATAGCAGATTTACATACTTTAACTGTTAGAAATGATCCTAAAAAATTAAGGGAAAATACTTTAAACCTTTTAGCTTTATATATAGCTAGTCGGAATAAATCCCGAAAAGAGTAATATTTTTATACAAAGTCATGTAGCAGGACATGCAGAACTTGCATGGGTTTTAAATTGCTATACATATGTAGGAGAACTTTCAAGAATGACACAATTTAAGGATAAATCAGCAAAACATGCAGATAATATAAACAGTGGCTTATTTACATATCCTGTACTTATGGCAGCAGATATACTTTTATATAAGGCAGATTTAGTACCAGTTGGAGAAGACCAAAGACAACATTTAGAGCTAACGAGAGATATTGCGGAAAGATTTAATAATATATATGGAAATACTTTTGTAATTCCAGAAGGATACACAGAAAAATCATCAGCTCGTGTTATGGGACTTCAAAGCCCAGAAAGCAAAATGAGTAAAAGTAGTGCCATTGAAAATGACAGCATATTTTTGAATGATGATGCAGATACTATTTTAAAGAAATTCAAAAAATCAGTTACAGATTCAGAAAATGTTGTAAGATTTGATAGAGAAAATAAACCAGGTATTAGTAATTTGATGTTAATATATCAAAGTATTACTGGAAAAACTATAGAGGAAATAGAAAAAGAATTTGAAGGAAAAGGATATGGAGACTTTAAGACTAAGGTTGCAGAAAGTGTAATTGAAGAATTAAAGCCTTTACATGAAAAATATAAAGAATTAATAGAAAACCCAGACTACCTAGAGAGCATATACAAAAAAGGTGCTGAAAAAGCTAGAGTAATTTCAAGAAAAACATTAAAAGAAGTATATGAAAAGATAGGTTTAGTTTGGTAGGAGTTTTTAAATGTTTACAGATTATGCGAAAATACTAATTAAATCAGGAGATGGCGGAGATGGCGCAATAACATTTAGGCGTGAAAAATATGTTGCTAGTCGGGCGGACCAGATGGTGGAGATGGTGGAAATGGTGGCAGTATATATTTTGTTGTAGACCCAGATTCTAATACTCTTATAGATTTTAGATATAAGAGAAAATTTAAAGCAGAAAATGGAGAAAATGGTTCAGGTAGTCATAGATATGGAAAGTCTCGGAGAAGACCTTTATATCAAAGTGCCAAGAGGGACTGTTGTAAAAAATGCAGAAACTCGGAAAAGTTATGGCTGATTTGTCTGAAAAAGAACAAAAAGAGCTAATTTTAAAAGGTGGAAGAGGAGGAAAAGGCAATTCGCATTTTGCAACTTCTACAAGACAAGCTCCAAGATTTGCTCAAGGTGGAGAAAAGGGAATTGAACTTGAGGTTGTGCTAGAATTAAAGCTTTTAGCAGATGTACGGACTTTTAGGCTTTCCAAATGTTGGAAAATCAAGCTTCCTATCCAGAGTTACCTCAGCAACTCCTAAGATTGCAGATTATCATTTTACAACGCTTACACCAAACTTGGGTGTTGCAAAAACAGAATTTGGAGAGAGCTTTGTTATTGCAGATATTCCAGGAATTATTGAAGGCGCAAGTAAAGGAGTAGGACTTGGACTTCAATTTTTAAGACATATTGAGAGAACAAGACTTTTACTTCATTTTGTGGATGTTTCAGGAACAGAAGAAAGAGAACCAGTAGAAGATTTTTATACAATTCAAAATGAACTTAAAGCATATAATGAAAAATTGAGTGAAAGAAAGCAAATAATTGTAGCAAGCAAGTCAGATATTATTCAAGATATTACATTATATGAGGAGCTAGAAAAATTGGCTAACAAAGAAAATATGAAATTATTTAAAATATCTACAGTAACTGGTGAAGGAATAAATGAGCTGATGGAGTATATTTGTAAAATTTTAAAGGAAATTCCAAAAGAAGAAATAAATCCAGTAGAAGAAAGAGTTATTTATACACTTGAAAAAGAAGAAAATGATTTTGAAATTCAAGTTAAAGGAAATGAGTATATTGTTTCAGGCTCAGCTGTTGATAGAATTATGAGACGTGTAAATATACAAGACCGTGAATCTATGCATTATTTGCAAAAAAAGCTTGAAGAAGTACGGTATTTTTGATGAACTAAGAAAGTTAAAAGTTAAAGAGGGAGATACTGTAAAAATACTTGATTGGGAATTTGAATGGTATGATTAAATATAAAATAAAGCATAGGAGAATTTACCTATGCTTCTTTTTCATTTTGACTTAAAAATCTATTTACAGTTTTTAAGCTAATACCAGTATTTATAGAAATATTATTTGCAGAATAATCTGAAATGTTATTATTTCCTAGGTAATTATTAAATTTTTGTAAGTCTAATCTATCTTTAGGCGTGCAGTTTTGACATACATCTCCATCTGTTACAAAAAAAGAACCACAACGTTCACATTTCTTAAATTCCATAAAAAACCTCCATTTTTGGGCATCTTGCCCAAGGTGTATTTATCTTATGCAAAAATACATTTTATATAATATAAAATATTTTATCACAATATTTGACAAAATAAAATACTTTTTGCAAAAAAAATTTTATTTTTGAGTTATATTTTTTTTAATTTAGCAAATAATAAAAATATAAAACATTTAGGAGGTATCTCATGGAACAGAAAATTAATTGTACAGTAGAAAGTTGTAAACACAATAATTGTGGTAAACAAGAGTGTAAACTAAAACAAATTACAGTTGAACCAATAGATGAATGTGAAACATGTACACCAGATGAATCAATGTGCGGAAGTTATGAATACAATGAGGATGGAGAAGAATAGAGAAAAAATCCAAGGCTTAAAGGCTTTGGATTTCTTTTCCATTTAGATAATTTAAAATTCCACTATCACTTTTAAAATTAAAAATTATTTTTGAAGCACATAGTTCTTGAGTTTTCTTTCCGAAATTTTTATTTATTTTGTTATTACCATATTTTCCGATCACCAATTATTGGATGACCGAATAAATGCTAGATGTGCTCTTATTTGATGAGTACGTCCTGTATGAAGTAAAACCTCTAAAATACTATAATTTTCTTTTTTATTTTCTTCTAATATTGTATATTCTGTAATGATTTTTCTATAGCCTTTTTCTGGATGATTTTTAATATAAACCATAGATTTTTTTTTATCTTTAAATAAATATGCATTTAAAATTTCATGTTTTTTATTTAATATACCATAAACTTTGCATTTATAGAATTTAAGTATTTCATGATTTTTAAATTTTTCTAACAATATCTCTAAAGAAATATCATTTTTAGCAAATAGTACAATGCCGTGTTGTATTTCTATCTAATCTATGGCATGGAGAAATTTTATCATGGGAATATTTTTCCATTAAAAATTCAGTAAGAGAATTTTTACCAGTTATTTCAATTGATTTAGGCTTAAATACAGCTAAAATATTTTTATCTTCATAAAGGATTTTTATATCTTGAGAAATAGGGAATAATTCATGGTCTTGAAGATATATTTTTATTTCATCACCTTCATAAATTATAATGTTTTCATTTATTCTCATATTGTTTACCCTAATATCTTTTTTTCTCAAAGCTTTATAAAATATACCCAAAGAAGAATGCGGAAATTCATGCCCTAAAAATGTTAGAATTTTTTTATTATTAAATTTTTTATTTACAATTAAAGTTTTCATAAAAGTATTATACAAAAAAAATAAAAAAAGAGCAAGATAAACCTTGATAAAAAAAAAGAAATCATATATAATTATAACATATTATATTTAGGAGGGAAAATTTAACTTATGAATGTTAGAGATAACAAAGGAATTACACTAATTACTCTAGTCATAACTGTAATAATACTTGCAATTCTTGCATATGCAAGTGTTTCAATAGGAATAAGTTTATTAAATACAGGAAAATACACAGATGTGCAAACATTTATGATTACAATACAAAATAAATGTGACATAAGATTAAATCAATATATAATGGGGGATATTGAAGAAGAAGAATTATATGGTGAAAAACAAGAAAGTGGAAATCTTGCTGGGACATATAAGCTATCACAAAGAGACCTAAATGAAATGGGGCTTTCAAAAGCTAATGCAAAAGAAGGATACTATGTTGCATATGATTTTGATAATGGAACAGTTGAAGTAATATATGAAACTGGTGTAGAAAATTCAGGAGAAATATATCATAATTTATCAGATATGATATAATTATGAATTTTAATAGAGGAAAAAATGACGGAAAAAGAAGAAATAAGATTAAAAAAACTTAAAGAAATAGATATGCGGAATGTATGAATTAGGTTTTGAAAATATATGTGGAATAGACGAAGCAGGAAGAGGACCACTAGCTGGTCCTGTTGTTGTTGCAAGTGTAATTTTACCAAAAGATTCTATGATTGAAGGAGTAAACGACTCAAAAAAAATATCAGAGAAAAAGAGAGAAAGAGTATTTGAAGAAATAATACAAAGCTCAGTAAGTTATGGCGTTCGGAATTATTGACGAAACAAAAATAGATGAAATAAATATATTGCAGGCAACAAAACTAGGTCTTACAACTGCTGTAAAGGAACTAAAAATTAAACCAGATTTAATATTAGTTGATGCTTTAAAAGGAATAGATACTTTGAAAATTCCATACAAATCTATTATAAAAGGGGATTCTTTAAGTTATTCAATTGCAGGAGCATCAATTATTGCAAAAGTTACAAGAGATAGAATAATGATAGAGTATGACAAAATATATCCAGAATATGGATTTGCTAAACATAAAGGGTATGGGACACAAGAACATATTAATGCAATTAAAAAATATGGTTTGTGTCCCATACATAGAAGAAGTTTTACAAAGAATTTTGTTTAAAAATAATATTTACATATTCTTTATATAATGATTTTATATCTAAATCTTTGTTAGATTTAATTTTATATAGTAAAATAGAATAGGTTGTTCCAAATAAACCACTTGCAAAGGTTGCTGGAGAACCTATATTTTTTATATCTTTATCTTCGCCGATTTTCAATACTTTCGCTTATTATTTTTTCGAGTAAATCAATATATTCAAAAACGTATTTTCTACAAACCAAATTCCTAAAATCATTTCCTAAAACTTCACTTAAGACAATGGTCATAAAATCTTGATATTTTACCATAACTTTAATTTGTATAAGTAAAATTGCTTTTAATTTATCTCTTAAAGTATTACAGCTTGCAACTTTTATAGTCATACTATTTTGCAAAAGTTTCATACCTTCTTCGATAAGAAATGTAAAAATTTCTTCTTTACTAGAAAAATGATAATAAAGAGTTCCTTTTGCAACACCTACTACTGATGTGATTTCTTCAATACTAGTTGCATCATATCCTTTAGATGCGAATAAATTCATTGATGTTTCAAAAATTTTTCTTTTTGTTCTGTTCATTTAGAACCTCCGATACTTTTTATTTATTGTAATTATTATATATGGAAAAAAAACTTAGTGCAAGTATATTTTATAAAATATTATAATATTACAGCATTTTACATAGAAAAAGAAATAAAAAATAGGAATTAATCTAATAAAAAAAGAAATAATCAAATTTGCAAGATTATTTCTTTTTTTCTCCCCTAAGGTTTGACAAGTTTTTAATGAGAGACGAACTATAATAGAAAATGAAGAGAAAGTAGAGGTGATTGAAGAGGATAATGACTATATATTTGGATATAGTCTTTTTAGAAAATATATTAATGAATGGAATTATTCTATATGCTACTGGAATTGTCATAAAAACGAAATGCAATTTTTTTAAAATACTATTATCTAGTATATGCGGAGCACTTTATGCAGTACGGTACATATTTAACAAATAGCTATATATACTTAAATCTTATATCGAAAATTATATTATCACTTGTAATGATATATATTGCTTTTTTTCCTAAAAATATAAAAATGCTATTAAAATATATTATCATATTCTATTTGGCATCATTTGTTTTTGGAGGGTGTGCATTTTTTCTTTTGTATTATATAAAACCTCAAGAGATACTTTACAAAAACGGTTTCTTAACAGGAACATATCCTATAAAAATTGCTTTTTTAGGTGCAATAGTAGGTCTTACTTTATTAAACATTGCATTTAAGCTTATAAAAACAAGATTGAATAAAAATGATATGTTCTGTGAAGTTGAAATTCTTTATAGGGAAAAAATAACAAGTATGCGTTTAATGATAGATACAGGAAATTTACTAAGAGATCCAATAACTAAAGTACCAGTGATTGTTGTAGAAAAGGAAAAATTAAGGGAATTAATTGATAAAGATGTGTTAGATAGTTTAGAAAAGGTAATATATGGAACAAATGAAGATTTGATAGAAAAAATAGGAGAAGACTATATTTCAAGATTTAGACTAATACCATTTTCATCGCTTGGAAAGCAAAATGGTATGTTAATAGGTTTTAAACCAGACGAAATTATAATAAAGTTTGATGGAATGGAAACAAAAAGGAAAGATGTAATTGTACGGTATATATAATAAAGAAATTTCAAAGAATAAAACATATTTTGGACTGGTTGGACTTGAACTTTTAGATGAAAGGAGTGAAATGAATTTTGAACCTAATTCAAATATTAAATAATCTATATGTAAAATATCTAAAAAAAGAAAATACGGATTTAACAAGTATATTTTATATAGCAGGTAGTCAGACTTTGCCACCCCCATTAGATCAAAAAGAAGAAGAAGAAGTTTTGAAAAGGCTTGCAAATAAAGATATGGAAGCAAGACAAACTTTAGTAGAAAGAAATTTAAGATTGGTAGTGTATATCGCTAAGAAGTTTGAAAATACAGGAATTGGAATAGAAGATTTAATTTCAATTGGAACAATTCGGACTTATGAAGGCGATTAATACGTTTAATACTGATAAGAAGATTAAACTTGCAACATATGCTTCCAGATGTATAGAAAATGAGATATTAATGTATCTAAGGAGAAGTAATAAGATTAAAGGTGAAATATCCATAGATGAACCATTAAATCAAGATGGAGATGGAAATGAACTTTTGCTTTCAGATATACTTCGGAACAGATAATGATGTAACTTCTAGACATATTGAAGATGAGGTGGATAAGACATTGTTAAAGGCTTCAATGGAAAAGCTTAATTCTAGGGAAAAAGATATAATGGAACTGAGATTCGGCTTTAGAACAGGAGGAGACGAAAAAACACAAAAGGAAGTTGCAGACATGCTTCGGTATATCCCAAAGTTACATATCAAGGCTAGAAAAGAAAATTATAAGCAAGATGAAAAAAGAAATCTTGAGTAAAACAGGGTAAAGTTTAAAACATAAAAATAAAAAACGGAATTAATCAAAAAAGATTAGCTTCCGTTTTTGTTTTTCTTACAATATAAGTTTAAAAACTGTAAAAAATTACCAGTTGACAAATCAATTAGTTTTGTTTATAATAATAGCATAAAACCAAGTAATCAAAGAAAAGCAACTAGGAGGAAGAAAAAGGAATGAAGGAAAGAAAAATAGCAACAGCTGAAACCCTTGGCGCTGTACACACACACACACACACACACACACACAGGTAGCTTTAGAGGCTGTTTAGCATGTAAAAAAATAATAAGAAAAAATAAA
>JAAWDU010000055.1 GCA_022793905.1 Clostridia bacterium
CTATTGTACAACTTCCAGAATTTAACTTTTTAAAAATTGATTTTCTGGAGGTTTATTAAGTGAACCCTTTTATATTATCAATGTGCAAAAAAAATTTAAAAATTTTTTAAATTTATCTTGACATTTTACCAGATGTCTTTACAAATATTAGATATTTATTATATCACACTAATTTCTTATTAGTCAAACAAAATACTGTGCCTCTTATTTAAAGCACAGTGTTTTTAGTTTCTTATCTATTTTTGTTTGAAAATGCACAAGCTGTTACTAATATTATTAGTGATACCAATACTATTGCAAGAGGTATCGTTCTTCTTGTATCCTGAATACCTGTCTTTGGTGTTTTATCTGTTTCTGTTGTTGGAACTGGTTTTATTTCTTTATCTTTGTATATTGCTTCTAATTCTATATTGTTATCTATCACTGTGCTTTCTTCAAAAGTTTCATCAGTACCTTTTACTACAAATTTTACAAATTCTTTACCCTCTATATTTTTAACATTTTCAAGTTCCGCAAGATCTGCTAAAGTCTTTCCTTCTTCTATTTCAAATCTATTTTCATTTATTGTTACAAAAACATAGTTTGTAACTTTAATATTTGCAAAATCATTTTGAGAAGCTATATTTACAGTTGCACCCTTATATATATCAACATCTGCTTTTGCATTATTTCCAGCAGTACCAATCTTTTGTCCACCACTTGTTCCTATATATAAATTAGTTACAATAGCTCCTCCTGTTATATCTAAAGATACATTTTCAATTGTTCCTGTAACACTTGTATCTCCTTCTTCTCCACCTACATAAAGTTTATTTATTGTTCCTCCTGCAACTCTCATATCCGCTGAAACAAGTTCTCCACGGTTTACACTTTGAAGTAAATTAATTTGTCCACTTGTTACTTTTAAATTTGCATTTCCTGTATAACCATTAGAACCTCCTGCTGTAACAAAATCAAAATTTCCACCATTAATATTTACATTTGCTATACTAGTATATGAATTTCCTTCTCCTCCTCCATATATTAGAGCTGCATTCCCATTATTAGCAGTAACTATCGCATTTTCTACTCTTGTTAATGAGTTTGCAAATGGTAAATTAGAGTTTGCACAATAATCGCTATTTGCAAATACATTTGCTCCACCACCAGCTATGCTACCTGTGACTGTACCTGCATTTAAAATTACTTCAGCAGTTTTTACATGGCTTTCATGTAAACCTCCACCAAATAAATTCTTAACTGTACCTCCATTCATAGTAATTTTAGTGTTTTCATAAACTGTGCTGTCATTATGCGCACCACCAAATACATTAATATCACTTGGTACATTTACACTTTTTGTCCCATCTTCCCAAAATATTGTTGCACCACTTTGTCCGTCTGCTCTTTCTTCTATGCTGACATTTGTACCATTTGCAAAAAAGCATTTTTGTGAACCATTTAAAATATATCCATTCTCTTCTGAATATGTTGGTTCAGCTGCTTTTACACCATTTCCAGCAAAGCATATAGCATATAGAGCAAAACAAAGTAAAAAAATAAATAAAAATTTTCTTTTCATTTCATTTTCTCCTTATAAAGTTAGATTTTTCAAATATGAATTAATAATCACATTTAACTTTATTTTGCTCATTTTTCTAATTTTATTACTGGCAAATTTAAGTATTTATAGTCAGAATTTCTTTTTGTATAATTTTATCAATTGAATAATCTCTTAGATATCCAGAATAAATTTCCTCTAATCCTTCTATATTCTTGAAATCATCTGGTTTTACAATATCTGGCAAATCTGTTTTAATATTAGCTTTTTCCAAAACATATTTAACAAACTCTGCACAATAGAAATAATATTCTCTCTTTACTTTTTTATGTATGCTTACAGCACATAAACCTAATATATTAAACTTATATTTCTTCCTTTTCTCCCAAACTTTATCTACTGTACTTTTTATATTTTTGTATTGTTCATCTGTAACTTTAAATCTGTACACTTTAGTTTTAGTATTTTTAAATCTCTTAAAGGTTCCTTCATCTATTTTCTCATGTACAAAACCTGCTATAAAAAAATTATACTTTCTAAGTCTCGCAAAACTGTACATTTCATTTAATCCAATATCAAGTGATATGGATATGTGTGAAAACTCATCTTTTGTAAAACTTTTAATTACCTTAGAAGGAACCGTTCCGAGTATAAGTAAGCACTAAATATATATACTTCATTTTATCTCCTTACTTTTCTTTCTTATTTGCAAAAACCTTATCCATATATTCATCTGGATAATATCTGTCTAAAAATGTATCAAAAACACTATGTGGTTCTATATTTTTTCTTCTTTGTTCTTGCCTTTCTGCTGCGACACATGAAATCGTTATATTAAAGACCATAAATATTGAAAAAATGGTTGTTATAATTTTCATTTTATTTTTTTCAATTTTTTCTCTTAGCTTTTTTAATAATGGTACAACAAGCGTCACATACATAATTCCTGCTATTCCCCAATATGTGCAGTGCATAAGACTAGTTCTTCCATTTAGATTAAACATTAAATGTGAATAATCCCATGAAATTGTTCCAAAAGCTTTTTCTTGAACATATGAACTTACATATTCAGTTATTCCGACCGAAGTATCGCTGTTATACAAAATATTCCAAAATAGTATGAAAACTTTGCTGAATGCCTATTTCTTAAAACTGTCTCATTTGTTTCTCTTTTATTTCTTTTATCAATTAAATTTAAAGTAATATAATATACTATTGCTCCTACTCCATATACTGGTGTAAAAGGTCCATATATTAGTCCTTGTCTAGATTCGAAATATCCATTCTTAAAAAGCACAACTATCATTTCATAAATATACCCAAGCACACTACCAATTACAAATAGCCAAAATAACATTACTATTTCATATACTATACGTTTTTTATCCATTTTAATTCCCTCTATATTTTAAAATTTATTTTACATATATTTTTTATCTTTTATTATGTTTTTATATTAACTTTTTTTACAATTTTGTAATTTATATTTCAATGTAGCTTCCTTTTGGAAAAATTATTTTAACCTCTGTATATTCATTTCTTTTTGAACTTAATTCTATATTAATACCAAGTTTATCACACAATTTTTTACATAAGTATAATCCAATTCCAGTAGATTTCTTATTTTGCAGTCTTCCGATTAGTTCCTGTGAAACCTTTTTCAAAAACTCTTGATACTTCTCCTTCCTCTATTCCAATTCCATTGTCTACTATATATAATACCACATTTTCTGAATTTTGTCTCGCAAAAATTTTAATTTTTTTATTTTCCTCTTGCTTCATATACTTTACACTATTTTGAACTACCTGAACTATAATAAAAATAATCCATTTACTATCAGTATAAACTTCTAAATCCAAATCATCAAGTTGTACACTTATCTTCTCTTGTATCATTACATTTTTACATTTTTTAATGCTTTCATTTACTACCTTTTTAAGATTAGTTTTTTTAATTATATAATCTTTATATGCTACATGACTTCTTGCATAAAACAAAGCTTGCTCAATAAACCCTTCTACCTTATCTAATTCCTCATCTATGTTTTTTGTAACAGAACTTTTATTATTTTCGATAATCATTTTACTAGTTGCAATTGGAAGTTTTATTTCATGAATCCAAAGTTCTATATATTCCTTATATTCTTCCATCATATATTTATACTTATTTACATTTTCAAGCATTGATTTATCTATCTCTTCTAAAATAATTTTAAGCAATTTTTCTTCTATAAACTCTGGCGATTTTAAAAGTTCTGTAATTAAATATTTTTCTTCTAACTCATTTAAAGTATGTATTATGTAATTATAAGCTCTCTTTTTCCTATAATACTCAATAAAAACACCTATAAAATATCCAAATACTAGAATTAATAAAACATACATTTTTACAAAAATACCTATATTATAAATACTCAAAAAAATTTCTATTGTAGAAACACCAAATGTTAATAGACATATAGTTACTATTCTATCCTTTAAAAATTCTTTAAATTTCATATTTTCCCCTTTAAACTAATATATATCCTTGTCCTCTTCTAGTTTGAAGTAATTCTTTTAACCCAAGCTCTTCTAATTTATTCCTCAGTCTAGTTATATTTACTGTCAAAGTGTTATCATCAATAAAGCTCTCACTTTCCCACAAATTTTCCATTATTTCATCTCTTGGTATAATTTTTCCTCTATTCTCGCTTAGATACTTAAGTATTCTAAACTCATTTTTAGTAAGTTCTACCTCTTTTTCATCCTTTTGAATTAAACTTTTTGCTAAATCTAAAATAAAATCTCCGAAAATCAAGTTTTTCTTGAAGCTTTACTCCTCCGCTTGGCTCTTCTAAGTACAGCTTCTATCTTAGCAAGTAAAATTTGAATATTATATGGTTTTGTTATATAATAATCTGCTCCATAATTTATACTTATCAGTTCATCTAACTCATTATCACTACTTGTCACAATAATAATTGGTACATCAGAAACTTTTCTCACTTCCTTCAAAATGTATTCTCCATTAGCATTTGGCAAATTTATATCAAGTAATACTAAATTAGTCTTTGTATTTAATATACTAGAAAAAGTGTCTTCAAAATTTTTTAAACTTTCTACTTCATATCCATTATTATTCAAAAATATTTCTAATTCTGCACACAATTTTTCATCATCTTCTACAATTAATATTTTTTGCATAATTTTCCCCCTATGTATTCTATTATAGCATAAATTCACAAAAAAAACCTTACATTTAAGTAAGGTTTAATAATTTTTATTTTGCTTCTAAAGTAAATGCATCATCTTTGCTTATTCCAGAATTAGATTTTGTATCAATATTTACTTTGCTCAAATCGATTTCCACCATTGGACGTACTGGAAATCCCTTAGCTTCTGGCAAACTTTCAGTTACATCAGAAGAACACAAAGTATATTGACTTATCACATTCTCTTTCATTATCTGCATTCCAAAAAGAACACTATCATCATTAAAATCCACAGACCTAGAAGCAAGCCATTGACTCTCTATATCTTTAAATAATATACTATAATAATATGTATTTACAAAATTCTTATGAAGAAATTCTTTGTTCCAATTTGTTTTTATTGGATCTAATGAAATGCTCGCTTCATAATTATTATAACTCTCTAATGGATATAACTTATCTTGCTCACTTTTAGCTAGACCATTTCCTCTTTCTCTTCTTTCACCATCTACACTTGAATATTCTTCAAAATAATACATATATGGATATACTCTATTAACATCAAAAGACTTGCTATCAATATAAGTATCATCATCCTCTGGTTTCCAGTATTCAAAATCTAATATTCCTTTAATATCCTCTATACTTAAGCTTCTTCCCTTAGCAGACAAAGATTTATTGCTATAACAAATATAACATATATCATTTAGTATTTTAACTCCATTATTATACCCGAGGTGCGTTATCTAAAACTAGCTTTCCACCATTTTTACCTATTTCTCCTGCACCACCTATTTTTGTCACATCATCTGCTATAAGGAATAAGCTTTTCTCATCGATACTCCATATTCTCCAACCAAAATTTTCTGTTACAAAATCCGATACATTTGCTGTAGTTCCAGCATATGTCATTTCATTTTTTATTTGTGAATATGTTCCGTTTTCTGGAGTATATGCAACATACTTTCCAATTAAACTCTCTTCTGTTTTAGTTAAAACTTTCTTTTCATGTCTATGCTCTTCTGTACCTGCTTGTAAAGTATTATATAAATATTCTTCTGTCTTTGCACTCTGACTAAAATAATCTACTCCTTTTATAATTAAAGCAGATATAATTATAATAGATAAAATAACAATAATAGCTATTAGAATTACACTTAGTGCTGTTCTTCCTTTTTCGCTTCCTCTCATATTAAAATTTCTCATTTGTATTCCCCCAAAAATTATTATGAATTCATTCTACACTATTTCTCATTTTTTGACAAGCTTTTTTCATTAAATTATTACGCTTTCTCCTAAAAATACTGAATAAATACAAACTCTTGACACCTTTTTCCCGAATTGCCTTTTCTAGTGCTAGTTTGTATATTCTTAATTGTTCACTATATTTTTCTATAAGTTCTGATGCATTTTTTACTTTATCTGTTTTATAATCTACTAAAACTATTTCTCCGTTTTTCCGTAACATAATATAAATCTATGATACCTTGAACTAAAACATTTTCATTTATATCTTCTTCGTAAACTTCACTTGCAGGTAAATTTATATAAAATGGCTTTTCCTTATGTACTTCTTTGGCACTTTTTAGTTCTTTCCAGATTTTAGTCTTCATAAACATAATAATTTTCTCTATATCTACTGCTTTTCTTTCTCTTTCATCAATTATTCCCTTTTTCTTTAAATTTTCAAGCATTTTATCTAATTCTGTTTCATCATAATTCACTCTTTCATCTAATTTTTGAAGTATAAGGTGCATTAAACTTCCTTTTTCTGTGCTTGTTAACGCTTTTTCCTCTTTCAAAAATTCTGGCGTTTTATACTCTATTCTTTCTTCATCACTTTCTAAATCTATCTTCATATTCTTAATCTTAGTTACAGAAGTCTTAGTAAGTAGATTATTTAAAATCTTTCCTTCATATTCCCATTCTAATTTTTTCTTTATCTCTTTCATCCTTTCTTTATCTATATATTCTAGATTTTTTGATAAATCTATTTCCTTCTTTTCTTCTTTTTTTAAAACTTTTTCCAAGACTTCTTTTTTAGTATGTACTTGTAACTCAAAAATTTCTTCTATTTCCTTTTTACGAGCCAAATATACAAGTAAAACCCAATCTAAATAACTTATATTTTTTTCAATAATGTTTTCACTTACCTTTTTATTTTCTTTATTCTCATATAAAGTCAAAAGCTCTTCTTTTTTGGAAATTTCCTTTTTATAATCTTTGCTAATTCCAGTCATTATAAGTTTTTCTCTTGCTCTTGTTAATGCTACATAAAAAATCCTCATTTCTTCTGATATAAGTTCTAGCCTTGATTTTATTTTAATTGCTTCTTTTGCAAGGGTTGTATAACTTTCTCCCTCATCATAATTTATATATTTAGGTCCAAACCCTAGGTCTTGATGCAATAAAATTGGGTCTTTATTCAAATCTGTCATATTAAATTCTTTTGACATTCCACATAAGAATACAACTGGGAACTCTAACCCTTTACTTTTATGTATACTCATAATTCTTATTACATCTTCATTTTCTCCAATTAATTTAGCAGAAGACATATCACCACTACTAAGTTTTAATTTTTCTATGAAACTAATAAAATTATATAATCCTTTAAAAGTCGTTTTCTCATACTGTTTCGCCTTTTCAAATAATAATTTTAAATTAGATGCTCTTAAAACTCCGATTTGGCATTAGAGTAACATAATGATAATATCCTGTATCTAGATAAATCTTCCAAATAAATTCATTTAAAGGCATATACTCTTGGCTACTTTTAAAACATTCTATTTTATCTAAAAATACTCTCGCTTTTTCTTTTAATCTCTCATTTTCTTCATCTTTTTTTATGTAATCGCACATTGCTTCATAAAAACTTTTAGAAGTTCTGTTTATCCTTATTTCTATAAGTTCATTATCATTAAATCCGCCTATCATAGACCTAAGAACAGTAACAAAAGAAATATCATCAGTCGGATTATCTATTATTTTTAAAAGACTCATTATAACTTGTATCTCAACTGAATCTAAATATCCGAGAACTTGTATCACAAAAGACTGGCATATTAAGTTTAGCAATTTCCTGTTCATAAATTGGAGCAAGAGTCTTTGTAGAACGTAGAATAACTGCTATATCTTTGTATTTAATATTTCTTAAAGATCCATCTTTGTTTGAAACCACATATTTTTTATCCATTAATTCCTTTATCTTATTTGCAACAAATTTTGCTTCTAAAATAGCATCTTCAATCTTTTCATCTATTTTCTCTTCTTTTTTTTCATCTGATTTATAAATACTTTCCTCTTCTTCTTTTAAATCTATTATATGTGTTTCTATTTTTAGCTCATCAGTTTCTTCATATTTAGCACCCAAATTTAAGTATTCTTCTTCTGTATAATCAATATCTCCCAATTCTTTTGTCATTATAGTATCAAATATATAATTTGTAATATCCAAGATGTTTTTTCTGCTTCTAAAATTCATAAATAGCTGAATTTTCAAGTTTTCTCCTTCTTTTAGCTCATCTTTTTGTTTATAACTTTCATATTTTTCAAGGAAAAGCTCTGGTCTTGCCTGTCTAAACTTATATATACTTTGCTTTACATCTCCCACCATGAAAATATTATTATCTCTTGAAACTCTAGTTAAAATGCTCTCTTGAACCAAATTGCTATCCTGATATTCATCTATCAAAATCTCTTCAAATTTTTCTTTATACTTTTTGCATATATGATTTTCTCCCTCTTCCTCTTTTGTCAAAATTTCTAAAGCAAAATGTTCTATATCTGTAAAATCCATTATATTTCTATCTTGCTTAATTTTTGAAAACCTTTTAGAAAATTCAAGAATAATATCTTTTATTTTTAGTAGTATTTCATACATATTTTTAATATCTTTGCAGGCTTCACTAGATGAAGAAATCAAAATTTTGCTTGATATATCTTTCAAGCAAGCCTTTTCATTATCTCTTTTTTTCTTGATTTTATCTTTAATCTCTGGCACAAGATTTTTATCACACCTGAAAGTATCTAATTTTAATAATCTTAGTTCTTCATACATTTCATCCCAGTTATTTTTTTCATATACATTAGTTATCTTCCTTATATCTTCTGACAAAATAACAACTACTTTTTCTATATCTTCTTCATACCTTATATCTTCTAATTCTTTTTTTAGCCTTATTATTACATTTTCTAATTCATTTTTTGCCTTTTTAAAAAGAATTTCCCCCCAAGGAGTTTTCTCAAAACTTTTTTCTTCTATGTTGAACTCCTCTACTTTTTCCTCTAACCATTTTTCTGGAAAAGGTGTACTTCCGAATAAATTCAAAAATCTTGATTATCATATCTTTTAAAGATTCATCACCCTTATAGCTCGTATACATTCCTACGATTTTCAAAAAATCTTTATTCTCTTCTTCATATTTTTCTTCAAACAATTCTTCTAAAACTTCTTGCTTTAATATCTGTAGTTCTGTATTTTCTGCAATCTTCAAATTTGGAGAAATTCCGTATTTCAAAAAAATTATTTTTTACAACATCTAAGCAAAATGAATCTATTGTGCAAATGCTTGCTTTTGAAAGGAGATTTAGTTGTCTTCCGCAAGTGTCTATCATCTGGATTTTCTTCAATTTTTTTGTAGATAGCATCTAGTACTCTGGCTTTCATTTCAGATGCGGCTGCCTTTGTGAAAGTAACTACTAAAATTTTATCAATATCTATTTTTTCATTTACAATTTTATTAATTATTCTTTCAACTAATACTGCTGTTTTACCACTACCTGCTGCTGCTGCAACCAATATGTTTTCTCCTTTTTCACTTATAGCTAAAGCTTGCTCCTTTGTCCACTCCATTTTTATTCCTCCTTATTTTGATTGATTATATCATATATTTTTTTAAAAATCCATTGACAAATTTTTTAAATTTTATATAATTAATATAAATTGTTTAAGGAGGTACAAAATATGAAAGCATTTGTATGTAAAGTATGTGGTTATATTCACATGGGAGAAGAAGCACCAGAAAGATGTCCTCAATGTGGTGCAAGTAAAGATAAATTTGAGGAAAAGAAAGAAAAGTCAGGTGAATATGCCGATGAACACAAAATTGGTGTTGCACAAGGATTAGACGAAGAAGTTGTAAAAGGATTGAAAGATAACTTCATGGGAGAATGCACAGAAGTTGGAATGTACTTAGCAATGAGCCGACAAGCTGATAGAGAAGGTTATCCAGAAGTTGCTGAAGCGTTTAAAAGATATGCCTTTGAAGAAGCTGAGCATGCAGCAAAATTTGCTGAACTTCTTGGAGAAGTTGTATATCCAGATACTAAGAAGAATGTTACTCTTAGAGCAGAAGCTGAATGTGGAGCTTGTATGGGTAAAAAAGAACTTGCAACTCGTGCAAAAGAATTAGGATATGATGCAATCCATGATACAGTTCATGAAATGTGCAAAGATGAAGCAAGACATGGAAAAGGTTTTGAAGGATTATTAAAAAGATATTTTGCAAACTAATATTTCAGCCTTCCAAATATTGTTTTTTCAATATTTAGAAGGCTATTTTTTTATATTCTAGGAAAGTATGCGCATAGTGTGCAATTGACGTAGAAGATAATTATGCGAAACTTAGATTTTCTTAGCGAAGGATGAGCTTAGAAAATATTAGTTCCGTTTTTTATTCTTTAAATTTGAATTTATAGTAATATGGTGTAATATCTCCAACATACATATCAAAATATATAATGCTTCCATCTTTCGCAATTGTTTTTAAATTTGGAAATGTTTTTATCATTTTTTTATCATTAAAGAAAGTATATATGAAATTGGCATGTTCTTCATTTCCATATATTTTCTCATATTTTTGTTCAATAATTTCTTTGTTATTTACATCTAAGTTGTTTTCATGAACTTTTCTAATTAAAAACATTTCTAGAGCGTAACCTGTTAAAAGTCCGTCAAGTACTAGAAATGCAGTCATGATAACTGTGATTATCTTTAATTTATTTAAACTTATTTTCTTTTTTATCTTTTCAATTAGTCTTTCAATTTTAGGGTGTATATAAGACATAAAATATACAGCTAAAAAGCCCCAGAATATTGAAAAATATACACATATTCTTCCATTTATGTTAAGTGGCTTATCTGAATAATCCCACCACTTAACATGTAGAAATATTTCTGCAAATAAGCTTACTAAATATTCAACAATAGAACCTACAATAAATCCACCAATAAATAATCTATTATTGTCTTTGTTAAAATACTGTAAAAATACAATCATAACTACTGCACCAAGCCCATATATACCAGAAAATGGTCCATATAAAAAGCTTTGCCTGCTCTCTAATGTTCCTTTAGTAACAATTGAAAATAGTACTTCAACAATATAACCTGCAAAACTGTACACAATGAAGTACACAAGTATTCTCCATAGAGAAATTCCGAAGAATTGTAATCTTCTTTTTGGTAACTTTATTTGTTTCTACTTTTAAATTTTCTTCCATTATTTCTCCCTATATTTTTTATTTTAATTTATGTATTTAAGCTAATTCTTGTTTATGATAAATTTCCATAATTTTATCATCTATTATATTTATTAATTTAGCATATGCAGTTAGTTTTTTTGAATCTATTAAAGATAACTTTTTATTTGATTTATACCTTACTTTGTGTTCATTTGTAGCCCAGAAATCCATTGCCATTGTTCTTATTTGTATTTCCACCTTTATATGTACTTCCTTCCCTTCTATTTCTACAGGTGTTTGAACAATTATATGATATCCTGAATATCCACTTTTCTTAGGTTTAGTCAAATAATCCTTTTTCTCTAATATCTCTATATTGGATAACTTCTCTATAATATCTATCACAGTATAAATGTCGTTCTTTACTGGGCATGTTATTCTAAGTCCTGCAACATCATTTATATTTTCTATTATATTTCTTAAATTTACTTCATAGTGTTTTTTCTCTAGCTTATTTATAATACTCTCTTTAGTTTTTATCCTTTTAGAAATATTATTAATTATATCATAACTATATTCTGTACTTAATTTTGTTTTTAATTTAATTAGTGTATTAAAAACTCCGAGTTAAGGCTGTTTCATATATATTCATTAATAAGTCAAATTGAGTTTTTTCAAATGCTAAGGAAATTGAGTTATTTTCTTGCATCCCTTTATTTTGATTTAATTCTAAATTTTCTATTGCAATCTCCTCCCTTCATATTAGCATTCTATAATAATATTGTTATCATATTATTATACTTTTATGAACGCAGTATGAATTTTATCTTAAGTAAAATTAATTTTTTATTATTATAAAACATTAGTTTGTATTTGTCAAGTAAATCTTTCTATTTCTATGGATATATTTTGTACAAATGTGATTTTTTTATTCTATAATCAAGCTCTCAAACCTATTTGAAAACCCTGGAGAAACTTTTTTTAAATTTATAGGTCTTAAATTAATATTAGTAAAACAATGTTTAGTCTCAGCTTCTATCACAATTTTTCCTGTTTTTTCTTCTATAACATTATATCCGAACCTTCATTCTAACTCCATTATATTCTTTTACAAAAACATCAATTAAAATTATATCTGCAAAAGTTACATGTTTCTTATATTCAACATTGACCCCAAGAATAGGGATTGTAATGCCTTTTTCTTCGAATTTTTCAAATGGCATTCCTTCTTGCATAAGCCAAAAAGACCTTGCTTCTTCTAAGTATCTAATGTAGTTTGAGTGGTGAACCACCCCCATTTTGTCAGTTTCGTAATAGTTTATTCTTCTTCTATATAATTCCATGATTTTACCTCACTTTTTTATTTAGATTATTGTATCATAACTTGTTTATTTTTGCAACTTAGTTTGTTTGTGTTTCTCTGTAATTTTTATACTATAGCACGACATTATTTACCGTGTTAATTTATCACAAATTATGACATAATTGTCGCAGAGGAATATTATATAATAAAGGTGATGTTCTATGATAAAAGAAAATAGGAAAAAGAAAAACTATTCACAAGAGCAATTAGCAGAACTACTAGGAATAAGTACAAGGCAATTGCAAAGAATTGAAAAAAATGAAGAAGAAACTAGAATACAAACCTTAAAAAAAATAATCAAGATTTTGGAAATACCAGACACTGAAATAATTGATTATATTCACAAATAGGCCAAACAAAATCAAACATATATTTATTTCCAACATATTAACATTAGTTGATAACTTGGAAAAAAACAGTCAAAACTGAAACAGCTTTAGTCCTTTTAATAGGATTAAAGCTGTTCTCTTATTTTAATATTCTTCTATGTCTTCTTCGGTAAATAGCACAGTACTAATATTTTTAGCAATATCCTGGTTTTTCTAGTAAACGGAACATATTCTTTTTGTATTCTTCTACTCCTGGCTGATTAAATGGATTTACTCCTAATATATTGCCCGACACTGCGCATGCTAATTCAAAGAAGTATATTAAGTGTCCGAACTGCTTTTGCATCTAGTCTATCTACATTAATCACTATATTTGGTACACCTCCATTGACATGTGCTTCAATTGTTGCTTCCATTGCTTTTTTGTTTACATAGTCCATTGTTTTTCCACTTAGGTAATTAAGTCCATCTAGATTGTCTTCTTCTTCTTTCATTGGAATATCTGTCTCTGTTTCTAGAATATTTATAACTGTTTCAAATAAATGTCTCTTTCCTTCTTGAATATATTGCCCCATTGAATGTAAGTCAGTTGAAAAATCAACCCCAGCAGGAAAAATTCCTTTTCCCATTTTTCCTTCACTTTCACCAAATAGTTGCTTCCACCACTCTGTAAAATAATGTAATTTTGGCTCGTAATTAACTAAAAGTTCTATATCTTTTAAATTTTTATTCAAAATATTTCTTGCAACTGCATATTGATAACACTCATTGTATTTTAAATCACTATCCATATATTTATCTTGTGCATATTTAGCACCTTGCATTAAATCATCTATATTAATTCCTGCAACTGCAATCGGCAAAAGACCCACAGCTGTAAGCACTGAATATCTTCCTCCAATATTATCTGGAACTACAAATGTTTCATATCCTTCTTCTTCTGATAATTGTTTTAGTGCTCCTTTTGATTTATCTGTTGTAACATATATTCTTTTTCTTGCTTCATCTACTCCATATTTATTTTCAAGTATTTCTCTAAATACTCTAAATGCGATTGCTGGCTCTGTTGTTGTTCCAGATTTTGAAATTACATTTATTGAAAAGTCTCTATCTCCTATTAATTCAATTAATTCATTCAAATAAACTGGACTAATACTATTCCCTGCATAAAGCATTTGTGGTGTTTTTTGTTTTTTATAATTATAAAAAGAACTTGTCAATGCATCTATCACTGCCCTTGCTCCTAAGTATGAGCCTCCTATTCCTATACTCACAAATACTTCTGAATCATTTTGAATTTTCTCTGCTGATTTTTTTATTCTTTCGAATTCTTCTTTATCATAATTAGTTGGAAGTTCAAGCCATCCTAAAAAATCTTTTGGATTATTTGGATTTTCTCTTAATCTTTTATCTATCTCTTTTACTTCCCCTTTGTATTCTAAAATTTTGTCTATTCCTATATTAGCACATTTTAAGTCTAACTTAATATTTGGCATAATTTTTATCCTCCTTAAATAAATTTTAAGCATTTTCCATTAATATAGGAAATACCTGCTTTTTTCTAGAAACAACTCCCTCTAAGAACATTCTATTATTATCAATTGTTTTTCCAAAAGCCTTTTCTGCTATATCACTTCTTTTTCCTAATATTATTGCTTCTGAGTTGCTATTTATTATATCTGTGATTAGCAAAACAAATATATCTATATTGTTTTTATCTATAAAATCATTTATTGCTTGTTCGATTTCGCATTGTTTCTTTAAAACATCCTCTATGCATGCTGTATTGACCTGTGAAACTTGTATATTTACATTATTAGCCGTTGATAGTTTTGAATCGATGTTTATCATCTCTTCTGATGTAAAATCGCTTAAATTGGTTCCTGCTTTTAATAACTCCATTCCATATGTATTAAGATTTATTTCTGCAATTTTTGCAAGTTCATTTGCAACCTGAACATCTTTTTCTGTACAAGTTGGAGATTTAAACAAAAGTGTATCAGAAATAATTGCACTAACCATTATTCCTGCAATCTTTTTATCTATTTCTATATTGTTTTTCTTATATAATTCATAAATTATTGTCTCTGTACAACCTACTGGTTCTGCTAAATAATATAAAGGAGATGTTGTTTTAAATCCTCCTACTGCATGATGGTCTATTACTTTTATTATTTCTGCTTTTTCAATTCCTTCTATGCTTTGTGCAAAATCATTATGGTCTACTAATATAACTTTTGCCTTTTCTTCTATACCTTCAAGAGTTTCTGGCTCTGTTACATTAAAATAGTTTAAAGCAAATTCTGTCTCTTTATTAATTTCTCCAAGTTTATATGCTCTTGCCCCCTCATTTCCTAGTTTTTTTTCTAAATTCTCCATTACTAAACTTGATGTTATTGAGTCTGTGTCCGGATTTTTGTGTCCGAATATCATTATTTTTTCCATATTCTTTTCTCCTTTTACAATTTGATTATTGTTTCTAATGCTAATTTCATCATATTTTCTAATGATTTTTCTCTTTCGCTTGCAGTAAGACCTTTTGACTCTTTTGGAACATCTACAACTGTTAATAAACATGCTGACTTTTTTCCTTCCCTTTTAGCATTATAAAAAAGTGCAAATGCTTCCATTTCTGAGCTAATAAGTTCTAATTCTTTTGGTGCACGTCTTATAATTGCCTCTTTATCTGGTAAATACAAGTCAAAGCACTCATTACATAGAGTACTTCCTTTAATATAACCTATTTTTTCGTTTCTTGCTGTTTGTTCAATAATTTCATTAATATCATTACTTGCTTCTACAATATAGCATTTTTCATTATCGAAATTAAAAGCATAATTTCCTTCTGTATAAGATTTGTCTACAAGAATTAAGTCATTAAGTTCTAACTTTTCTGAAATTGCACCGCATGAACCAATTCTTATAATTACTTCCACACCATAAATATGAAATAGTTCATAAGAATAAATTCCCATACTAGGCATTCCCATTCCATGTGCCATAACAGAAATTTCTTTTTCCTTATATTTACCTGTATAGCAGAACATTCCCCTAATACTATTTACAAGCTTCACATCACTTAAGAAATTCTCAGCAATATATTTAACACGTAAAGGGTCTCCAGCCATAATAACAACTTTTGCAATTTCTCCTAAATTAGCTTCGTTATGAGGCGTCATAAGCATTACTCCTTTTTTATAAAATTATGAGACAATTATATATCATAAAACTAATCTTTTCAAGGGAATTTCTAAATTATATCTTAATTTTACATTAAAACTCTCATCAATTATTTGAAAGGCATATATATTTTTTTGTAATTTTATTCAATCTCCATTACAAAAATATATATATGCCTTTCAAATATAAATCTATCTCAATAGAATTAATTTTTAATAATATCTTTAAGGTTGTTCTTCCAATTTAAGTTTAACTTCCATTTCTTTATTATCACGAGTAACCTTAATTTTTATCTCATCTCCTATCTTATGTGTCTCTTTTATCTCATTAATCTCATCAACGGATTTAACTTTCTTACCTTCAACCTCAGTAATTACATCTCCTACTTTAAGTCCTGCTTTTTGAGCTGCTGAAAAGTCATTTATCTTGCTAATATACACTCCTTCTGGAAGCTTATACTGTTTAGCTTTACTTTCATCAAGCTCTATTCCTTCAATTCCAATATAAGGTCTAATAACTTTCTTATGCTCTATAAGCTGAGAAACTACATCTGTTGTAGAATTTATAGGTATTGCAAATCCAATTCCTTCAATTCCTGTTCCTGCAAGTTTTAAAGTATTTATTCCAATTACTTGTCCTTGACTATTTACTAATGCTCCTCCACTATTTCCAGAGTTAATTGCAGCATCTGTTTGAATTGCAACATATTTTCCTCCATCAGATGTATTTACGGTTCTGTTTACTGCACTTATTATTCCAGAAGTAGCTGTTGTATTAAGTCCAAGAGGACAACCAACTGCCATTGCAAATTCTCCTACTTTAACGCTATCAGAATCTCCAAGTTCAGCTTTCTTTAATCCATTTTTATTGATTTTTATCACTGCTAAATCTGTTTCATCATCTTTTCCAACTAATTCAGCATCATATACTGTTTCATCATTGTATAATGTTACTTTAACAGATGTTGCTCCTGTTATTTCATAGTATGAAGAATTTGATGTTCCACTTACAACATGATTATTTGTTAAAATATATCCATCCTCTGAAATTATTATTCCAGAACCCGTTGCTGTTTGCGTACTCGTTCCAAAAAATGAATTTACACTATATTCTATTTGTATTCCAACAATTGAAGGTAAAACCTTTTCAGCAACTCCCATTGAAGTTTCAGAATATCCTTGTAAAGATATTGCTTGTGCATTTACTTGCATAGAATTTGTATTTTGCACTGTACTTTGACTTGTTTTTTGTTCTTGAACTTCTCCACTATCAAAAATCACTTCTCTAAACCCTGGCACACAAAAACACGTACCTACTACTAAACTTGCTCCAAGCACTCCTGATATAAAAGGTAATAAAACTGATTTTGAAAAACTGTTATTACGATTTTTAGTCACAGTTACACTCTTAAAAGAATTTTCATTTTCTTCCATTATGAATTCCTCCCAATTTTTTGTTTTCTATAATACTATCTTACACTCTTTTTGTGTCTGCAATGTGAAAACACTGTAAAGGTTCATAAGTTAATTATTTATTATTTTCCTGTTTATGTTTCTTTATTATTTGTAGTTTTTCTCTTTTTGTTTCTAGCTTTCTTTTTATTATTAAATTTTTTATTAGTATTTTTTTCAGCGTTTCTTCTTTTACATCGGCAATAAGTGTTCCATCTTTTGCAATTGATACTTTACCTGTTTCTTCTGAAACTACTATTGCAATTGCATCTGATTCTTTTGATATTCCAATTCCTGCTCTATGTCTTGTTCCAAGTTCTCTTGCTATATCCTTATCTCCTGCAAGTGGTAACATACAAGCTGCTGCTTTAATTCGCCCTCCACTTATTACTACTGCTCCATCATGCAAAGGTGTCTTTGGTACAAATATATTTACTAGTAATTGTGGCGATATTTCAGAATCCATCAAAACACCTGTTGCTATAATATCTTTTATCTCTATATCCCTTTCAATTACTATTAATGCTCCCGTCTTTTCCTTTGAAAGTTCAAATGCTGCTATTGCCACTTTATATATTTCTTCTTTTGTCTTTGTTTCTATATCTTTATCTATTCCAAAAAATCTATTTAATTTATTGCTTCCAAGCTCTTCTAATGATCTTCTTAATTCTGGTTGGAATAATACAACAAAAACCGTTCCATATGTCACAAAGGATGTTAATATATAATTTAGTATATTTAAATGCAAAAGTGAACTTATCCCCATTGCTATTATAAATATGCATATTCCTTTCAATAACTGCCATGCTCTAGAATCTTTTACTATCTTGAATAATTTAACTATTAGTAGAATTACTATTGAAATATCAATCATAAGAACTATTAATTTTAACGGATTATCATATAGTTCTTGTGCATAAGATGTAATTACATCCATTAAGTTGTTTGGCACTGATGTTATTAGGTTACTATTCATATATAAACTTCTCCTTTGTTTTTATACATTTAATAATGCCCATATAAGTGTTCCTGCTACTGATAAAAGCATTGCTAAAACTAATATAATTATCACTATATTTTGAATTAATTTTCTTTTATCTAATGGTTTCTTTATTTTTGTTTTTTTATCATTATTTGCTTCTTTTTTTGCCATTTACTTATCCTTCCTTTCAAAAATTCCTATAATATAATTAAAAACCCCATTAATTAGGGGCTTTTATCATTATTAAAGTAATTCAAGTAAAACTATTTCTGCTGAGTCTCCTCTTCTTTTTCCAAGTTTTACTATTCTTGTGTAGCCACCTACTCTATCTTGATATTTTGGTGCTATTTCATTAAATAGTTTTGCTGGCAAATCTATATTCTTACCCTCGCTATTTTTTACCTTATTAATCTTTTTCATTATTTTTCTTCTTGCATTTAGTCTTGATGGCATGTCTTTTTGTCTTTTTTCTGTAACTTCTTCTTTTACTACTTTTAAGTAATCTTTACCATTTTTGCTTTTTGCAACTTCTGTTACTTTATTTCCATTGCTATCAAGTTTAGCACGAACAACTTTTACTTCTACCTCTTCAAAGTTATCTTTTTCTTTGATTGCAAGTGCTATTATACTATCAGCTATTGCTTTTACTTCTTTTGCTCTAGCTTCTGTTGTTTTGATTTTTTCATTTAAAATCAAATCTGTTACTTGAGTTTTAAGCATTGCTAGTCTTTGGTCTGTTGTTCTTCCTAACTTTCTGTTTTTAGCCATTTTCATTCACTCCTTTCACCTTGAAAAACCTATTCCTCTTGGGCAAAATCCAAACCTAGAGAATGCAACTTATTTGTAACCTCATCTAGTGATTTTTTACCTAGGTTTCTAACCTTCATCATATCAGCTTCTGTTTTATTTGCTAAGTCTTGTACAGTCGAAATTCCTGCTCTTTTTAAACAGTTGAAGCTTCTTACTGTTAATTCTAAGTCTTCAATTGACATTTCAAGTACTCTTGCTGTCTTAGATTCTTCTTTTTCTACCATTATTTGAGTATTTTTTGCAACTTCTGATAAATCAATAAACAAGCTTAAATGTTCTGTTATAACTTTTGCAGCAAGTGATATTGCTTCATATGCCTTTAAACTTCCATCTGTCCAAACTTCTATTATTAATTTGTCAAAGTCAACCATTTGACCAACTCTAGTGTTTTCTACTTGATAATTTACTTTCCTTACTGGTGTAAATATTGAGTCGATAGGTAGTACTGATATATCTTGATTATCTTTTTTATTCTTGCTAGCAGTATTATAACCTCTACCTTTTTCAACCGTCATTTCACATACAAAGCTTCCACCTTCTGATACTGTTGCTATATGTAATTCTGGGTTTAAAACTTCTATTGTTCCGTCTGTAATAATATCTGCTGCTGTTACTTCGCCTTCGCCTTTGAAGTCAATTCTTATGACCTTTTCTTCGTTGTCATATGATTTGAATCTAACACCTTTTAAATTTACTATTATTTCTGAAACATCTTCAACTACGTTTGGAACTGTTGAAAATTCATGTACTACTCCATCAATCTTTACACTTGTTATTGCACAGCCTGGAAGTGAAGAAAGTAAAATTCTTCTTAATGAATTTCCTATTGTTACACCATATCCACGTTCTAATGGTTCGCATATAAATTTTGCATAGTTATTCTGTTCATCCATATTTGTACATTCAATATTTGGCTTCTCAAATTCTATCATTTATAACCTACCTTTCTATAAATTAGAAGGTTAGTGGTTAGATATTAGAAGATTTATTCTAACTTCTATTTCCTAACTTCTAGTTATCTATTTTTTAGCTTATTCGCTAAATACTATTTAGAATATAACTCTACTATTAAATGTTCTTCAACTGGGATATCAACATCTTCTCTAGTGCTTAGTCTAATTACTTTTCCACTTAGATCCCCTGCATTTTTTTCAAGCCATGCTGGTACAGGTCTTGCACCATTTGCTTCTATATTTTCTTTAACAATTCTTCTATCTTTTTTACTTTCTCTGACTTTTATTACATCTCCTGGTTTTACTAAATAAGATGGGATACTTACTTTTTTTCCATTTACTTCAAACAAACCATGGTTTACTAAAAGTCTTGCTTGTGGTCTTGAGCTACCATATCCAAGTCTATATACGACATTGTCTAATCTGCTTTCTAATAGTATAAGTAAGTTTTCACCTGTAATTCCTTTACGATTTGATGCCATTTCAAAATATTTTCTGAATTGATTTTCTCTTACTCCATAAAAAGCTTTAGTTTTTTGTTTTTCTCTTAATTGGATTCCATATTCTGAAAGCTTTGCTTTCTTTTGTCCATGTTCTCCTGGTGCATAATTTCTTCTTGATATTGCACACTTGTCTGTGTAGCATCTTGAACCTTTTAAGAATAATTTTTGTCCCTCTCTACGACAGATACGACATTGTTCTTCTTTATATCTTGACATTGTGGTCTTACACCTCTTTCCTTTCTTAAAACTATACTCTCCTTCTTTTTGGTGGTCTACAACCATTGTGTGGTATTGGTGTTACATCCTTAATACTACTTAATTCTAGACCTGCTGTTTGAAGGGCTCTTATTGCTGCTTCTCTACCAGAACCAGGACC
>JAAWDU010000056.1 GCA_022793905.1 Clostridia bacterium
CAAATAATAGCTATACAGGACTAAGTGATGGAAAAACCTACGATTTAAAAGTAACAGTAACAGACGGAGCAGGGAGAACAAACAGTGCACAAACAACAGGTACAACAAAAGTAGCAAATACCCCACCATATAACCTAACAACAAACTGTTCAAGCAAAACAACAACAAGCATGACGATAAGGGCAAGAGCATACGATAACGACAGTCCATCCCAAACCCTAACCTACAAACTATATTGGGGAGGAAGTGGTGCAGCAATGGACACAAAAACGGGAACAAGCGGAAACTACGTAACCTTCACGACAAAAACAGGACTAGCAGAATATACAACACAAACTTACTCATGGAGAGTAGAAGTGACAGACAGCAAAAGCGACCCAATTTCCGCAAATGGAACAGATAGAACATATTGCTCAGGGAGAAAATATCAATGCACTGGTTTATCTTATGTAACATGTAGTAAGTGTAATGGACACCGGTTCTGTTACCCGGCTCATGTCCTGGAACTCTAGCATTCTACGATGGTTCACGTGCTGAAGGGGGGGACGATGGGGGGTGCCAAAATTTTGTTAATTGTAAGAACTCAACTACTGTTTACTACTATGCGAGAGGCATCTGCTCGGTGTGTTCGTACGTAAGACACTTAGGTTGGCCTTTCTGCAACGCTGATTGCGCCTCTCAGTGGTGTTTGGGCAGACCGTGTGGTAGAAATGGCGTACAATTTCAGTGTGGGACTTGCTTGGGAACCGGTCAGGTTCAGACCCCACCTTGTTACCATGGCAAAACATCTAATCACTATTACTGTGAACATAATTCTGGACGGAATTCAACATTAATTTTTACATTACTGAATTTAAAATATAATAAACAATAGAAGCTTGAGACAATGGGGACGTCAGATTGTCCGAAAATATAATTTTTGAATTAGCAAATTTAGATATTTATGTAAGAATTGCAACGGAGAACAATATACAGATGAGTGCTCACATGGTTTTTCAAGTAAAGTGAAGCATTGTATTCATGGAAAGAGAGCTCCACACGATATTTAGATGTTGGATAAAGTGATAAGATAGAAAATTAAAAATTCATACAAAAATCATAATGCAAAAAATCTTGCAGAAATAAAAAAGTAATGGTATAATAAAAAACAAAGGAGAGATGCATTATGAACAAAAGAAAAGATTTAGAAGATGTTAGTTATGGAATTATGGTAATGTTTGGAATTTTTTGGATATGCTCTATATTTATTAAAAATAAATTAAACAGTTCACTAATGAGTAAAACAATATTAAGTTTAGGAAGCTTATATGTTTTGGGATTACTTCTTTTTATGATTATAATTAGAAAAATTCCAAATACTGAAATAAAAAAAGCAAAAGTAAATTGGAAAACAATTTTAATATGTTTCTTTCTGCAATTTAGTGCACTTATGATAATGAATGTAATAAATACTATAAGAGGAATAGCAGTGATTAATGTTCAAGATAATTTATCATTGTATACATTATTTATGCTTCTCATATTCAATCCAATTTTAGAAGAACTAGTATTTAGAAAATTTTTTGCAGACAAATTATTGAAACACGGTGAATTATTTTATATGATTGCTTCTTCATTTTGTTTTGCAATAGTTCATGGAGTTTCAGTTGGATATCCACAAATGATTTATACATTTTTACTTGGACTAATTTGGTCATACTTAGTTGTTAAAACTGGTAGTATAAAATGGTCTATATTATTACATACACTTTCTAACTTGTTTGGAGCTATAATAATATATGTATTACAAAGTATTTCACTAGAGTTAGTTATAGTATATTCTGTAATTATCTTTGTGTGTGGTATAATTGGTTTAGTATGGCTTATAGTTTCTAAGAAAAACATTAGTATAGATAATAAAAATAAAATCATTGATAAAGAAGTTCTAAAAGATATATTTACAAATAAAGGAATTTTAGGATATACAGTTTTTACAATTGCTATAATCATTATGTTTAATGTGTTATAAAAAATTAACATAATATATAAAACCCGCATACTATTATATTAGAGGAGGCAGAAAAAAGTGGATGACGTAATTAATAGTATAGCGGGAATATTAATACCATTTATAGGAACAAGTTTAGGTGCTAGCTTCGTATTTTTCATGAAAAAGGATATGAATGAAAAATTTAAGAAACTAATAGTAGGATTTGCAAGTCGGAGTGATGATTGCAGCAAGTATTTGGTCACTTATTATTCCAGCAGTAGAAATGTCGGAAAATCAAGGGATAATTCCATGGCTACCAGAAGCAATTCGGTGTTATTTTAGGAGTGACATTCTTACTAGTAATAAATAGAATTGCAAGAAAATATGAAACAAAAGAAAATGGCAAAAAGCTTAATATGTTACTTTTATCTGTTACACTACATAATATACCAGAAGGTTTAGGGAAAAGTAGAGTGTGTGAATGCTTGAGATAATTTGAATTCATAAAATGAGAGTAATTATTAATAAGAGATGAGTGTATTAGGATAATATATACAGAAAATTCTTGAAAAGAAGAAAAATTTGTGATATATTCTATGTTAGATAATTGATAAAATAGATATGTATTAAGAGGGAAAAATAGATATGAAATATAATTTTTTAACACTAGCTGAGGAAATTTTAAAAAGAACTAAATTACCTATGTCTGTTAATGAAATATGGAACTATGCAGAAAAAAATAATATGACAAAAGAACTAAATTCTTCTGGAAAAACACCATGGCAGACATTAGGTGCAAGAATGTATGTTGACATAAAAAGAAACAATAGAAGTAAGTTTGAACAATTATCAAAAAGACCTGCAAAATTTGGGTTAAGAGAATTAAAATATGATTTAGAAACAACTGAAAAGGAAACTGGCCAAAATGATAACGAAAAGTATAATGAAAGAGATTTGCATCCTTTACTAGCTAAATATGTATATTCTAATCAACATTTTAAATGTTATACTAAAACAATTTTTCATGAAAAATCAAAAAAAAGGGGACAGGGAGTTAATAAGTGGTTACATCCTGATATAGTAGGTATACATTTTCCATATGATGAATATTCAAAAGAAACGATAGAACTAATTAAGAGTTTTAATCAAACAACATATAAACTTTATTCTTTTGAAATGAAAAAGTATTTGAACTTTGAAAACTTAAGAGAATATTATTTTCAAGCTGTTTCTAATTCAAGTTGGGCTAATGAAGGATATTTAGTTGTATTAAAGATGGATGAAACAGATGAGTTTATAGATGAGATAAGGAGATTAAATAATGCATTTGGAATTGGAGTCATAAAATTGAATGCTATAAACATAGCAGAAAGTGAAATCTTATTTCCCGCAAGATTTAATAATACACTAGACTGGGATACAATTGATAGATTAAGTGAAGATAATATAGACTTTAAGAATTTTTCAGAGAATATATCAGATAGTAATAAAATTAACAAAGTAGGTAGAGACTACGATAAAATATTAGATGATGAAAAGTATGAAAAATATTTGGAGGACAAAAAAATAGTTAAGGCTACTTAAAAATATACATAAACTTATTAAAGAATAAAAATTATAGTGGAGAAGTATAAATATGTTAGATAAGATAAGACCTTTTGTAAAATGGGCAGGAGGTAAAGGGAGTCTAATATCACAGTTAAGCAATTTCTACCCAGATGGATTAGAAAATGGAGATATAGAAAGATATATAGAGCCATTTGTTGGCGGAGGAGCTGTTTTAATAGATATATTACAAAAGTATAAAGTTCAAGAGGCATATGCGTTTGACATAAATATAGATTTAATAAATGCATATAATGTTATAAAAAATGATATTGAGGATTTAATACTAAGGCTAAAACAGTTAGAAGTAGAATACTTAGGATTGGGACAAGAAGAAAGAAAGAATTACTTTTATAATATAAGAGACGAATATAATAGATATACACTAAAAGAAAATGAACTAAATGTACAAAGGGCAACAGAATTTATATATCTAAACAGGACATGCTTTAATGGCTTATATAGAGTAAATAAGGAAGGAAAATTTAATGTTCCATTTGGAAGCTATAAAAGACCTACAATATGTGATGAAGGAAATTTAGAAAAATTATCGAATTTGATACAAAATGTAATATTTAAATATGGAGATTATAGAGGAAGTATAGAATATATAACTGAAAATACATTTATATACTTTGATCCACCATATCGACCTTTAAACGAAACATCAAGTTTTACATCATATGCAAAAGAAAATTTTAATGACCAAAATCAAATAGAATTAGGAATGTTTTATAGAGAATTAAATGAACAAAATGCAAAATTAATGTTAAGTAATTCAAATCCTAAAAATATTGATGCAGAAGATGTATTTTTTGATAATATATATCAAGGATTTAATATAAATGAAATATATGCAAGTAGAATGATAAATGCAAATTCAAATGGCAGAGGAAAAATATCAGAAATATTAGTAACTAACTATGATATATAATGGAGAGTAATAATGTATATAGGAAGATATTATTATGAGGAAGAACATTTCAAATTAATAAAAGGAGATACATTTAGAGTATTAAAACAGTTTGAAGATAAAACTGTAGATATGATATTTGCAGATCCTCCATATTTTTTATCAAATAATGGAATAACATGCAGTCGGTGGGAAGATGGTAATAGTAGACAAAGGAAGATGGGACAAGTCTGAAACATTAAAATATAAACATAAATTTAATAAAAAGTGGATAAAGGAATGCTATAGAATTTTAAAAGATACAGGAACTATTTGGATTAGTGGAACATTACACAATATTTATTCAATAGGTATGGCACTTGAAGAAGAAGGATTTAAAATAATAAATAATATAACTTGGCAAAAAACAAATCCTCCACCAAACCTAGCTTGTAAAACATTTACACATTCAACAGAAACAATTTTATGGGCAAGGAAAAATATAAAAAAATGTAAATATAAATTTAATTATGAATTAATGAAACAAATGAATAATGGAAAACAAATGAAGGATGTTTGGACAACAAATTTGACAAAGCCATCAGAAAAAAGGTGTGGAAAACATCCGACACAAAAACCATTAGAACTATTAAGAAGGATAATTTTAGCATCTACGGATGAGAATAATATAATTTTAGACCCTTTTAGTGGGAGTGGAACAACAGGAATTTCAGCATATAAATTAGAAAGAAATTATATAGGAATAGAAAGAGAAAAGGAATATTTGGATTTAGCAATAAGAAGATATGAAGAAATAAGAGAGGAAATTAAATGATAAAAAACGGAGTAGGAGGAGCTAATACTTTAACGGGCTTAGCATTTGAGGGCAAGACAGATTTAGCAACTTTTTTAAATAACCAAAAAGGATATAAAGTAGAAGGCGATAAGGTATATTATAAAGAAGAATTAGTAGCTAGAGTATTTAAAAAATACCAATTTTATGACTTCTTAAAAGAATATAAAATAGATTGGAAAGGAATTGTATCAAAAAGATTATTACCAGATGATTGTATATATGTCATCATTGATAATACACTATTTGTTATAGAATGTAAATTTCAACAAGTTGCAGGTTCGGTAGATGAAAAATTACAGACATGTGATTTTAAAAAGAAACAATATCAAAAATTGCTATCAAGAGCAAATATAGAAGTAGAGTATGTATATCTTTTGAGTGACTGGTTTAAAAAATCAGAATATAAAGATGTATTGGATTATATAATAAGCGTAAGATGTCAGTATTATTTTGAATATATACCGCTTAAAAAATTGGGACTACCAGTACCATAAGAAATTTAATAATGAAATAAAAAAAGATTGTGGGGGCAACTTTTATTAGTTGTCTCTTTTTGCATTTTGAAGGAGGAATGAATTTGAAATATGAACCAGAACAATTTGAGTTAGAAGAAACAACAATATGGTCGTTTAAGGAAAGGGGAAAATGGGCAACACATATAGGAGATTATAGGGGAAATTGCCCACCACAAGTTCCAAGAAATTTAATTTTAAAATATACAAAAGAAGGAGATGTAGTATTAGACACTTTTTGTGGGAGTGGAACTACAATGGTAGAAACAAAGTTACTTAATAGAAAAGGCTTTGGAATAGATGTAAATATAGGAGCACTTAAAATAGCAAAAGAACGAATAAGTTTTAAGAGTAATAGCTTATATGAGCCCAAATTAATAAGAGCGGATGCAACTAATTTAAAAGGAATAGTACCAGATGAATGTATAGATTTAATATTTGCACATCCACCATATGCCAATATTATAAAATATAGTAAAGATATAAAAGAAGATTTATCAAGATTAGAAATAAATGAATTTTTAGAACACATGAAACAATTTTCAAAAGAATGTTTTAGAATCTTAAAAAGAGATAAATATTGTGCAGTTTTAATTGGCGACATAAGGAAAAATAAAAATGTTATTCCATTAGGCTTTTATATCATGAATATTTTTATCGAAACAGGATTCATGTTAAAAGAGATGATTATAAAAGAACAAAATAATTGTAAAAAAACAGAATACTGGAGACAAAATCAAAAAAGAGATTTTTATTTATTAGCACATGAATATATATTTATATTGAAAAAATAGTCGAAAAATGTTATACTTCATAATTAGAGGTGATAGGATAATGAGTGAAGATTTGCAAGTAAGAAGAATAAAAAAGAAATTTGATAGCTTATTTAAACAATATATTGATGGAAGAATAGATGAAACTGACAGAGAAAAAACAGAAGTATTTTATAGTAGATGCATAAGTGCTATAGCACTTATGAGACTAACAGGGATAGATGAAAACAAAGTTAAGCATCATATTACAGATGGATTTAATGATTATGGAATTGATTGCATTTATGTAGACGAAAATTCTAAAAAACTAATTTTGCTTCAGTCTAAGTTGATAAATAATGGGAATTCTTGTCCTAGTAAAGGAGATATACTTAAATTTTTAAGTGGAGTAGAAAAAATACTAAATTTGGATTTTAATGGATTTAATGAAAAAATAATAACAAAGCAAAGAATTATAGAAGACGTAGTTACAGATGTAGAATAGAGATAGTAATAGCATATACAGGAATTCAAAAAATAGCACAAGAAATAATGAACACAATATTAAATTTTGAAGATAAAGTGAATGGAGGAGTAAGTAACTTAATCAGTCATAAAATAATAGATAAATCAGAAATATATAAGATGGTGCTAAATGAGTTTAATAGTGAGATTAATATTGAAGATTTAATGTTATCAGAATGGGGAATAATAAAAGATGGAGAATGTGCTAATGCCTATTATGGAGTTGTAGAAGCAAATAAAATTGCAGAATTATGGAATAAATATAATACTAAATTATTAGCTAAGAATATTAGATATTTTAAAGGTAATTCAAATGTAAACGAAGGTATTAAAAATGTTTTAATAAACGAACCATTAAATTTTATTTACTATAATAATGGGATAAAGATAGTTGCTAATAAAGTTGAAAGAGGTTTAAAAAACAGTTATGAAAGAACTATAGGACAATTTTCATTAAAAGGTGCAAGTATAGTAAATGGTGCACAAACTGTTGGATGTATAGGGGAAATGTACACGAAGATACCTGAAAAAGTGGAAAAAGCAAAAGTATTTGTTCAGATCATATCATTAGAAAATAAAGATGAAAAACATGGAGATAAAATAACAAAGTTATCAAACACACAAAATAGAATAGAAAGTAAAGATTTTGCTACCTTAGATATAGAACAAGAAAGAATAAGACAAGAATTAGCACTAGAAGATATAGAATATATTTATAGGGATGGAGATAAAAGTATTAATATATCAAAAGGATTTAATATCGATGAAGCAATTATTGCTATGGGATGTTATAATGACGAAATAGAGATTTCTACAATTGTAAAAAGAGCAATAGGAAGTATATATGAAAACTTAAACGAGTATCCATATAAAGCAATATTTAACAGTAAATTAAAAGCGAATTTACTATGGAATAATGTACAAATAATGAGAATATGTGAAGAATGCATAAAAGAACAATCTAAAAATCAAGTAAAAGAGAGAAAATTAATTCTAATACATGGTAATAGATTTATATTGCATATGCTATTTCACAAATTAAAAATGGAAAAATATAACTTAGAAGAAGGTATTCCAGAAGAAGATTACATAAAAACAGTATTAGACTATTTGTTAGATAGTATTGAAAATGCAACAAAAGACATATTTGAAGAAACTTATCCAGCAAATGTGTTTAAGAATAATAATAAATGTATTGAAATAAAAAAGAGAATTTGTAAAGCTATGGGAGAAAAAATAGAACATAATATAGGAACAAAAAAGTATATACAGAAACCAAAACAATTAAAGTTGTTTTAATAATATATAGTTTGTGATTTTATTTTAATACTCTGAGTTATAACTGAATTATTCCCATGCGTGGTACTTTTATTAAAAAGTTAATACAGAAAATCAAAACTAATAATCTAAAAGGCTTGACCTTTTAAGTGTTTTGGGTATTTCTTATTAACACTTTCCTGCTAATATAAGTAGTTATTGGCTTTTATAGTGTTATAGTAAAAAGCGAATAGTAAACCGGTGTAATATTCGAAACTAAAAATGTAAAGTTTATCAACGAGAAAGGAGAAATAAAATGCGAATAGTATTATTAATATTTGGAATAATTAATTTATTAATATGGGGATTATTAAAATATGATTATATAATGGCAAAAGTTATATCAATTAAACATTCGATGTTAGGAAGAGGTTATAAGATATTTGTAGAAAATTTAGAAGTAACCTATACTATTGATAATAAGGAATATAAACAAGTTATAAATGTTTCAAAAAAATCTCCTTTGTATCATTTGTATTATGATAGCATTGAAAAATATATCGATATAGAGGCACAGGATTGCAAAATATATGTATCCAAAAGATTTCCTAAACTTATAATAGATAATATTGATAGACTTATAATAAATTTATCGGTAGGAATTATTTCGATTTTAGCTGGTACTATCTTGTACATTATATAAAATATAAATAAATACAAATTACAATCTGTTAAAGAAATAAAGTGATATATAGATAATAAGAAAATGATATAAAACTATATTTCAAAAACACGACAAAATCGTTTCATTGTTTTTAGAATTTAACCACTTATAATAATAGTATGGAAGAGAAGAAAAATTCTCTTCTTTTTTTATATGTATCTTAATATATTGTATCAGGAGGAAAATTTGAAAAATAAGCAATTCTTTTTCAAATTAGTTTTGCAACAGAAAGGAACATTTTTTAAATGAAAGATGATTTTAAAATAAATGTTTATTTTAATGACGAAGGAGAAGAAATAGAAAAATTATTAGCTTTCTACTTAAAGAACTTATTAGAAAACAAAATAGCCTAATGCTTAAAACAATTATATTTGAATTCATAACTTGAATTATATACCTTCTAAAGTTATAATTTTTGTATGAATTCAAGTTTTTTTATTCTGTTGGAATTTTTGAGCAATGTGAAGAAAAGCTCCTTACAGAATAAATATGCGAAATTTAGATTTTCTTAGTGACGTAAGGAGCTTTAGAAAATTTTAATTCCGTATTTTTCAAGCATGGGAAGGAGGCATAATGCTTGAAAGAATAAGAAAAGTGGCTTCGCCAGATGTGCAAATTGCTTCGCAATCGCACGAATCAAGGAAACTTAACCTTGTTGCTCAGGAAATTTCTAGCGAAATTCCTTACGCAATAAAAAATGTAATTTTTAAAGTAGCAATTTATATAAGATTATCTAAAGAAGATATGGACAGGAGATATGATGATAGCGAAAGTGTTAAAAACCAAAAAATATTATTAGAAGAGTATGTAAAAAATCTAGGAGAAGAATATGAACTAATAGACATCTACATAGACCAAGGCTATACTGGAACAAACTTCAATAGACCAGAGTTTATTAGAATGATTAATGATATTGAACAAGATAGAATAAATATGGTAGTAACAAAAGATTTATCTCGTTTAGGCCGTGATTACATAGGAACAGGAGAATACATAGAAAACTGGTTCCCAGAGAAAAATATTAGATATATTTCAGTAAATGATGGAATAGATACTTTTTTAGATAATAACGGAAATAACGACATTGCACCATTCAAATCAATACTAAATGATATGTATTCAAAAGACTTATCAAAAAAGATAAGAACTGCCCTGCATACTATGCAAAAACAGGGTAAATGGGTAGGGGGAAAAACACCACTTCGGGTATATACAAGACAAAGAGGATAAAAATCATTTAGTAATCTGTGAAGAAGAAGCAAAAATTGTGAAAACTATTTTTGAAATGGCAAAAGTGGGAAAAAATATAGGGGTTATACGAGACTACCTAAATGATAACAAAATTCCAACAGCAAGTAGCTTAAGATATAATAAGGCTACATTTTGGAGTAATAAAACTATAAAAAATATATTATCACATGAGATATATACAGGAGTAACAATTCAAAATAAGAGAAGTAGAATAAGTTATAAAAACAGAAAAATGAGAGAAAATCCAAAGGAACAGTGGTATATTGTAGAAAATACCCATGAACCTATTATAGATAAGAAAACTTTTAATGCAGTTCAAAAAATGGTAATTGTTCAAAAATATGAAAGACACGAAAAAAAGAATTATACTATATTAGATGGTTTGCTTATTTGCTATGAGTGTGGGCATAAAATTGGAATAAAAAGAGATACAAGAAGCCATAAATTCTTTACAATATGTAATAACTATCGTAGAAACTCTAAACTTGGAATATGCACTTGCCACGGCTTTAACTATGAACAGTTAGAAGACAAAGTTTTAAAATACATAAAAGAGCTATTTCAAGACATAGACAGCAAGAAGATTGAACTCAATATAAAAGATAAAAAGTCAGTCCATGATTACAAAAAGCTACTAGAAAACATAGAAAAAGAAATAGAGCTAATAAAAAACAATATAGATAAAATGTATATGGATAAATTAGAAGGAAAAATTACAGAAGAAATTTATGAAAGGGTGCTAAATAAGTATAATGAACAGATAAAAGAGAAACAAATGCAATATGAAGGGATAAAACAAAATAAGAAAGACTTAGAAGGAGATAACAGCAAAGATATTGCCAAAGTAGTTAAGGAGTTTCTAAAATTAGAAGAACCAACTCCAGAACTAATGAAAGTAATTATAAATAAAATAAAAATCCATCAAGATAAACAGATAGACATATATTTTAATTTTAAAAAATTAAATGAGATTATGTGTTGACAAAAAACAATAATTCGACTATAATAATATTGAATATTAAAAAAGTCGGACGGAGGCGAAATGTTTGAAGTATATAAAAAGAAGTGCTGAAAATGTTATAAAAAAACAAGAAAAGATATTTAAAGCGATTTTGATTACAGGAGCAAGGCAAGTTGGAAAAACAACAATGCTTAAAAATCTAAAATCCAATTTAAATTATATTACATTAGATGATATGATATTAAATCAGTCAGCAAAAGAAGATCCAAATATGTTCTTAAAATCCAATAAAAAGCCATTAATTATTGATGAAATACAATATGCTCCAGATTTGCTTAGATATATTAAAATAGAACTAGATAATAGTGAAGAAAAGGCAGTGTTTTACTTAACAGGTTCACAGCAATTTCATTTGATGAAAGATGTGAGAGAGAGTTTAGCAGGAAGAATAGGAATATTAAATCTTTTGGGGCTTAGTTTAAGAGAAATAAAAGAGATAGATTTTAATAAACCATTTATACCAACCGAAGAATATTTTAGAGAAAGAGAAAAATACAATTTAGATATTCCATATAATGAAATTTGGGATATAATTCATAAAGGAACAATGCCAGCTTTATATCAGGAAGAAAGTGACTTTGAAATGTTTTATTCAATGTATGTAAATACTTATATTGAAAGAGACGTTAGAAATTTGACACAAGTGGGTGATACTCTAACATTTTTTAAATTTATGACAGCACTTGCAAGTAGAATTGGGCAATTATTGAATTTGAATACTGTGGCAAACGAAGTAGGGATAAGTATTCCAACAGCACAAAGATGGTTATCAATATTAGTTTCTTCAAACATTGTATATTTATTAGAGCCATACTATAATAATATAATGAAAAGAGCAGTGAAAACACCTAAAGTTTACTTTTTAGATACAGGGTTAGTTTCGTACTTGACAAAATGGAAAAATAAAGATGTATTAGAAGTAGGAAATATGGCAGGGAATTTCTTTGAAAATTTCGTAATAGTAGAAATTATAAAAAGTTATTATAATAATGGAGAACTTAGACCACCACTTTACTTTTATAGAGATAAAGAGAAAAAAGAAATAGACTTAATAATAGAACAAAATGGAAAATTACATCCAATAGAGATAAAAAAATCTGCAAATCCAACTAAAGATATGATTTCTAATTTTAAAGTATTAGAAAAAATAGGAGAAGTAGGAGAGGGTGGAATTATATGTATGTATGATAAACTTATTAATTTAGATGAGAAAAATAGAGTTATACCATACAAATATTTATAAAACATTCTACTTTAACCAAAACCAGAAGGAATGGCAGTAGGGGTAGTGTTTGCTGGATTCTTAGCAGGGAATGCGGGGATTGCTCTTTTTGAAGCAATTATTTTGGCAATAGGTATAGCTATACAAAATATACCAGAAGGAGCAATAATATCAATGCCACTTAAAATGAAAGGCGAGACTAAGAAAAAAGCTTTTATTTCTGGTGTGTTATCTGGAATAGTAGAACCAATTGCAGGATTTGCAACAATAATGCTTATCAATATAGTAGTACCATGTTTACCATATCTTTTATCATTTGCAGCAGGAGCTATGATATTTGTTGTAATAGAAGAACTAGTTCCAGAAATTCATGAAGGAAAAAAATCAGCTATTCGGTGTAATAGGAGTAACTATTGGATTTGTAATTATGATGGTATTAGATATAGCACTTGGATGAAATTACTTGACAAACCAGATATTAGAATATATAATGATTTGAGCAGTATATAAGAGACGATATGTTTGATTTACATAATCGTCTCTTGTCGTATAGGAGGACATAAAATGGCATTATTAGAAGTAGAACATTTATCACATGAATTTGTAGATAAATTATTATATAAAGATTCATCTTTTGAATTATATAAAGGTGAACATATGGGAATAGTTCGGTCAAAATGGAACAGGAAAAAGTACATTAATTAAATTATTGCTTAAAGAAATTTTGCCAGATAAAGGAAGTATTAAATGGCAAAATGGTATTACAATAGGGCATCTAGATCAATATGCAATAGTGAATGAAGAACAAGAAATATTTGAGTATTTAAAAACAGCATTTGAATATTTATTTGAAATAGAAAAAACATTAAATAATTTATATATAGAAATGACAGAGAATTATACAGAAGAGATAATGAATAAAACATCAAAATATCAAGACGAATTAGAAAAAAGTGGTTTTTATGAAATAGAGAGCAAAATAAAAAAAGTGGCAAGTGGGCTTCGGAATAACTGCAATGGGGTTAGAAACCAAGTTATCTAATTTAAGTGGGGGGCAAAGAGCAAAAGTAATACTTGCAAAATTGTTACTTCAAAATCCAGAAGTTATTGTATTAGATGAGCCTACAAATTTTTTAGATAAAGAACATATTGAATGGCTTTCAGATTATTTAATAACTTTCAAGGGAGCTTTTATAATAGTATCACATGATTTTGAATTTTTAGAGAAAGTTACTACTTGTATATGTGATATTGAATTTAATAAGATAAAAAAATATAAAGGAAAGTATTCAAGCTTCTTAAAGCAAAAAGAAGCTCGGAAGGGAAGAATACATAAAAAACTATGAATCTCAACAAAAAGAAATAAAAAAGTTAGAAGACTATATAGCTAAAAATAAAGTTAGAGCTTCAACAGCTAAAATGGCAAAAAGTAGAGAGAAAAAGTTAGAGAAAATGGAAATAATAGAAAAGCCAGGATTTATTTCAAAGCCACATTTTGGTTTTAAAGGAATAGAAACAACAGCTCAAGTAATATTAGAAGTAAAAGACTTAGAAGTAGGTTACTATTATTCTTTACTCCCTAAAATGAAGTTTGAGATAAAAAACCAAGAAAAAATAGTAATAACTCGGATTTAATGGTATAGGAAAATCTACTTTGCTGAAAACCTTAATGGGAGAAATAAAACCAATTGCAGGAGAATACAAATTTTCTGAGACAATAAAAAGTATTGGGTATTATGAACAAGACTTAAAATGGGAAAATCCAGAAGATATCCCTTTTAATATTATCTCACAAGAATATCCAGATTTAACTCCAAAGCAGGTAAGAAAGTACTTAGCAGATGTTCGGAGTAAAAAGGGAGCATGTAATGCAGAAAATTGAAACTTTAAGTGGAGGAGAACAGTCAAAAGTAAAACTATGTAAATTAATTTTACAACCTAGCCACTTGCTAATTTTGGACGAGCCAACAAATCACCTTGATGCTGATACAAAGGAAGAATTAAAAAAGGCTATAAAAGAATATAAAGGTACAGTAATTTTAGTGTCACATGAAGAAGCTTTTTACAAAGACTTAAAAGCAAGAGTAATAAGCATAGAAGACTTATGCTTAAAAAGAATAAAGTAGAAAAAAGTTTAATTAAAATCCTTTACAAATTAAAAAAATAATGTTATCATATATAAGGAATTTGCTTTATATATGATAACTATTGCTAAGTTAAAAATGTATGTCTCAAAAAAATACGCCGATGTGGCGGAATTGGCAGACGCACTGGATTCAAAATCCAGCGGGAAACCATGTGGGTTCGAGTCCCACCATCGGTACCAAAAAAATAAAACCTAGAAAGCATGAAATATTGGCAATCTAGGTTTTATTTTTATTATTTTTAATGCAGTAGTAATGCAGTAGAGTTTTTTAATTTATCTTTTCTAGTTCTTGTTCCATAAAATCTAAAGATACAGAAGTATAAACATTATTGGTTATATTGCTTCCTTCAACATGTCCTACTAAAGACTGAATTACAACAAGAGGTATTCCTTTTTCTTGGCAACGTGTTATAAAAGTATGTCTTAATCTATGAGTATGCAATCTATCAGTTATTTTTTCTTTATTATTAAGTCTATCTAAGTATAAATTTATTTCTCCATCTGTTATAAATGTATTCTTCTTATAATCCCAAAAAATCAAATTATTTATATTAATTAGTTTGTTATTTAGTATTGATTCTAATAATTTTTTAGTTTTCAAAGAAAGAGGAATAGCTCTTTTACCTTTATCAATTCCTGTTTTTTTATTATATGTTTTAGTATGAGCTCCTAAGATTACTTTATCGTTTTTATCTCTTGTAATAGTTCTATATACAGTTAATGTATTATTTTTTAAATCAATACAATCTTTACTTAACGCTAAGACTTCGCCAATTCTCATACCTGTATATAGTTGTAATAATAATATATTATTGTATACATGATTACTTGAAAGTAATACTTTTTCTAAATGTTTTTCCTCTTCAATAGTTAATGCTTTAACTTTTTTAGGTGCTATTTGTGAAATAGGTTTAGTCAAAGTTTCATCTTCCATAATATTGTATAATATAACTCTTCTTGAATAGGCTATTTTGAAAGTTTTAAATAGTAGAGCCCAGATTTTAGAAATTGTATTATTGCTGTATTTTCTAATACCTTCTTTTGATTTCTCTATTTCTGAAATCGTAACCTTTTGAATGGGTTTATTGCAAAAATCATTACAGCATTTTTGTATTTGTGCAAGAGTTTCGCTTTCTCTTTTATAACTTCTATCAGAAGTAACTCCATCTAAGTGTTTTTGTTTAATATAATTTTCTGCAAGAGAACAAATAGTATCATTACTTTTACTAATATAAGTTCCATCATTTAAACTTTGTTTTATTTTTATATATCTAACCCAATATTGCTTTTTTGTTTCTTTTTTTCTTTGTTTTAAGGTTTGCCTTTTACCATGTGTATCATAATATTGCCAAACCCAACATTGCAAGGTTTCACTCCAATAAGGCTCCATTTCTCCATTTCCAACTTGTTTTGTCTTTTGATTTGTTCTTTTTTGATTTGTTTCTTTTTTTACATTTTCAAAACTGTTCCATCTGGAAGCATTATTTAATTTTTCTAGTATTTTATCATCAACATAAAGCTGTTCTTCTTTTGATAAATCACTATAAGAAATAGCTTTTAAATCACTCCATATTCCTTTATAGTTATTCCAGTTTTCTATAAAATTTGAGAAAAAATAAAGTTTAATTTTTTCACGAGTTAAAGTTAAACCTATTTTTAGATAGTTATCTTCGTAAAAATCATAAAGTATGTGGTCTTTAAATTCTCCGCCAAAAATGTAAAAATCTTCAGCTTCTAAAACCTCGATTTCATTTGTTGTTAAATTTTTTAAGTAAAAATATTCTTTCATAAAAAAATTCCTCCATTTTCTTTAATAAAATTTGAATTTACTATTGAAAATAGAGATATTTTAGTATATACTAAAAGTAATCTACTTTCAATAGTAGTGGGGGAAAATAAATGTTAGGTTGTGGTAAACATAGACATCTATTTTCCTTTTTTATATATTTAATATTGATAACTTAATAATTTTTAATTAATTGTTTTACAACTCCAATAACTTGTACTGGTATATTTTTCATGTCTTTTGCAGTAAATTTACGAGAAGGATAGGCAGGGTTAATTGCAACAAGTTCAATGCCATTTTCTAATTTATATACTCTTTTAACAGTTGCCTCATCTCCATTGATAAGAAGAACGCATAATTGCCCACTTTCAAAATTTTCTTGCTTGTGTATAATAACAATATCGCCATCAGACATTTGAGTTTCCATGCTGTCGCCGTTTGATTTTTAATGCATAGTAGTTGTTATCTTCTTTATTAAAATTGATAGGAATGTATTCTAAGACGTTCTCGTTAGCAAGGTAATCATATCCAGCCTTAACAACACCAAGTAGAGGAACTGTATCTTTGTATAGTTCTTGTAATGGTATAGTTTCTCTTAAATCATCGGGCATTCTTTCCATAGGTACATCTAATCCCATAAGCCAACCTTCTGAAACATCTAATGCTTTTGCTAGTTTGTAAATACCTTTTTGCTTAGCTTCATATTTACCTTTTATATATTCACTTAAAGAAGATTTAGGAATTCCAGTTTTTTCAGAAAGTTCTATTGCTTTTATATTCCTAATATTCATAGCTTTTTGTAATCTAATACTAAAGTTTTCTTCCATAGAATTACCTCCTATAAATGTATTATAGTTCATTTTTACGAAAAAAACAATACCTTTTATAAAAAAAGTAAAGAAAATCGAATTTTTTTATATAAAACTATTGACATGGATAAAAAACTTTGGTATTATAATTATGGTTCGAAAACACGAACGAAAAGGAGGGGAGAATATGCAAAAAGAAGACATAATATTTGATTTCAGTAAGTTAAGGGGAAGAATAAAAGAAATATATGGAACACAATCGGCTTTTGCAATAGCAATGCTAATGAATGAAGCGACATTGAGTAATAAATTGAATGGTAATGTGGAATTTTCCTCAAAAGAGATAGTTAGAGCCTGCCTACTGTTGTGTATAGATATTGACAAAGAATTAAAACCATATTTTTTTACACAACAAGTTCGGAAACATGAACAAAACTAAAGAAAGGAGAAACTTATGGAATTAAAACCACATTTAATTATGAATAGAGTGGAAACAAAAGAATATGAATTTAAAGCAATTTTAGTAAGACCAGAAGAAAAACGATTAGATATTATCCTATATAAGAAAAAGCCACTAGATGAGGCAACATCAAAATAAAATACCACAACCTGACACCAAAATAAAATAAGAAAGGAGAGAAAAAGATGGAAGAATTGAAGCAAACAATTATAGAAGCAGTTATAGAAGGAAATAAAAGGTCATTTGAGTTAGGGTATATTGGAAGAACACAAATAACTAATGAGAAAGACCAAAACGAATTACTTAATGTAGACCAAGTATGTAAAGAATTTGGCATGGGAAAAAATAAAGCAAGGCAAATGTTCAAAGACCCAGAGTTACCAGTACAAAGATATATGAAAGAACACAAAGTTAGAAGAGGAGCAATGATTGAGTATATAAAAACGAGCCATGACAACTTAAGTACAAGATAGGAGAAAGATTATGAAAAGTAAAACAAAAGAAGTTTTAGGAGCAATTGCTTTTGAAATAGAAATCATAACATTGTTGGTTTTAGCATTTATAATTTAAAAATTAAGGAAGGAGGAAAAACAAATGAATTATGTATACGGAATAGCAATATTATGTGCAATAATGATGTTTCTAATAGTTTTAGCATTATATAGATTACATACTTTAGATAAAATGCAAAAAGAATGTGATAGAAAAGTAGATGAAGCAAAAAACAAAACATTATCTGTACAAGAAGAAAATGCAAAATTAAGAACTTTTAAGTATGTTGTAGAAAGCTATGTTACAGGTATGAGAAACGATGAAGAAGTAAGAAAATTAATAAAAGAGTTGTTATATAAATAACAACTCGAATTAGTAAACTAATTTAATTATAACAAAAAGAAAATGAAAAATCAAGAGAAAGGAACAAAAGAACATGAGTTTTATAGAAAAGATTATAGAAAAAGCTCGAGAAGATTATAAAAAAGAAACAAAACAACAATAGAGCTTATGTATATAACAAGAGCAATAAGGAAAGGACAAGTAAAATGTCAGAAAGTTTAGAAGAATTAGAGCAAAGATATTTTATGTTGCAAATGCAAGACCACTGGGAAAGTGAAGATTATAGATATGCAGATGAGTTGCATAGAAAAATAATAAAATTGAAGGGAGAAAAGAAATGATTAAAAACCCAGCAGAAATGATAAATACAGAAAATAAATATTCAGAAATTTTAAAAGGTTATACTTTTGAACAATTAGTTTATGAAAGTGCAATTCTAAAAAAAGAAAAGACAAATTTATACATAAGAGAAAAAGAATTAGATGAAGAGTTTAAAAGGAGGTTAGAAAATAAGAATGGAAGCAATGTTTAGAGATTTAAAAGCAAATGAAATTGATTGTAGAGTTTCCACATTTACTAAAGATTACTTAACATTACTATTATACAAAGATGCTAGAGTAGATATGGATATATTAGATGAAACAGTAGGACCAAAAAGTTGGCAAAGAAAGCATATTAGAGATAATGCAAATTGTATTATAGAAGTATGGGATGAAAATAAAAAACAATGGATAAGTAAAGAAGACACTGGAAAGGAGAGTTTTTCAGAAGCAGAAAAAGGACTTGCTAGTGATAGCTTTAAAAGAGCAGGTTTCAACTGGGGAATAGGCAGAGAACTTTATACTGCACCATTTATATACATACCATTAAAAGATAAAGATGGAAAAGAAAATTATAAATTAAAAGAGAAAAATGGTAAAACAACTACAAATACAAAATTTGTAGTAGAAAAAATACAAATAGAAAACAAAGAAATAACAGCATTATCAATAAAAAACAACAACGGCAAAAGAGTATTTGTATGGCAGAAGGAAGTCAAAAAGAAAGAAAACACAAAGAAAGAAGAACTTGACCCAAACGACAAAAGACAATTTGATGGTAGTGGTAAAGCATAAATATATGATTTATATGTAGAAAAATAGAAATGTAAATATTAGGAGGAGTAAAAAATGGCAGAAATAGAAGAAAGTTTATTAAAAAAGAAAATAGATAGTTATTCAAGTGAATTAAAAGATTTTCAAGCAGAAAATGAATTAACAGTAGAAATAACATTAAATGAATATAGAAAGTTGATAGAAGAAAAAGCAACAGCAGATTACAGAATAAAGAAAGCAGAAGAAAATAAATATACTAGAGATGAAGAAAATAGAAAATTAAAGCAAAAAAACAAAGAATTAGAAATGAAATTATTTGAATACAGAAAGCAATATGGAGAGTTAGTAGAATCAAACAAAGATGAGGAGGAAGAAGATGAATAAGGTAGCATTATTACGGCAGATTGACTGCTGACCCAGAAAGTAGATATACACAAACTAACAATACACAAATAACAACGTTTACGTTAGCAGTAAATAGAAGATTTGCAAAAGAAGGAGAAAAGCAAGCAGACTTTATATACATAACAGCTTGGAGCAAAACAGCAGAATTTTGTAGCAAATATTTTAGAAAAGGACAACAAGTAGGAATAATTGGTAGATTAGAACAACACGAATGGGAGAATACAGAAGGAAAGAAACAAAGTAAAACACAAGTTGTTGCAGAAGAAGTATACTTTGCTGATAGTAAAACAAGTAATAAAGTAGATGAAAGTATATTAGCTACTTCA
>JAAWDU010000057.1 GCA_022793905.1 Clostridia bacterium
CACTAATATTTCACAAGCTTTATTAGGAAGGTCTATTCCTTCATATTTATTACTCATAATTACTAATCCGATATGTCCATTTTTTAACAATTCTACTGCTTCTTCTAAATTATATTTATCTACACATAAATCTGCTACATCTTCCCAATATCTTCTACGTATATCTGATGGAACTATTACAACTATATTGTATTGTTCAGACATTTTCTTCAACTTAATTTTAATATCATCATCTGTAATCTCCTTATTAATAATCTGTGGAAATATAATAAATCTCTCTCCCATATCATCAGAATATTGTGGTTTTATTACATTTTCAGGATAGTTTTGTATTCCACACTTAGAAATAAGAGAATCTATTTCCACAATTGTTGCACTCATATAAATTCTTCTCTCTGCTCTTTTAAATCCATCTATTTCATTTATATTAATACTTTTAGGACTTATTTCAATTTTATCACTTGATACAACACAATTACACAAATGGAAATAGTCTCTAAATAGTGGTAGTTTCATTTGTACATCAGTATTTTCTTGATCTTCTGTTATTATTTGATAAATATCAGTAGATTTTCTTTGCCAAGCCCAGTATGGCACAAGAATATTTACTCCTGGAACGCCACTATTAATATCAGTTACTCTATTGGGATATTGTTTCTTCAAATCTTCTTCAAATATTTTGTAAATTTTACTGTATGCCTCACCATCTTTATTTAGTTCAATTGTATATTGAGATTCTACGTCATTTATACAAGCATGTACATCATCTATCAATATACTGCCTATTTTCAAATTGTTTCCGTTACTTCTTTTTCCAAATACAGTCCTTCCATTAACTAATTTATAAATATTAGTAATCAATATCTTTTCTCCGGTTATAAATCCTACGTCTTCGCTATTTTCAGTTACTGGAATTCCTAAAGATTGTGCTTCTTTAATAACTTGCTTAACTAAATATTTATTTGGTACTACATATACCGCTGGTTTTTTCTCTTCTCTAATACAACTTGTTAATATAATTAATCCAACTATCGTTTTTCCACTACCAGTATTCATTTTTATAATTACATCTTTTTCATTTCTTTTTTCCATCCATTGTTTCCATACTTCTGTCTGAACATCTCTTGGATAATCATATTTTTTGTTAGGTAATGACATAAATATTTCTCTTGGATTTATTATATTGTTAACTTTATTTTCATTAATTATTTTTTGAAAATCTAACATATTGTCTCCTTTTCTTAATTTCAAATTTAAATTTATTTATATATATCATATTTTTTAAATTATTTTGTCGAAATTTGTCCTTTATTATCAAAAAGCAAAATAAATATGCACACTATACATTTCTATTTTGCTTTTCTTTAGTTTATAATTATCAACTTTTAAATCCTACTTGTCCATTCATAAACAATGGTAATAAATAATCTCTTAATTTTATAAGTTCTTCATTTTCTTTTTTGTTTTTTTGTATATTATCAAAATAAATAGAAACTAAACTATTATATTTCTTAATCAAATTTTCTGGTGGTTCAATAATTTTATAATCTGTGCATAACATGTCAAATAAAAGATTTTTTATTCCAGTTGTTTTTCCTTCATACTTAAAAAAAATGTTGCTTTCATATAGCTTTAACCATTGGATATAAAACCAGTATAAATACTCTTTATTTTTTAATGAAATTGCTTTGCAAAAGTTAGATGTTATTATAGGTAAATCAAATCTTTTTAATGTATTACTATTTATATAACAAATTCTACCAGTAGATTGTGATGGACTCCCTCCAGATATTTCTATTATTAAATCTCCATTTTCTAAACTTTTATTTAAATTTTTCTCTAATATATATCTTTCTGGAGCTTTTACTTCCTCCTGTCCACATATTGATGGGAAGTCTGCACCTCTTAGACATATGACTCTTTCATTATAATTACTTTCTTTGAATTCTTTTCCCCAATCTCCCCCTTTATCTTTATCTATATAATTTTTTAAATATCCTACTTTCCATCCTTCTGGAATTTCTTTTTTCATTTCTTCACAATATACCATTTTTTCACCTGATGACTTATAAGGCTTTCCTTCTTCATTTGGAAATTCATACTGCAAAAACCAATAATCATATATTGTTTTTGCCATTTGTTCCATTTCATTAATTATTTTATTATTATTATTAATTTTTTCTTCTATATTACGGAGAAATTTCCCCACTTTTTTTTGAACTTCCATACTTGGTAGTTGTATTTTCACTGATCTAACAACAGACATTGGTGGAAAGTTCGGTATTGTTGAGTCTCCGGTCCCACCTGTAATAACATTTACTATATATGCTCTAAAATAATATAAAAAGTAGTTTTCATCTACTATATAATTATTCAATCTAATTCTCAATAAAGCTTGATTTATTATTCCTGGTTCTATTTTATCTGGCAATTGATATATAGCACCATAATTCACTCCAGAACATGATACAAGAAAATCGCCTGGCTTAACAGTAAATCTAATCATGTTATTTTCATAATAATCTTTTGATATATAATATCTTCCAATATTACTATTCTTTTCTAATACTACACCCTGTTCATATACTTTATAAGTATCTTCTGATTTTGGGACAAATAAGGACTTTTTTAAAGCACTTCCAAATGGTCCTCTTAAAAATCCATCATCCTTTGCTACAATATCTTCAAATGTTCCATTAAACATACTTTAGTTCCTCCAATCGTTGTCTTATTTCATTTTCTAATTTCTTTCCCTCAGAAAAATATTTATCAAGATTATTGGAAAATTCTTTTATCTTTTTATTGAACTCTTCTTGTGTTAATTCAACATATTCTATCTTAACTTCAAAATATTGTCCTGCTGAAAATGAGCAATTTTTTTCTTTTAACTGGTCATATGTTACTTCAACACTAAAATCATCAATTACTTCTTGTTTAGCAAAAGTTCTTACTATTTTTTCGATTTCATCTTCTCTTAAAACTGTTCTTTGATTCTTACCTTCTTTAACTTTATCTCCTAATTTAGATGCATCTACTAATAATACTTTTCCACCTTTGTTAGCTCTATCTATAAACAATACACTAACATTGGTCCCAGTAGTAGCAAATATATTTGATGGCATTGATACAACACCTTTTATCATTTCTTCTTCTACTAGCTTTTCTCTAATCTTTTTCTCAATTCCAGATTGAGCTGTTAAAAATCCTGTAGGAACAACTATTGCTGCCTTACCTTTTTTGCTTAAAGAATAAATAATATGTTGTATAAACATTAAGTATATAGCCATTTTGTCTTTATCTTTATTTGGAATTTTAGGTACTCCTGCAAAAAATCTCTCTCTTAATTTATCATCTGCTAGCTCATCTCTGTATTCACTAAAATCAGTTTTAAAAGGTGGATTACTAACTATGTAATCAAATTCTGCAAGTCTTGTTTTTGTTTCATTATAATGTGCTGGTTCTGTTAGAGTATTCCCATGTACTATATTCCCTAAAGAATGTACCAAATTATTTAATATAAGATTTAATCTTAAAAACTCATTTGATTTTTGTGAAATATCTTGTGTATATATCGTACAGTTTTCTTCTCCTATTTGATGTGCTAATGCTAACACAAGAGTTCCTGAACCTGCTGATGGATCGTATACTGTCACATTTTCTACTTTTTCATCATCTTTTACTAATATTCTCGCTATAATTCTTGCAATTGAATTTGGTGTATAATATTCTGCGTATTTACCAAAATCTTTGTTATAGTCTTTTATTAAATATTCAAATACAATTGCAAATGCATCATATTTTTGCTTAAATAAATTTTCAAAACTAAATTCAACTAACTTGTCTATTATTGCTCTAGCAAAATTATTCTTTTTACTTGTTTCTGTAATATGCTGTGAAATTCCACTGAATAGTCTTATCTTTTCTTTTCCACCTGTTCTAACTGAAAATATATCTATATTAAAGTTTGCTATATCTATTAAAGTATCATCAAATAATTTGTAAAAATCTTCATCATTTTTATGCGAAAACAAATAAGAAATTAGATGTTCTATTTTTAATTTAGCTGTATCTGGTCCTAATCTTAAAAGTAAAAAATCATAGTCATCTTTCATCGTTTCTAATGCTTTTTCAACATCTTTTGGTTTATCTAGCTTAGCTAAATTTTCATCTACTTTTTTTATTTCATATAAAAATTTATCGTTTAAAAACTTATATAGAAAAACTTCTGTAATTATTTTGTATTCACTTGGACTGTTCCCAATACCATTATTTTCGGAAATTGATTTTAATTCATCAATTAGTTCCTTTGTTTTGTTTATTATTTCTCTTTCTTCATTGTTCATTATCCAACTAATTTCCTTTCCTCTATATATTCTTCTAGTACATTATTTGTTACAAATTGTATTTGATCTATGGTCAATTTTACATTATAGGCTAATGATGTTTTCGCAATAATTGGTGTGATACTTCCATAGAAAAAGGCTTCATTATCCATCAATTTATAATTTTTAACTAATATTTCATCTACTTTATGTTTTATCTCAAGTAGCATCTGATTTAAAACAATGTCATTTATGTTATCTATATTGGCTTCTTTAATCCTTTTATGAATTCTCATAAATTTTATATCATTTTCATATTTTAAGATTAACATCTCATCTTTACTATTTCTTTGTTTTATTCTTTCTCTTAATTTCTCTAATTCTAATATGCTATTTTGCATTTCTTCAGATGTTAATTCTTCAATGTTTTTCTTACTAAATATTCTTTTTAGTTCTTCATATAATGATATAAATTCCAGATCTTTTTTATCAAAATTTCTTTCAAGTTCAACTCTTGTTCTTTCAAGATTTTCTCTAAATTTATCTGCAATAACTAATTCTGATTCTGATATTTTTCTAAAATTGAAGTCAATTTTATCTAAGGCCATATTTAATAAACCAGTTATGCTTTCACTATTATTGATATTTTCTGTTAAATTCAAAATGTTAATTCTGTTACTTACTTCACTTAATAATCTTGAAACTTTACTTATATCAATTTTATCTGTTAAGTCTTCATATCCATACATCTTAATTAAGTTATATAATATTTTGTAATTTTCTAAAGATTTTCTAATATCATATAATTCTTGCTTTGGTAATTCATTTATTTGTCTTGTAAAATTCTCTAAATTTTCAGTATCAAACATGAATAATTTATTTTTTAATTCTGTGATATCTTTTTCTATTTCATCCTTATCTTTGAAGATGTTTGCATAGTTAGCAAATTCATCTCCTAATTCACTTTGCAATTCTTCAAAGTATGCTTTGTTTGTTTTATCAAACTCTGCTCTAATATCTGCAAAGTCAACAACATATCCATATTTGTAATCTTTATATGGTCTATTTACTCTAGTTAATGTTTGTAATAAATTATGTGCTTTTATAACTCTTCCTAAATATATCTTTTTTAGTCTAGGTGCATCAAATCCGGTTAAAAGCATATTATAAACTACCAATATATCTATTTCCCCTTTTTTAAAGTCATCTTGTTCAGTTCTTCTTGTTTCCTTATCATCTTCATCATGAAGGATTAATGCTGATGCTATATTTTCGTAGTTGTTAAGCTCTTCAAAAACTGCTCTTGCTTGTTTTGATGAATCACAAACTACCATTGCTCCAATAGAATTATCATTTAATCTAATTTTAGTTTTATTAAAATCATTTGCAATATATTCTACTAATGCTGATACATATTTATGATGAGAGTAAATATCCTCTTTTTTTGCCATGCCTTTAATTGCTTCTACTTCTTTTAATGCTTGTTCTAAATATGACCTATATGATGTTTCAATTCCTTCTCTTATTAATTTTAAAGTATATCCATCAGCTATTGAGCGATTATAATAGTATTTATGTATATAATCTCCAAATACATCTTTTGAACTATATCCATTTCCTATTAAAGGAGTACCTGTTAATGCTATCATAATTGCTTTTCTATCTGATGCCATTAAATTTGCTAAGAATGAACCTTTTGGGTTATAACTTCTATGTGCTTCATCCATAAAATAAATTCTTTGAACATCAACATTATAATCAGCAGGTTTAACAATAGATTCCTCTGAAAATTTTTGTATATTTATAACTGTTATTGTTAATTCACCTGTTGTTCCAACTTCTCCAATTGTTTGTATATTTTTAATAAATTCTTCTTTTGAATTTACTTTTTCCACTTTTAGTCCTCTTGCTGTGAATTCTTTTGAAGCCTGATCTAATAAATCTAATCTATCAACAATAAAATAAAATTTAGCAATTTTACCTTGCTTTGCAAAATAATCAGTTAAATATTTTACATTAAAGTATGTTAATGCTGTTTTTCCACTTCCTTGTGTATGCCAGATAATTCCTTTATTTATACCTTGTTCTAGTTTGTTTTCTATAGCAAGAGTAGCAAATAATTGAGGATATCTCATTATATGTTTTTGGATTTGTATAATTCCGTTTTTATCTAATTTCTCTACATATGCAATTCCATATTTTAATATTTTTAAGAATCTTTCTTTTGTGAATAATGATGTTATTATTCTATTAGTTGGAGTATTTATATCTAAATTAGTATTATATTCTGCTGTTCCTTTAAGTGTAACATAGTTTGTATCAATTAAAATCTTCTCTTCTTCAGTTTGGTTAATCGGTTTAATATAATTTATTATACCTACCTCTTCTTCTCGAAAGCAATTAAAGAATACATTACTATAGCTACTTGTACCATAAAAAGCACCTTGTATTGGAACAATAGATTCTTCATCATATTCATCATTGTTAGAAAATACAAGTAATTGTGTAAGATTCACAAACTTTTTAAATTTAGGATTTCTAAACCTAGCATTTATTCTATTTCTTTCTGCAAGTATTCCTTCTCTATTATTAGGCTTTTTAACCTCAATAAAAGATAATGGGATTCCGTTTATTAGTGGAATAATATCTGGTCTGAATTCATCTTCACCATTTCTATATGTAAGTTCTGTAACTACATTAAAGGTATTATTATCTATATCTTCGAAATCAATAAGTTTTATTCCATCAAATCCGTTTATAAGAGTGATGTAAAATGATTTTCCTAAATCATCATTCGCTAATTGTATTTCAAGTTCTGATATTATTTTATCTGTTTCTTCTATAGAAAAATTTTTGTTATTTATTTTATTTATACTCTCACAAAATACCTTTCTAAAAATATTAGTATTTTCATGTATATATTGTTTTATTTCTTTTAAAGATAAGTATTTGTACCCTAGTCTTGTTAAATGAACAAGTGCTGGAATTTTTACCCTTGTATTTTCACTGTGTTCCATTATATTTCCCCCAATATATAATTATTCGATTTTATTCTAACATAAAATACATTTTTTAACAACAAAAATAGAAGTATTTCTACTTCTACTTCAATATTATTTTCTTTCAAATATTTTCAAAATCTTTTTTTATAATATTTATTATATCATCTTTGTAAACAATACTATTAATTTCATTTTTTATTTTAAGATTAGGTATATCTGATTTAACATTTATATATTCATAATTAGTGTACAACATATAAAGTGAATCAAATATAACAACTCTTTCATTAATATAATTATTAGTATTCACTAATATTAATCCTTTTAATTTCAAAGCTTTTATTTCCTTTTCTATGTCTTTCTTAGTACCGTTTTTTCCTAATTGTACAATTATTTTATGTCCATTATTTAATAAATCTATAACTTTACTTTTTATATCATCAATTTCAACAAATTCGTTAAAGTTCCCCGTTTTTATGTATATATTTCCTTTGCATTTATCTAATCCTTTTAAAACAAATTCTATATATTCATCTTCTAATAATTCTCTATTAGAATAATACATTTTGTTAAATTCATTTTCATCTTTAATTCTAGCATTTTCTACCATTAACATTTTATTTTTATTTAGTTCTTCCCTGTATTCATTTAGATTATCTACTGTTACTCTTTTTCCCTCTATTTGCTTTATATCTAAAATCATTGGCTTATTTTTATATTCATTTGCTAAAGCCTCAATATATTCTCCTTCATTATCAATTTTATTTTTAAAGCTGAAATCTATTTGTCCATTATTTTCAAAAATATACACGTCTTTATATCTATATAGAATTGTTTTACTTTGTATTTCTTTTATATCATATAACTCATAAATAGAGGCATTTTTAAACCCATCAAATTCTTCTTCTTGGTATTTCTTATATAAATCATCTATATCTGCAAATTTTTCATTTAAAAAATCATTATCAACTTTTATTAATTCTTTAAGTAAATTACCATTTGTTCCTTTTTGAACATTTTCATCTATTTCTACCTTTCCACTAATTCCATCTATATATATAGTAAATTTATCTTCTGTTATTTCCATCATTTTTAAAGTATTTAACAACTTTTTTCCTTGAATAGATATAACTGGATTATTTCCTATTAAATAAACATAATCTCTCGCATACATTTCGGCTAAAATATTCCTTACTACATATTCTTCCAAGCCTAAAATTCCACTTATTTGTTTTATATTATTAATATTTTCAAATAATAATCTTAATATAACTTCATAACTATATGGAACTTCTTTATCCTCTCTTCTTAAAATCTTTATATTTATTTTATATACAGGATACCCTATTCTTATTTTTTTTAAATAATTATAGTTATTATTTTTAGGTGGTAGCATATCTGCTATTTTTTCAAGTTCCTTATTCATGTTCACCTCCGAATATTGGTATATCTTATTTCACATTTTTCTTTATTTGCATTTATATACTTTATAACATCCAAATACTTATTATCTTCTTTTATAACATTCTGTATAAAGTTAGAACTTCCAATCATTATTATAAGTTTCTTAGCTCTTGAAAATGCAACATTTAATCTTTCCTTTGATTTTGTAAATCCCATTTCACCTTTTAAATTATTCCTTACGATGCTATATATTATTATATCTTTTTCACTTCCTTGAAAAGCATCAACAGAATTTACTTCTATATTATTTATGTCTATATTATTGAACCTTACTTTTCTTAACTCTTTTTTTAATAACTTTTTTTGCCCACTATAAGGTGTGATTATTCCAATGGTATATTTTTTAATTTTCTCATCCTTATCCAGTTGTATAAGTTCCTCTTTAATTGTACATGCTTCTGAAAAATTTTCAAATGATTTTGTTTCATTATTTCTTTCATGGTTATTTTCTATTTTATCAGTGGATATCCATACTATATTCTTGCCCTTAAATCTATCTAGGTTATGATTTTCATTTTCTTCCTTTGTTCCATTAAGTATATCATTATTATAAAATAATTTGCTAACCATTGTTCCTATTACTGGATTCATTCTATATTGCTTAATCAAAGTTTGCTTATTATTACTATCTAAAGATTCAAATAAAGTTGTAAAAAAGCTCTTATCTTGTTGCAATTCATCATTTCTAAAAATTTCTTCCATCTCAATTGATAGTTGAGGTGGTAGTTGGTTTTGATCCCCAACCATTATTATTTTTTTTGAACATTGCATTAATGAAACCAATAATTCAGGTGTTGAAGCTTTTGCAGCCTCATCAATAATTACATATTCAAACATACTGTCTGATATTATAGGATTTGATTTAAATCCTATACATGTTCCTGCTACAATATCACAATTTTTTATATAGTTTACTTCCATATCATTTTGCTTATTTATATTTTTCAACCATTCACAATGAATTCTAAATAAATATATATCTTTTTCAAAATCTTTATCTTTATGTTTTTCCTCAAAGTTACTGATAAATTTATTATTTGTTTTTTTATTATTTATTCTTTTATCTATATAGTCTATATACTTCACCATATCACTATAATTTATATTTTTATTTAATAAATATTCATCTATAAATTTTATACTTTTTCCTTTTACCTGATTTATCCATATTGGAACACACTTATCAATAGAATATTTATCATATATTTCTTTTTCAATTTTAGATTCTTCACCTATTCTGACTATTTTATTGGTTATATTGTCTTTGATTTTACTTAAAACATTATCTACTGCTTTATTAGCTTGTGAAACAAGTAATATTTTGTTAACTGTACCATGTTCTTCTTTTAAAATTTGTCTAATTATTTCAGTAATTACAGATGTTTTTCCTGTACCAGGTGGTCCCTGTATTAATGTTATTGAACTAGAGCATATTGCTTTTTTTACAGCTTCTCTCTGGAATGTATCTAAATCTTGATTATAATAGTCTATATTTATATTCTTCATAAAATTATCTGGTTTAGATATTCCAGTTAATATTCTTCTAAGTTGGTTATTTTTATCATCTTTTAAATTCTTTATTGCTCTTATTTGTTTCTTTACAGCAGATGACTTTTTTCTATAATCTTCAATTATTATTTTATCTTTTGGCAAAGCTACCTTATTATGTTTTCTTTCTAAAATAACATTTATATCATCCTCATTTTCTTCTATTCGAATTAATCTTCCTATTCTTTTAACTTTATTATTCTGTTCGAAAATGAATTCTGTATTTTCGTCAAAGATATCTTTTAAATCATCTATTGAATATGCAAATTTTTCATTTAATTTAAATATTATAGTATCATCTTCTACTTTTACATTATCGTAACTAAATCTTATCGCAGATTCTTTTATGTTATCCAATTCCTGTTTTAATCCATCTAGCCATATGCTAAAAGCTTGAGCAAATATTTTATCATCAGATTCCTCTTTAGATTTTTCTTCTGAATAATTAATTAATTTTATAGATAATTCCTTATTGTTAGATATTTTATCCAAAAGATTATCTTTATTGATATCAAATAGAAAATCTCCACTAATTTTTAAATATTTTGTTTTTAAAAACTCTCTCGTTGGTGGTTTTAAATTATTTATTTCTGTTACTGAAAACAATTGATTATAATTGTCATATTTACACTTTATTTCAATTGACTCTCCTATAAATATATATTCTTTTTTATCTTTTTCAAAAAAGGAATAAGTTTCATAAAAATTCTCTTGCAGTTGCTGATTCAAAATCTTCTTTATATCTGTTCTAAGCACAATATTTCTTCTTATCATTGTATCTATAATTTGTTTTTCTATATGAATTGTATATAAGTTACTGTTTTTAGCTTCAATATCATATATTTTTTCTATTTCTTTAATTATCTTATCTATTTTTATTCGTGAATTTGGATTAATTAAGATCATTTTTAATATTAAATCTTGTATTTCTACAGATATATCCTTATTTTCACTTACTTGTCGATAAAATTCTTGTGCATTTTCCTTTGGCTCTTCATTTGAAAACAAGTAATACATAACTGCTCCTAATGAATATATATCACTTCTTTCATCTATATTCTCTTTCTTTTCCTTTGCTTCTGGTGATTGATATCCTGAACTTCCAAAACATCTTACAGTAGGAGAGTATTCTGTTCTTATTTGGTCTTTAATCTTCGATATACCAAAATCTATTATTTTTACTTTATTTTCATCTAAAATCATTATATTTGTTGGTTTAATATCTCTATGAATAACATTTAATTTATGGGCATTCCCCACCGCTTTTACAATATTAAGCATTATTTCATATTTATCATTATTTCGTAGTTCTTTTGAAAGTTGTATTTGTTGTAAATTTATTCCATCTATGAATTCTAATACGATGCAACCTATATTTTTGTCTTTTATAATAAAAGCTTCATATAATGTAACTATATTAGCTATATTATTCAATTTTTTTAATGCATCTATTTCTCTATTAAAAAATACTCCTGAATATTCTCCATTTATGTTGTTTATCATTTTTATTACAAAACATTCATTTGTCGCCTTATGCTCTACTTTTATCACTCTATTTCCTTCAGTAGATGTATATATCTCTTCTATTTCCTTATATGTTTCTTTAAATTCATCATAACTTATATAATTCATTTTATTTTGCTCCTTACATTCATGGAGATATTTTAACATATATTTATAAAATAAGCCATATATTTAATATAAATATTCTTAATTCATCCAAAAAAAATTATCATAAGGATAACCTGCTTCAATATACTTCTCAGTCAACTCCATCTTATGCTTTTCTAGTAATTTTAGATACTTATGTTTAAATACATTTTTACAAATCCATTCAACACCTTTACTAGAAATCATAACCTTACCATTAACTAAAAATTTATATTCTTCTAACCCACTATTACACATTTTCTTTATAGCTTTTCTAACTGTAATATCTTGTCTATTAAAATATTTACATAGTTGTTTAATATTCATATCTTCATTCCACCAATTTGCATTATGTTCTATTTTTAGCAACTCTTCATATTGTTTAATTCTAAGTTTGAAAAAATCTATATCAGCATCTATTAAAGATTTTTCTTTTTGAAAATATACTTGAGTCAGCCAGTAATATCCTTCAACCAATACAAAATATTTTCTACTTCTGATTTTTTCACTTCTCCATCTGCAAGTAGGATGTTTTTTTAGCATAACATCTATTGATTTTCTTAAATCCATATGTGATATCTCTTTTCCATGCTTGGTTGTTATTCCTAATGCATGTAATCGATTTAAAATTTTATTATATGATAGAAAAATACTATCTAAAAATTGCTCTGAATCTGTATACATATTTCATCACTCTCCTTATGTGCAAATATCTTAATGCTAGTTTACGAAGCATTAAGATATAGCAAAATTAATTTTGCTCGAATTTAGGTAGTATTTTTTAGTACCTAATATTCGCCAGCTGGGTGTCTTGACACCGTTTTCGCTGTTTAGGGCAAAATGCCCTAATACCCTTTTTGCTCTCCGAGGGATATTTTTCTATTCATTTTTATGAGTTTTCTTTTAAAAATTAGGACAAGTTTGTAAATATTTCTCTACTTGCTTGTCCTAATTTTTTCATCAATTTCTATTTACTTTTTTATAAAAATCAATTATAATTTTTACAGAAAACATTTAAAAAAGTAATCTTTTTAGTTAGTCATTGTTCCCGCAATTATTAACTTTTTTCTTTTTAATTCTATGATCTATGTCATCTATTTTTACTAAATAACACATTTCATATAATCTTGAAATAATTGACTTTGCTGTCTCGATTTCTCCATTTAAACTTAGTCTCTCCACTAAAGAATTTTGATTATAATTTGTTGTTATAATTACTGGTAAACTCTTTTCATATCTACTATTTATAATAGTAAATAATTTTTCTAATCCCCATTCACTTGGTTTTTCTTTTCCTAAATCATCTATTATTAATAGGTTAACATTTTCATATAATTTGATAATTTCCATCTCTGAAATATTATTATCTATATCATATGAATTTCTTAATTCTGCTAATAAATTAATTAATGTACCATATATTACTGGTGTTCCATTTTCAATCAATTTATTTGCTATACTACAAGCTAAATGTGTCTTACCAACTCCATTATTTCCTACCAAAATTAATCCCTTTTTCTCTATACCATTTACTAATTTTTCACTATAGTTCTTCAAATTATTAAATGCTTTTCTATTACTATTATTGGGCTCAAAATTATCAAATTTATAACTTAAATTTCTTTTACTCATCTTGCTATTTTTTATAATTTTTTCAACTCTTTTTGAAAATTCTTGCATTAATTCTAGTTTCTTTTCTTCATCTAGCATCCTTAATTTTTTTAAATCATATTCATTCCAGTATGCTTGTGCATCATTACAATTACATCTTTCATAATCTAATTCTATTGTTCTTTTTGTCCCATATA
>JAAWDU010000080.1 GCA_022793905.1 Clostridia bacterium
GTAAAAACATACGACTATGCAGGAAGAGAATAAAACCAAATAACAATAAACATACCAAAACACACAAATGAACCAAGCTTAACTAGTAAAGAAACAAGTAAAACCAATAGAAAACCAAAAATCTTCCAAATAAGCACAAGAGCGATAGACCCAAATCCAAGTAGTGGAGTAAACGGAAACCCAGTAACATACAAATGTTACATAACAGAAGTAGGAACAACAAGCAGAATAGAAATAGGAGCAGGAAGCACAAACACAAGCGGAATCTTCCAAGCAACAGGACTAAAACCAAACACAACCTACGACATAGATATAATCGCAAAAGACTATGCAGGAAATGAGCAGACACAAGGGCGGAAGAGCAAGCACAAACGGAACACTAAACCCACCAGTAATAAGCATAAATCCAAGCACACCAAATGGAACAAGTAGTTGGTACAAAGGAACAGGAGCAGTAACAATAACAGTAACAGACACAACCAATCCAGCCGACGAAAGTCTAACAACAAAAATAAAATACATAAAAAACGGAACAGAAACAATAATAAATGGCAAAACTCATACAGATAGCATAACAGCAAATGGCACTTACACAATAGAAGCATATGCCATAGACGAAAACAATAACCAATCAGCAAAAAGCAATGTAATAACCTTCAAAAGAGACGGAACAGCACCAAAGCCAAGCCTAAGTGGCACAAGTGCAGGAACAAACACCATAACAACAACAGCAAATGCAGGAGAAACAGGAGGAAGCCGGAGTAACCCACTATAAATTCGAATACAAAGAAGAAAGTGGAACTTGGCAAGTAGGAACACAAGGAAATGACACAAATGGAAGCAAAACAGTAACCTTCAATGTACCAAAAGACAACACAACATACAAAATACGAGTAACAGTAACAGACGGAGCAGGAAATACAGGAACGAGCACAGAAGTAAGCATAAAAACTCAGCTAGCAAACACCCCACCATACAACTTAACAACAAGCTGTTCAAGCAAAACAACAACAAGCATGACGATAAGGGCAAGAGCGTATGACAACGACAGCCCAGCCCAAACACTAACGTACAAACTCTATTGGGGAGGAAGCACTACGGCAATGGACACAAAAACGGGCACAAGCGGAAACTATGTAACCTTTACGACAAAAACAGGTTTAGCAGAATACACAACACAAACTTACTCATGGAGAGTAGAAGTAACAGACGGCAAAAGTAACCCAATTTCTGCAACAGGAACAGATAGAACATATTGTAGTGGTAGGACAAATTATTGTAACGTCGGTAGACCTGCTGGAAACTGTTCCTCATGTAATGGAACGGGAAGCAGCCAGGTTAAATGCTCTCGGTACTTCAAACGTACCATCGTCAGCGACTGACCATAATTCGTCTGGTAGCGGAACGTGCCGGGAGCCCGTACTGCTCAAACTACACCGGCTACAACATATACATTCCACAGCTCTTGTGCTCGTCTGGGCATTTGGTTATTCAATTCCCGGTTAAATGTTGCAGTGCCTTATGCGCCGCCGAGTATGCACGTAGTCGTCCTCAAATGGGGCAGCCGTGCCCTGGCAGCACGGCACAATGTGGTACTTGCTCTGGAACAGGCCAAGTGTCAGCTAGGACCTGCAGTCATTCCAAGACATATGCTCACTATTATTGCTCTCATAATTATAACAGTGTGCAACACTAGTATCATTTTGATTATCCCAATTCAAAGTTCAAATTTTAGGTTGAAGACAGTTTGGCTACCAAAAAATCGTGAGTTGGAAAATATTTTTTCTAATTTACGATTTTTTTACATAATAAAGAACTAAAAAAATTAACTTGACATGAAAATTAAATCATGGTAAAATACTTTATACAATCTATATGGGAATGGAGGTGAGATTATGAAGGATGAACAATTTGAAATACTTGTAGGATTAATAGGCGAAGTAAAAGAAAGTTTAGAAGGTCAAATAAGTAGTCAAATAAGTACTTTAAGAGGAGAGATGAACGAAAAGTTTGCCGAAATGAAAAAATCGCAAAATGAAATGGAAATAAGGCTAAGTAAAGCAATCTATGATGTAAGCGAACAATTAGAAGAATACGAAAGAATATACAAAGATAGAGAAAAACTAAGTAAAGCATATTCAGATTAAGAGAAAATTAAAAATATTTAATTCAAAAAATCGTAGTATAAAAAATTTTTATTTAGTTCAAATTGCAAAATCTTTGCAAAAGAGGGGCAAAGTAGATGTCTTGTAAATGAGCATTAGACGAAATGTTTATTTACAAGACATCTATTTTTTAACATTTTAAAGAAAGTATAAAAAAACCAGTTGACAAATGAATTAGTTTTATTTATAATAAAATTATAATAAATCAAATAAACTTCTTGAAAGAAATTTGAGGAGGAAGAAAAAGGAATGAAGGAAAGAAAAATAGCAACAGCTGAAACCCTTGGCGCTGTACACACACACACACACACACACACACACAGGTAGCTTTAGAGGCTGTTTAGCATGTAAAAAAATAATAAGAAAAAATAAA
>JAAWDU010000098.1 GCA_022793905.1 Clostridia bacterium
CATATACATTATCACTAAATGGACAAACTAGAACAGCAACTGGAACAAGTGGAAACTATGTTACTTTTAGTGCTATTTCTGGATTGAGTGAATATACAACATATTCATGGACTGTTACAGTAAAAGATAGTAATAATGCAACTATATCAGGTTCGGCAAGTGATAGAACTTATTGTTCGGGATCTACTATGCAATGTAATGGTCCTTTTTCAACTAACGTTAAATGTACAAAATGTAATGGAACTAAAGTTGAACAATGTAACCCAGTTTGGAAACAAACTGGGGGTTATTACGAGCCAGGTGAAGCCTGTGATGTTTGCGGTTACCATTCTCCGTATATAATGACGTTTACATGTCAGAATTGTGGTGGTTCGGGAACGAACACCTACATATCCTGCCAAAATGGAAGCTCCTATCCGACTGGTCCATTTTATCGCCCAGGTGTAGTCCATGTGCGAAACTGTACTTTATGTGGCGGGACTCGGACAAGAAAATCAGAGTACGGCATGTAAACATGGTAGATATTCACAACATACCTATTGTACTCATGGCTACTATAATCCACATTAAGTTATAAGTTACTCTCAAATAATAAAAATATTACTTGCCCTAAAATGGCTTATTACGTTTATAATAAATAACAATGTTATAAGCCATTTTGAGGCAAGTTTAAACTATGCATTTTACACTTGATTATGATAGATATCTTTTTTAAATCTACTACTTAATTTCTGCAAAAATTTTTACTAACTTTCTTTTAAAATTCGTATTTTTACATTTGAATTATATTCTATTCTATTCCATTTTTTATTTAATGTTGTGATATATATCCATGAGAACAATACATGTGAGATTTCTGCCTTCCATGTTCACATGATTTTTGATAAGTAGATTTACCTGAGCCAAAACACGTACTACACACACCAGTAATTTTCATAGAGCACGGTCGTCCAAGCATCTCCCCATACGGATCCGTATGTCTGCAATACCATCCCCAAGAATATCTGCAGACGCCACATATAATTTCCAATTGCTCACATGGGTTATTTGAGTCGGAAGGATAGTGGTCTCTACTGTTGAACGAATATGATAGGTAACCTGGACAAGTCGTAGTTGCAGAACCTTTGCCCGTTCCATCACATGTCTTGCAGGTTAATTCCTCTTCGAAAGGTCCATTGCAGGTGTATCCGTGTACCAGAACAATAAGTCCTAGCTTTTCCCGAACCTGATAAACTTGCATTATTACTATCTTTTACTGTAACAGTCCATGAATATGTTGTATATTCACTCAATCCAGAAATAGCACTAAAAGTAACATAGTTTCCACTTGTTCCAGTTGCTGTTCTAGTTTGTCCATTTAGTGATAATGTATATG
>JAAWDU010000058.1 GCA_022793905.1 Clostridia bacterium
ACTTCTTCTATTTGTTCTTTGTATGATACTATTTTCCAGTCGTTTGCTACTTCTGCTGTTGTGTCTACTAGGCTATGGTTTCCGTACTAGTACTCTTATTGTTACTTCTCCTAGTATCACGATTATTACTATCATTACTATAAGAGCAATTAGAGTTATTCCACTCTCTTTCTTTTTCATCTGTTTCTTCCTCCTATATATGTTTTCTTTTGGTTTTCCTTTGCTCTTTATAGTTTTTTTTAATATTAATATAAATCTCTTATGGCAGGAAACAAAAACCGACAAAGGTAAATAAATCCATTTTTGTTTCCTCCCATAAAAGTGACAATTCACAACATTTTGGCGTTTTTATAAATCAAAAAATATCAGGTGCTAGCTTTTCAATCTTTTCATTAAATATCATTTCATATCTTTTGAAATCTTTAGGTTTAATTCCTCTTTTCCCATTTTCAATATTACAGTACTGTTGTTGCGATATATTCAACAATTTCGCCATTTGTGACTGGCTTCTTTTTCCTCTTAACTCCTTCATTCTAGTACGTTTCATTTATTTTCTCCTTCACGCCATTTCGTTGTATATATAATATAACAACAAGCTGACGTTGTCAATAGTTTTTTCAGAAGTTATTCGTCGTTTTGTTGTTTTACGTTTACTTACAACAATTTGTTGTGATATAATAAAATATATTTTGGAGGTATATATGCTAAGGATTGAAATGTTACGAAAGGAATTGGAGTTAAGCCAAAAAGAGTTTGCCAAAAAAGTTAATATGACTCAGCAAAGAATTAGTGCTTATGAAAAAGAAAAAAGAGAACCTGATATAGAAACTATCAAACAATTCTCTGATTTTTTTAATGTTTCAATAGATTTCCTTCTTGGCAAAACTGATATACGTAATTCAAAAAAAGAGACAACTGTTAATTTTACAGAAACGCTTCTTGGAATGACTAAAGAAGACTATGAAAATTTGACTGATATTCAAAAAAAACAAATAAAGGATTTTGCAATTTATATAAAGAATCAGCAAAATTAATGTGTTCATTTAGTAATGGAAACATATAACTGAGCTTTAATATGCCTAATGATACAATAAAAAGCCCTATGTTTGATAAAAATCATAACACAGGACTTTTTTATTTTCTTTTATTCTTCACAAAGTTTTAAAACTTCATCTATCGTTAAACCTTCTATGCATATTTGATTTGGATTTGTTTTTCCTAATCCATGAGTTGCAAGCCATAGTGACGTATCTAAGTTTAGTGCTGAATTGCTTTGAGTTCCATTTTCATCATTAAGTATACTCATATCCCATTTGTTATCATTCCATTTATCTTTTACTAAGATATAGTTTCCTTCTATCCCTTCTTGTGATAATCCAATGGCAACTGTTGTTACTCCTGTTGCCTCATTTTTATATGTATTAACCTTAGGCACAAATCCATTATTTTTTAGTGTGTTTATTTCATTTGCAAATGCATTATTTATATCGATATTATTGCTATTTTCTTGATTATTATTTATATTGAAATCCATATAATCCATTCCTTTCTAAAAGTATATATTATTTAATCTTCTTTTCTTCTTTTTCCTATTTAATTATTATATCATATTATTTTTCAAAAATCGATACTTTTTTTCAATTATTCATATATTTTTCACATTTGCAAAAAATCAAATCTCAAAGCTTGCTCTTCTGCTAACTTTGAGACATTTTACTTAAATTTCTATCACTTATCCCACTAATCCACCATCGTACATTTCACTTGAAGCTTGATCTTCTTCTGTATTTATTCTTACTGCTTTATATCTTTGAAGTCCTGTTCCTGCTGGAATAAGTTTTCCAATAATTACATTTTCTTTTAATCCTATTAATGGATCTGTCTTTCCTTTTATTGCAGCTTCTGTTAATACTTTTGTTGTTTCTTGGAATGAGGCTGCTGATAGGAAGCTTTCTGTAGCAAGAGAAGCTTTAGTAATTCCTAGTAGTGCTCTATGTCCGGCTTGCTGGTCTTCCACCTTCTGCTTTTACTCTTTCATTCTCTTCTTCAAATTCGTACATATCAATTAATGCGCCATTGAAGAAACTTGTATCACCTGGGTCTAGAACTTTAATCCTTTTTAGCATTTGCCTTCCTATTACTTCAATATGCTTATCGTTTATATCTACCCCTTGATTTCTATACACTTTTTGAACTTCTTGTGTTAAATATTTGTATACTCCTTCTGCTCCATTAATTACTAAGATTTCATTTGGATTTACAGAACCTTCTATTAACTGCTCTCCTGCTTCAATATTATCGCCTTCTTTAACTCTTAGTTTTGCTCCAAATGGTACTAAATATGTTTTTGCTTCTTCTTTTCCTTTTACGATGATTTCTTTTTTATTTCCTTCTTCTTTTATCTTTATAGTTCCTGGAATTTCTGAAATCATTGCAAGTCCCTTTGGTTTTCTTGCCTCAAATAGCTCTTCAACCCTTGGAAGACCTTGTGTGATATCTCCACCTGCAACACCTCCCATATGGAATGTACGCATTGTAAGCTGTGTACCTGGTTCTCCAATAGATTGTGCTGCGATTATTCCTACTGCTTCTCCTATATTTACTTTTGAACGTGTTGCAAGTCCCATACCATAGCATTTGCTACATACTCCATGCTTTGTTCTACATGTTAATGATGAACGGACTTCTACAGATGTTATTCCTAACTCTACTATTTTCTTTGCTATTTCTCCATCTATCATTGTTTCAGAATCTACTATTACTTCATTTGTTTTTGGATCCTTTATATCATGTAGTGGATATCTTCCTTCAAGTCTTTCTTCTAACTTTTCAATTATCTGATTTCCATCTTTGATATCTGTTAGTATTATTCCTTCATGTGTTCCACAATCTTCTTCTCTTACTATGATATCTTGACTTACATCTACTAATCTTCTTGTTAAATATCCAGAGTCTGCTGTTCTTAACGCAGTATCTGCTAGACCTTTTCTTGCTCCATGTGAAGATATGAAATATTCTAGTGCATCAAGCCCTTCTCTAAAGCATGATTTTATAGGTATTTCTACTGTTTTACCAGATGTATTAGCCATAAGACCACGCATACCTGCAATCTGTCTTAACTGATTCATATTTCCGTCTTGCACCAGACTGAGCCATCATATAAATTGGGTTTAACTCATCAAAGTTATCTTTCATTGCTTCTGTTACTTCATCTGTAACTTTTTCCCAAATTTTGATTGTAGATTGATATCTTTCTTCGTTTGTAATAAGTCCACGTTTATATTGCTTCATGACATTATCTACTTCAAGTTCTGCTTTTTCTAGTATTTCAGCCTTTTCATCTGGAACGCTTACATCTGCAACTGAAACTGTTATTGCTCCTTTTGTTGAGTATTTATAACCAATTGATTTTATATAATCAAGTACTTCCGCTGTTACTTCAAAACCATGTTTATTTATGCATTTTGCAACTATTGTTCCAAGGTTTTTCTTAATAACAGGGAAATCAATTTCTAATTTTAATGCGTTTTCCTTTTGACTTCTATCAACAAATCCCAAGTCTTGTGGAATTCCTTGGTTATATATTAGTCTACCAACTGTTGTTTCTACTTTTTGTGCTAATTCCTCTCCGCTCTACTATTCCATGCCTTCTAATAAATATTTTTGCATGTAACTCTAAATCTCCATTTTGATATGCAAGTAAAGCTTCTTCATCATCTTTAAAATATGAACCTTCTCCTTTTTCTCCATCTACTTGCATTGTTAAGTAATAACTTCCAAGTATCATATCTTGTGTTGGTACTGTTACTGGCTTTCCGTCTTGTGGTTTAAGTAAGTTATTTACTGAAAGCATTAAATATCTTGCTTCTGCCTGCGCTTCTGGAGATAGTGGAACATGAACTGCCATTTGATCTCCATCAAAATCCGCATTGAATGCCGTACATACTAATGGATGTAATTTTATTGCTCTACCTTCAACAAGTACTGGTTCAAATGCTTGTATTCCAAGTCTATGAAGTGTTGGAGCACGGTTTAATAGTACTGGATGGTCTTTTATAACTTCTTCAAGTATATCCCATACTTCTGGTCTTAATTTTTCTACCATTCTTTTTGCATTTTTTATATTATGTGCTAATCCTCTTTTTACAAGTTCTTTCATAACAAATGGTTTAAATAGTTCTACTGCCATTTCTTTTGGTAGACCACATTGATATATTTTTAGTTCTGGTCCTACTACGATAACTGAACGACCAGAGTAGTCAACTCTCTTTCCTAGTAAGTTTTGTCTAAATCTACCTTGTTTTCCTTTTAGTAAGTCTGATAATGATTTTAAAGGTCTATTTCCAGCTCCTGTTACTGGTCTTCCTCTTCTACCATTGTCTATTAAAGCATCTACTGATTCTTGAAGCATTCTTTTTTCATTTCTTACAATGATTTCTGGTGCTCCTAATTCTAGTAATC
>JAAWDU010000059.1 GCA_022793905.1 Clostridia bacterium
AGCTATACAGGACTAAGTGACGGCAAAACCTACGACCTAAAAGTAACAGTAACAGATGGAGCAGGAAGAACAAACAGTGCACAAACAACAGGAACAACCAAAGTAGCAAATACAGCTCCATATAACCTAACAACAGATTTAAGCAGTAGAACAACAAATTCACTAACAGTAAGAGCAAGAGCATATGATAATGATAGTCCAGCACAAACACTAACATATACATTATCATTAAACGGACAAACAAGAACAGCAACAGGAACAAGCGGAAACTATGTTACATTTAGTGCAGTAAAAGGATTATCAGAGTATACGACCTACTCATGGACAGTGACGGTAAAAGACAGCTATAATGCAAGTGCAACAGAGAGCCGGACGTGATAGGACTTATTGCTCTGGAAGGACAAAACGTTGTGAACGGTCCAACCACCGTTGGACAATGCAGTAGCTGCCAAGGGCGTCCGTGGTATGTTGGGACCGAACATCCAACCGGAAGCATACGCGTGGAGGACGACCTTAGAGACAATACTGGGTGGCTTTGCCGGATATTGTCGGGTCCGACGTGTCTTACTCTTTACCCTTCAAACAGTTTATGCTGGTTACACGGTCACAACGGAACTCAAAATACTTATGCGTCTGGATTTATCGTGTGCAAAAGGTGCTACGGTGCTTGGGGAGAATTTGCTGCCTCGGGAAACGGCGCGCCCGCGTTTCTCTTTTGCGAGTGGTGGTACGGTGGGCTCAATACAAATCCTGTTGTGCGCACTTGCCGCAATTGCAACCGGTTCGGGCAGCGCGCCCATACCTTGTGAACATGGATACACGTCTGGGGCACACTATTATTGTGATCACAATAGCACAGGTTCAAAGCATTAGGATATTAGTTGATAAAAAAAGACCTGGAGGGGAAACTCCGGGTCTTTATAAAATAAAAAATAAAAGGGGATGTTTTTCACTATTTTTATTTAGTGTAACTATATAATAACAATCAAATTTGTCCATTGTGTGAACTCGATGTGAAAGCTTATCAAAAAAAGTATTAATAATTTATGAAGAAAAGCAAAAAAATAAAACACATAGTTTAAAAAGCATAGGAAAAGCACAGCAAGATAAAATAAAAAGTTCTTGTTTTCATATAAGTGCAATATAATTAAATATACCTTTAGAGCAAGAAAGGAGATAGGAAAAACTTGGGACGCAAATTAAGTAAAATTACAGCATTTTTAGAAATGCCAGAAGAAGTCATGACAGATAAACCAAGAACAACTATAGTTGGTTTTGAAGAATTAGTCATCGAAAATTACAAAAATATTCTAGAATATGACGAAATATTCATAAAAGTAAATACATATATAGGTGTAATAAATATCAGTGGAGTTAATTTGAAACTTATACAAATGAATAAAGACGATATAATGGTAGTTCGGAAAAATAGATAGTATAGATTTTGAAGGAAACGAATAGTTTGGGGGAAACAAATTGATATTTAGGATTTTAATTAGATACATTTTAGGGTATGTAAACATATCTGTTCAAGGATATTATATAGAAAGATTTTTAAATGTCTGCATTAGTAAAGGAATATTTCTTTGGAATGTAAAAATTGAAAAATCAACATATGCACATGCCAATGTCCGGAATAAAAGAATTTAAAAGACTAAAAGCAATTGCAAAAAAAACACAGTGTAAGATAAAGCTAAGCACAAGAAGAGGACTTCCTTTTATACTAGACAGATATAGAAAAAGAAAAATATTTTTTTTATTCTTGGGATTGGTTATGTGTCTAATTTATATTGAATCAAAATATGTTTGGAACATAGATATAAATGGACTAGATAGAATTCCAGAAGAAGAAATTTTAGCAGAACTTGCAGAAAATGGACTTTCTGTAGGCACGAAAAAATCAAAAATTGTACCAAAGGCTATAATAAATTCAATTAGACTTAAAAGAGATGATATAGCCTGGATGAATATAGATTTAAGAGGAACAAATATAATTGTAGAAATTGCAGAAACGACAGAAAAGCCAGATATTATTCCATTAGATGAAAATTGTAATATAGTTGCAAAAAAAGATGCTGAAATTGTAAAAATTACTGCTAATAGTGGGACAGCACTTGTAAAGGTACGGTGATACTGTAAAAAACGGAAGCGTTATAATTGGACGGATGGATGGAGGGAAAATATACAGGAACAAGATATGTACATGCAAGACGGAGAAATTATTCGGAAAAGTTTTTTATAGTAAAAAAGAAAAAATGGATCTAAAGCAAATTTCCGTAAATAAAACTGGAAATGCTCAAAAAAAATATGATATAAAAATAAATAATTTTACAATAAATTTCAATAAAAGTCTTCCAAAATTCGAAAAATATGATACAATAAGAGAAGATAAAAAATTAAAACTATTTTCTGATTTTTATTTGCCAATAACCTTAGGGATTTCTACATATTACGAATTAGAGGAAAAAAATGAAGTACTTACACTAAGAAAAGCAAAGGAAATGTTGATAGAAAAGCTTAAGCTTGAGCTATTAGAAGAAATAGAAAATAAAGAGGAAATAAAAGATATAAGAATAAATGTAACAGAAGAACCTACAGCCGTAGAGGTAGAAGTGATATACGAAGTACTAGAGAGTATTGGAACTGAAGAAAAGGTGATAAATTATTAGGAGGGATACTATGGAAGAAAGAGGACTCAGAGTCGCAAAAACAGATAAGGCATTTTTTTCAAAAATTTCAACAACAATTAGCAAATTATTAATACCAACTAAAATAGGAATTAATGGTATGCTTATTACATTAAAAAGAAATAATGTCCTAAAAAACTATGAAACTACTGTAAATAATAAGGATGAATTAAAAGAAGAACAAAATCAAAAGAAGTATGAAGATGCATTCATACTATATTTAGAATCTATTGATAAATATGTTATGGATTCTATTTACAAAAAAGTTAGGTCAAAAACAGCAACAGCATTTGAAGAAGAAGCACTTTCAAGATATTATGCAGTTATACACCTAAAAGAAACACAGTATTTAGAGTATAAATTTAGAAAACAAAAATACTTGCTTGATTTAGATTATATGTGTTTAAAAAACGATAATAAAGATAAGCAACTTGCAAAATATAGCAGTTTTTATGCTTCAAAAATGAATGGAATATATAAAGGAATACTTAAAAATTATTCTGTTCAACTTGCAGATAAAATGTCTGCAAACTTGCTTGATAAAAATGAGATATATGATAATATTTTTGAAACTTTAGAAGATTATATATCAAATATTTTACCAATCAAAATTAAACTTGAGGGAAAAGAAAATTACAAAGAGATTCTATCAGAAAATGAAAAAGTAGAGAGCTTTTTAGCTGGAAAGCTTGATACAAGAGATCAAATAGAAAAGAAAATGTATTTACTTGCAATAAGTAGAAAATTATTTACACATAGTGTTCCACTTGTTGTTGCCGAACAATGCTATGAGAAATTATTAGAAGAAACAAGAGAACTTATTACGACTTCTAAAGTAGAATTGAAGAAAGAAAAAGCATATAAACTTTTAATTAATCTTATTGAAGAATATAATGTAAGACTTCTTTCTACAAAGATTTATTGGGAAAATCCACAAGAGAGAGAAAGTTATAAGAAGTTTTGGGATGAATATAAGGAAATAGATAAAGAAAATGAAGAAGGACAAGTTCAAAAGGAAATTCTATTTATAAAAAAAGAAATAGAAAAATTACAAGATAATGAGCAAAATAGAAAGATTATTAAATTCTATAAAGAAAAGTTGGTAGAATATGGTGTTTTAAGATTATTTAAGAATAAGTACAAAACTGTTGTAAAACATTACATGAAGAAAGCTGTGCGTGTATGAGAAATCTAGCAGAGATAGTATTTGAAGGGATTGAAGAAAAAGAAGAGTATAAAAAAATAATAGATAAGGTGTATGAAAGGTGCTTTAAAGAAGAAAGACTGTATGATTATGAAATCTATATAAGTATAATAATTACAAATGAAGAATACATAAAACGTGTGAATTCTGAGTATAGAAATATTGATGAAGTGACTGATGTTTTGTCTTTTCCGATGTTTGAACCTAGTGAAATAGATGAAGTAAAGAAAAGGAAAGAAGCTCTAGGAGATGTGATTATTTGCATACCTAGAGTTGAAAATCAGGCTAAAGAGTATGGGCACAGTTTTGAAAGAGAATTTGCATATATGCTTGTTCATGGTTTTTATCATTTAATGGGATATGACCATATGAATGAAGAAGACAAGGAAAAAATGAGAGCAAAAGAAGAAAATATACTAAGAAATATAGGATTTGAAAGGGTTGAAAATTGAAGTATGAAAGTTAAAGTACTAATTGTATTACTTATTATAATAGTTATTGGATTAGGTGTCTTACTTGGGATGAAATATATAGATGGAAAGGAAAATAAGACAGTTGCAAATGAACAAACAGGAGAAGCTAATTCATTAAATATGATAGTTGTAGACGAGAAGCCTAAAGAGGTTCCTAAGAGTAAATACGATACTGATACAAGAACGATTGCAATTGTTATAGATAATGTAGGAGATGCAGTTCCCCAAACTGGATTAAATGAAGCTATGATTGTTTATCAAGCAGTTGCAGAGGGTGGAACTACTAGATATCTTGCAGTATTTAAAGATTCTAAAATTGACCAGATAGGTCCTTGCAGGTCAGCAAGACCATATTTTATAGATTACGCACTTGAAAATGATAGTATTTTTGTACATTATGGAGGTAGTGATAAGGCTCTAGCTGAGGTAAAATCTTTACAAATTGATAATGCAAATGGAATTGAATCTCCTGGAAAAGTATTTTCTAGAACAAACAAGAAAAAAGCTCCTCATAATGCATTGGTTAGTATAAAAGAAGTTTGGAATTATGCAGGAGTAAAAAAATATAGAACTGCTACAAATCAAAGAAATGTATTAAATTATGTAGTAGATGAATTAGAGCTTGAAAATGGTATAGATGCAGTAAATGTAAATATTCCATATAATATTGATAAAGTTAAATTCGTATATAATGCAGAGAAAAAACTTTATGAAAGATATGTACGGAAATAAAATACAAAAAGATTGGGTAACAGGAGATGTTTTAACTGCAAAAAATATTATTATAACATTTGCAAAGAACTATTCGACTAGTGAGGAAAATAATTATGGAAGACAAGCAATTGAAAATATTGGTACTTTAGATGGTTATTATATAACTAATGGAAAAGCAACAAAGATTAAGTGCAAAAAAACTTCTAGAAGTGCAAAAACAGTTTATCAAGACTTAGAGGGAAATGAAATTAAAGTAAATGATGGTAATACATATATACAAATTGTTCCGATAGATACAAGTATTACTTTTGTATAAAAAAAGTTAAAAAAGGCAATTTTTGGTGAAAAAAGTTGTCTTTTTTTGTCTTCATAAAAAATATAGTGGTATCTATGATATCATTAAAAACGAATTAATTCTTAATTCAAAAAAGTTAAAAAGTTGTTTAATCAAGGCAAAATCTTGCCGATATTATCCAAAAAAGAGGTAATGCTACTTTGAAAAAAATTATATTATTTTTGTTGTCTTTAATTGCAGTATCATTTTTGATAATTGCAATAAAGGAGTTTTGTTTTAATATTAAAACAAAAATGTTGATGGAAAGTCTTGAAGGAATGACAAAATGTTTAGAAGAGAATCAAAGAAATGATGAAGAAAAGACTCCAAAATTTCAAGATGATGTTATTGGAATGATTATAATTCCGAAAATTGAAATAGAGGCTCCTATAAAAGAGGGGACAAGTACACAAATTTTAAAATATACTGTTCGGACACTTTGAAAATACTCCATTATGGAAACGGAAATGTTGCCTTGGCGTCTCACAATGAAGGCTCATATGCTCACTATTTTTCAAGAATAAATGAACTTGAGAGTGGTGAAGAAATAATATATATAACTAATATGGGAGAAAGGAGATATGAAGTAATCAAAAGTGAAATAGTTGAAGAAACAGATGTAAAAGTACTAGAAAATACAGAGGAGAACATTATAACACTTATAACTTGTGTAAAAGGAGCAAGAGAAAAGCGATTATGTGTTATAGGGAAAGAAAAATTTAAAGAAAGGGTATTTTTATAAAAAATGAAAAGAAGAACATTTATATTTACTGCAATTTTGCTAGTACTATTTGTAGCAAGGAGCGTAAGTGCCATAACATTAGAAAAGGAGGTGACATACGAAGAACCTAGAGTATATATTTCTCAAGTTAATAGTTTAGATATAGATGAGATAGATCCAAATTATACTTCCCAAACTTGTGAAATTATTACAGAAGGATGTAAGGTTGAAAGCTTTGTTATTACTAATAAAGAAGAATGTGGAGTGAATTATTTTATTGTGAATCCAGAAACAGGAAAAAGACAGGAGGAATTTAATAATGGAGAAACAAAATTTAAGGTAATGATACCAAATAGCGAAGTAGAAGAACATTTTTTGTTTTTTATATCTGTTCAAATAAACTATTCTTATGATACAGAGGAAGGACATATGGAAAATAGTGTAAGTGCTTCAATAGGAGTTGAAAATTGTTTATCAGATCTATCTATAGGATTTAAAAACAAAGATAATGATAGAAATATTTATGGATGTATCATTGAAATAGAAGGAAATAGCTATGAGATTTATCAAGAATGCCAAACTATTATGTATAATCTTGCAAAAGGAAAGATTAAGGCAAGAGTTGTAAGTGTACCAGAAGAATATATTTTGCCTGAGAATGAATTTGAGATAGATATAGGATATAAAGATAATCATAGTGAAATAATTAAGTTAGAACGCAAAAAAGGAGGAATTAAACTTACCACATCTAATGCTAAAAGTGCTACATATGAAATTATTAATTCTGACTTTCAAATAGTTCGGAAGTTATGATGTAGAAGACCGGAGTACTTTTTGTAGATGGACTTGATACAGGTAACTATTTTGTTAAACAAACTAAAGTTGAGGAAGGATACAAGCTTTTAGATGGAGTGATTATGTGGGTTTATCATAATCAAATTTCTGAAATTAATCTCGCAAATGTTATGGATATAAAGCCTACGCCACCTAATGAGGATATAGAACCACCAAAAGAAGAAGACAATAATAAAAATGAAGAAATGCCACCTAAAGAAGAAATTCCAAAAGATGAAGAGTTACCAAAAGAAGATAAAAAAGAAGATATCCCCAAAGACACGGGGATTACTAAAGAAGAGGAACAAAAGAAAGAAATAGTAACAGAAGTTAAGCTAGAAAAAGAACAAGAAAAGAAAGATAATATTAAAATAAAAAATGAAGTTCTTCCAAGAACTGGCAATGATTATTTCTTAATAAAATTAATTTTAATAGATTTTTGTATATTCGTAATATTTTTTAAAAGCAGACCACTAACTAAAGATAAGCAGTCTGCAATCTAAATTTTAAAGAATAATGCAAATCAAACCACCACTGCCCTCGTTTACAATACGTTCTAAAGTTTCTTGAAGTTTGCCTTGAGCATCTTCTGGCATTCTATATAGTTTGTTTTGTAAGCCCTCATTTACGAGTTCGTGTAAACTTTTTCCGAAAATGTTAGATTCCCAAATCTTTTTAGGGTCAGTTTCAAATTCAGAAAGTAAATAGTTAACAAGTTCTTCTGATTGTTTTTCAGATCCAACAATAGGAGAAACTTCAGTTGTAATATCTGCACGTATCATATGAATACTTGGTGCCTTGGCTTTTAGTTTAACACCAAATCTAGAACCTTGTTTTACCATTTCTGGTTCATCTAAGATAAGTTCTTCCATAGAAGGTGTTACAATACCATATCCTTTTGCTTTTACTTCTTCTAATGCATATGCTATTTTGTCATATTCTTTTTTAGTCTCAGCAAGAGAAGTTAGAGAAGAAAATAGGTCGCCTTCATCAGAAACTTCAACCCCTGTTATCTCAGTTAGAATTTGATAGAATAAAGGTTCTTTTAGTGTAATATCAATACTTACATTTCCATTGCCAAGATTAATTTCACTTACATTTGAACTTGAAATAACTTCAGTAGATTTTATTGAACTTAGACTGCTATTTACTTGTTTTAGAACAGAAATGTTGCTGAATGCAGTTTTAATTTCGGAGAAAAGTTCTTTCTTTAGCCAGTGGTCATCAGATAAAAAATGAGTCCATTTTGGAAGTGATATGTTCATTTGTTCTATTGGAAATTCATAGAGTAGTTTACTGAAAATGTCATTAACATTATCAATAGATAGATTAGAGCAATCAGTAGGAAGAACAGAGACATTATATTTAGTTTCTAGTTTCCTAGCAAGTTCTACCGTATAATCTGATTCTGGTTCTTCGCTATTTAAGACAATAACAAAAGGTTTGTTTAGCTCTTTTAGTTCGGAAACAACTCGTTCTTCCGCTTGAATATAATCCTCTCTTGGAATGTCTGTAATTGAACCATCTGTTGTGACTAAGATACCTATTGTAGAATGTTCTGTGATTACTTTTGTTGTACCAAGTTCAGCAGCAGTTTCAAAAGGTATTTCTTCTTCTGACCAAGGAGTTTTAACCATTCTTGGAACGTCATCTTCTAAATAACCGATTGCATTATTTACAAGATAACCTACGCAGTCTACTAATCTTGTTTTAAAACGAATATTTTCTCCAAGAGTAATTTCGATTGCTTCGTTTGGAACGAATTTTGGCTCTGTTGTCATTATTGTTCTGCCAGCTGCGCTTTGTGGTAGTTCGTCTTGAGCACGTTCTTTTTTGTATTCATTCTCTATATTTGGAATGACAAGTAAGTCCATGAAGCGTTTGATAAAAGTGGACTTTCCGGTTCTGACAGGACCTACGACGCCAATATATATATCGCCATCAGTTCTGGATTGTATATCCTGATATAAGCTTAAATTTTCCATGTTTTTAACCTCCATAATAAATGTTTGTACAAGTGACTTTACTAATTTATATTAAGGAATTGTATTTAATATTACAACAAATTATCAAATTACTTAAGTTTTCACTTTAAGATTTTGTTTACTCTAATAACTTAAAAGTTTTTTGCTTGATTAGATTTGCTAAGTATTGTATAATAGAGTACGAAAGGATTTGTGAGAGTTATGAAAGTTTTGATTATACGGAGGGGGAGCCCGGACGGAATGCTTGCAGGAATTTCAGCAGGAAGCAAAGGCTATGAAACTATTATATTAGAGAAGATGAATACATGCGGAAAAAAACTTAGGATAACAGGAAAAGGTAGGTGCAATATAACAAACGCAATAGATATTTCTGAATTTATTAGTAATGTGCCTGGAAATCGGTAGATTTTTGTTTAGCTGTTTTCAAAACTTTACAAATGAAGATATAATTAGAATTTTAAAAGAAGAAGGACTTGAAACTAAAATTGAAAGAGGAAATAGAGTATTTCCAGTAACTGACAATGCACAAAGTGTAATTGATGCACTCCAAAGAAGACTAAGAAGATTGAATGTTAAAATTATAACAAATGCTAATGTAATTGATATTTTAGTAGAAGAAGGAAAAGCTATTGGTGCTAAATATTTATTTGAAGACCAAACTAAAATTATAAGAGCGGATAAGATTATACTCGCTGTTCGGAGGTGCAAGCTATACTAAAACTGGTTCGAGTCGGTGATGGGTATGAAATTGCAAAAAAGCTTGGTCATACTATAACAGAGATTAAACCAGGACTTGTGCCACTTGAGTGTTATGAAAAAAATTTAGTAAAAGAAATGCAAGGACTATCTTTGAAAAATGTGGGAATAAAAGTATTAGACAAAGCTAATTGTAAGAAGATTTATGAAGATTTTGGTGAGATGCTTTTTACACATTTTGGGGTCTCAGGACCAGTGATAATAAGTGCTTCTTCACATTTAGTGAGATATAAAGATATTGAAAAACTATTTAAAGACGAGAAAATAGAATTAGTAATTGACTTAAAACCTGCATTAGATACTGAGAAATTAGATTTAAGAATTAGGAGAGATTTTGAATTTCTTATTAATAAGAAGTTTAAAAATAGTTTAGATAAACTTTTACCTCAAAAGATGATAGAACCAGTTATAAGAAGGTCTAAGATTGAGCCAGAAAAGAAAGTAAATGAAATTACAAAAGAAGAAAGGAGAAAATTAGGAGAAGTCATAAAGAATTTTACTTTAAAAATAAATGGATTTAGAGGTGTTGAAGAGGCGATTATTACTAGCCGGAGGAGTTAGCACAAAAGAGATTAATCCAAAGACAATGGAATCAAAAATTGTGAAAGATTTATATTTTGCAGGAGAAATAATTGATGTAGACGCATATACAGGAGGATTTAATTTGCAAATTGCATTCTCAAGTCGGATATACTGCTGGGGAGGTAAAAGATGTTTAAAACAATAGAGAAAAATGCTGAGGGTGTGATTATTGAGAAAAAGTCTAAGTTTATTGCAAATACTTTTTATGTTTCGAGTGTTGAAGAGGCAGAAGAATTAATAAAGGATATGAGGAAGAAATATCATGATTCAAGACATAATTGTTATGCTTATAGAATTTTAGAGGAAAATGTTATAATAGAAAGACAAAGTGATGATCGGAGAACCTTCTGGAACGGCAGGTGCACCTATGTTAAGTATATTAAAGAAAAAAGAACTTTTAAATGTTTTAGTTGTTGTTACGAGATATTTTGGAGGAATATTGCTTGGTACAGGTGGACTTGTAAGAGCATATTCAGATGCCTTGAATGCTTCTTTAATAAATGCAGGAGAAATAAATAAAGAATTTGGATATTTAGTTGAAGCTATTATTGAATATGAAAGACAAAATGAATTTGAAAAGAAATTAGAAAAAAATAATATAAGTATTGTTTCAAAAGAATATACAGATAAAATAAAATATATTATAGAAATTTCTCAGAAGAAATATGAAGAAATATTTGATGAAAAACAAGAAATTGGAAAAATTAGGAAAAAAGAAAATAAATATGTAAATGCTTAAAAAATGCTTTATATAAAGAAAATATGAAATGATAATTACAAGAAATATTACGAAAAAAATAAAAAAATCAGAAAATCTATTGCCAAAAATTGGAAAAAGATATATAATTCAAATTGTAAAAATTTTACAATTTTAAAAGTGAGGAGGAAAAATACAAGTGAAAGACAAATTGTCAATTTTGGTAGCAGATGATAATGTTGAATTTGCAAGAAACTTAACAAGCTGTATTGAAAAAGAAGAAGGAATGGAGGTTATAGGCATCGCTCAAGATGGAATGGAGGCAGTAGATATGATAAATAATACTAAACCAGATGTTGCAATTTTAGATGTGATTATGCCTCATTTAGATGGTTTGGGAGTACTTGAAAGGATTCAAAATTCAGAGATTGATAAAAAGCCTTTATGTATAGTTTTATCAGCAGTAGGACAAGATAAAATAACAACAAGGGCAATTGAACTTGGAGCACAGTATTATGTTGTTAAACCATTTGATATTGATTTACTAATAAGAAGGATAAAGGAGCTTAAGTTTTACAAGCCTATGAGCTTAAAAAATACTGGATTTAGTAAAGAATTCAAAACGCCATATATAGACATTGTGCCAGACAAAAGAAAAGAAGCAGAAAATTTAGAAGCATTAGTTACAAATATAATTCATGAAATTGGTGTACCAGCACATATTAAGGGATACCAATATTTAAGAGAAGCAATAATGATGGTAGTAAATGATATAGATATAATAAATCAAATAACAAAACAGCTTTATCCAGAAATAGCTCAAAGATTTAGGACAACACCGTCTCGTGTAGAACGTGCAATTCGACATGCTATAGAAGTAGCATGGGGAAGAGGAGAGCAAGATACTGTTGAAAGCATTTTTGGATATACAGTATCAGCAGCAAAAGGAAAGCCAACAAATAGTGAATTTATAGCAATGATTGCTGATAAACTAAGGCTTGAACTTAAAACAGCATAAAAATACATAAATAAAAACAGAGAAGAACTTCAAATTGAGGCTTTTCTGTTTTTTTGTTTAAATTTGATAAAAATGAGGCTAATTTTTTATTAAATCATCTAGCTTTACATCTAAAGCAACAGAGATTTTATATAATGTTTCTACTGAAAAATTATATGCTACTTTTTCACTTTCGATTTGTCTAATAAAGGCATGAGATAAATTTACTCGGCTTGCAAGTTCAGCAGATGTTATATTTTTTTCTTTTCTATATTTTTTTATATTTCTTCTTATAATATTGTAAATATTGGAACTATATTCTAACATTTTTTTATTTATATTCACCACCATTAATTGTAAACTAAAAAATTTATATATTTAGAAGTCTCTTTCTTTTGACATTTCATCAATAGGTATTAATTGATTGTTTTTATCTTTAAAAACAAGTTCATATTCGCAAATTTTTGCGATTTTTATAATGGTTTCAAAGTCTGCTTGGCTATTTTCTCTTTCATAACTGGATATTGTAGTGTCGGCTAGATTCAATTTTTTTCCTAGCTCTTTTTGTGATAGACCAAAACTTAATCTCATATTTTTCAAAATATTACCTATCATAGATTGCACCTCATGAATATTATTACAAAAAATAAAAAAATAATCATTTAATCGCAAGAAACTTGCAATTGCAAAAAACTTATGTTATAATCTACCTAACAAAAATAAAAAGATACCTTTGTGGGAGGGAATAAAAATAGTTTGTCTTGTTTGGTTTTTTCTGTTTTTATTCCTTGCCATAAGGGAGATAAAAATATTATTACCAAACTAAAGATATTAATGTTAAAAATAAAAAATAAATGAAAAAAGAA
>JAAWDU010000060.1 GCA_022793905.1 Clostridia bacterium
ATTCTTTTAAATGAATCTCTTTTATTTACACTCGTACCACTTATACCCTCATCTACGTATCCGTCTATATACGTCCAGTTAGAGACTTCTTTTATATGGTTTTCAAAATAATATACTTGATTACTTAATGAATTTAATTGTTCGTCTTTTTCACTTGATACTCTTGCATAGTATGTAACTTTTAATGGTAGGTCATATATGCTTTTACCACTTGTTATTTCTCTTCTCATATTATATAAATCCATATTTTTGTCTCCTTTCTAGTTTTATGTATTATTTGTTTTTTATAATTATACAATTTTTTGCCTTTATAAGTCTAGGTTCAAGCTAAAAATATTATATATATGTCTACATTTTAGTTTTATATTAGTTTGGAAAAGAATTAGTATAGTGCTAGGAAAGCAAGGCAAATAACCGCAGATTAGGCTCTTGCCTATCGAGGATTATTTGTCCGTAGCTTGACACCGCAATATGCTGATTATCTTTCAAACTTTCTCTTTTTCCTTGTTTATTTCCTTCAATAATTCTTCTTGCACCTCTTCATAAGTTTCTCTATTTATAACCTTACTTTGAAATAACCTTTTATTTAATATACTTTCAATCTCTAACTTGACTTGTTTTTCAGATACAATCTGCTTTTCTATCAAAAAGTCATCACCTCTGCTTTAATTAATATTCAAGTTAGATTTGTATATTCTATCCCCCTTTCAAAAAAATTTAGCAATTATTATCCATTCAAAATTTACTTATTTTTATCCAATCTATTCTATGTACTTGCCTTCCTATCTGTTATTAGTCTTATTTTATTGCTCTTTTTATATTATTTCAATAAACACACTAAAATTTATAAAATTGCTTATATTCCAGTGCTTTTAGTATGATAAAAGTATAAAATTTTGTATTATCATCCCAAATCAAAAAAGACTAGCATATATTTTACACTAATCTTTACCAGAATTAATTTACTATTTTATGGTTCGTAAATTTATCCAAAACCTTATTCAAAAAATGGTCCGTTGGTAAGAATTCGATATCTACGATATCGTATCCTTACCTCCACGCGTTAAAATATAGATTTGAATTTGTGAAAGCCTTGGAATTACTGCGTTTATATTACTTTCATAGATGTGGAATTTTCGCACTTCAAAAAAGTGCCGTTTTTCCATATTTTTTGATACTATGTTTTGCATAAATAATATTTTTAATATCCCAAATTATGAGTTTGTTATATTTTTATTTTATTGAAATTGTTGCTACTACTTTTTTTATAATGTTATTTATTTAAAATTATAGTTTAATTTTTACGCTTCACGTCTTATTTATAAAATCTATTTTTCTGCTTAAAACTAAGAAAATTATTAAACTATTTTTAACTATATCTTTGTACTGTATATATCTGCTCAAATAATATAGCGCGCTTGTTTTATGTATACTTTACAAATACTCTATTTGCAATACGTTTATTAATTTTTATTGGTTTTAATAATATGGAAAATTTAATGTTAAAATTTTATGATTTTTCTATATTTATATTTAGAATAAAAATTTGTAAATTTTGCGAACATTTGATTGACTTTTCTGTGATATTTTTATATAATACTATTTATAGATGAGCAAAGCAGAGTGTGGCGTGTCGTTTCTCACGAAAGGAGGGCGATGCGTATGCTAATCGAACAAATATATCTTTTCTTCATATACATACTTCTATTTGAACTTGCATTTATTACTGTATTAGTTATTGCATTATTTGTAGCCTTAGTTATGACTTCAAGAAAACTAGACAGCAAAGAAAATACATCTCTGCCTGGTCGTTAGAGATGTATTCTTAATTTTCTAAATATTTATAACGACACGCCATATTTCTGTGGTCGCTCATCTTTGTTATAATTATTATACTTGAATTGGATAAAAAAGTCAACTATTTCTGTTCGTGATTTCAATCATTTAAAATATTAACTATCTCCTTTGGTGCAATTAGCTTTTTCTTATGATTCATTACTGCTGTTTTAATATAATTTCCTCTCAATTCAATATTCATTTTATTTACTATCTCATCATAATCAAACCACTTCACATCTAAAATTTCTTTCTCGTCAAATTCAATATTTTCTTTAATTAGCTTAGCACTAAAAGCTACCATTACAAACAAATCATCTTGTAAAACTTTATTAGCAATATAGCATACTCCATCTAGTTCTACATCACAACCTGTTTCCTCTTTTATTTCTCTAATTGCTCCTTCCTTTAAACTTTCATTAAAATCCAAATGTCCTGCTGGAAAGTTCCATTTTTTATAAGCTTTCTCCTGTGCCTCTTGTACTAATAAATATTTACCAGTCTTTTCTATAATTCCACCTACTATTACTTTCATTGGACTTTACCTCCTTATCTTAAATACTCATATTTTCTACTTACTATTCTATAAATCTCTCTTGCTCCATTGCTTAATTCATTCTCATCTACTTCACCAATTTTATATCTTTCATATCCTAAACATTTGTCTGGCTCTTTAATTTCTAATTGTCCAGTTTTCAAATTTCCTTTATATACAAGGTATACCCAAGCCTGTTGCTTATTATATCTATTATCAAATGTAACTCCATAGGTTGCCATAATAAATTCATCAATTTCGATATTTGCTTCTTCTCCAACTTCTTCTATAATCTCCCTTTTAAGTGCATTTCTAAAATCATTATCACTTTCCTTAACTCTTCCACCTATTGTTTCTAATTTTAATCTTTCATCTCTGCAACCTGGTCCTCTTCTTTGAAAAATAATTTTATTATCTTTATCAAAAGCACATAAAATAACTGCTACTTCATAATCTTTTGAAATCTCTCTATTATTTTTTAATTTTTCTTTTAATTCACTTATATCGTTTACTTCATATGTAAATAATTCCATTTTACCAACTCCGTTTATGCTAAATTTAGTATCTCTTTATTGTATATTTTTTTAACTCTTCTACATATTTTTCTATTGAATTATTATTTATTTCTTCTGGAGTAATTTTGCAGTGCCCCATAATCTGCTTTTCTATCCCTAAAGAACATTCTATCAAATAATCTGCTTTTTCTTTGTTTGACCATACAGACAATGGTTTATCTTTGTATCTAGTTTTTGCATCTTCTAATCTTTCCTTTATGCTAACTACTCCACTAGGACTGACTCTTTGATCACAGTAGGCACATATTTTTCTCTCATATGAATTAGATTTTAGAGTTTCTTCATTTTTTCTTGACCTTTTTCCATCTAATATCTCTATTTCTTTTTCATTTAATCCTTCTTGTTTTCCAATTTCAAGATTGATTTCATGGTCATTAGTTCCATACTTATCAAAATACTTTTTTCTGGTTTTTATAAAGCCTTCATCTTTAGAAAAATCCTTTGGGATTTTTACAATGTTCCCCATATCATGTAATAAGCTCACTCTAATTATTGCTTCCTTATCTATTTTTGGTCCATTCCAATTATCTATTATAAGGTTACTACACGCTGCAACCCTTAACATATGCATTTGTAAATTTTCTGGCAAATGATATTTATTATAAATTTCTATAATATTCATAAATTTTACCTCTAACTATATTTAATAAATTAACTTTATATATTTATCATCATCCTATCTCTTGAAAACTAAATTCTAATGTTCTATTACTATTTATCCTATATAATCCTTTTCTTTGTATAGGACTTATATGAATATATGCATCTAATGGTGTCTCTCTTTTTAAAATATACTTTTCTTCTTGTACAGTTAATTCTAGTTGTTTCAAAACAAGTATATTAAAATATTCTATAATTTCTCTTTCTGAAATATTAGGACTTAAAGCAAGCATATGTTGGGTAGTTTCAAAAAAGAATAACCTTTTATCATCAGTATATACATTTGGTTCTGTGTACTTTTTTAAATTTAGTCCATTTATTTGTATTTCTTCAGAACATATATTAGTACTTTCTTTTATGCTATATTGAATATTAGTATTGTCTACATTTTTCATAGAGACTACGTTGACACATCCTGAACATAGTTGAAATATTTTGTCTGGATACATTTTCATATTCTCTTTTTTTATTTCAGCAGTTACATCAATGTAATTTATTATAACATTATTCCAATTTGCATTTTCAACAAATATTAAATACTTCAATTTACCACTACATATGCTTTTTATTTGTTTGATTAAATTATAATCTTTATATATTTCGTATTTTTCTAACTTTAAATTACTTGTATCTCTTATCTCTGAAAAATATTCTCCCTCTTCATTAGTATATACTTTGCATAAATCTTCTACTTCAATTATAAGTCCAAAAATTTGACCACTTGAATAATTTTGTCTATACTTATCTTTCCTTTGTAATTTTTGTTCTATCATCTCTTTTAGATTTTGTCTCATATACCTAATATTAGTTCTTATTTCGTCACCTGTGAAAGTTAATGTTGAAAATATTTCACTTTCACATTCCGACGCCTTATGTACCTTATTATCAATTACTTTCTTTCTTGAATAACTTTTATTGTTTTTTCTTTTATTTCTAGGTGAACTATCAATACTAAACTTTTCAAAGTAATACTCATTATATGCATAATCTGGTCCACCATTTTTATCTAATTCCTCTAAATATTCTAGTTTTTTTATGATATCTTTTATATTTTCTGTATCATCATTAATTGAATTTATTTGAATAGCATTTTTTATTTTATTTAGAAATTCAGCCTCCAACTTTGCATTATCCATCTTTTACCTCTTATTCTCATATTCGTGTTATTTCATTTTTCCCTCTTGTATTATTTTTTCTATAATATCAAATATTTTTGAAAATTCTGAAAAATCAAATTTATCAAAATTTGGTTTATTTCGCTTTATATTTTCTATAAAGTTTTCTTTAGTCATAGCATAATTTATTTTTGTACCTTCATCCATCTTGTATACTTTTTTAGTATTACTTCCATCAATAATCATTAATGGATTAAAATCACTCTTCTCAATATTATCAATAACATATCTGCATACTAATTTATTAGTTTCTTTATCTATCCCAAATTCGTTAAATTCATTAGCTAAAAATATTCTTCTTCCATTTTCATCTTCTGTTTTCAATTCTTCATCTTTGAAATAATGTTCAATAGATATTGAATCAGTTTCATTTCTATTACTTGGAATGGGAATATTAAATTTATATACATTATTATTTCCCCTTATATATTCCTTATCTAAAATATACTTTTTATTGTCCCTATCAAATATACAAATTTTTATATTGTCATCCATTCCTTTTTGTAAATATTCAAAAGTTTTTTCTAGTTCTCCGTCACCAGTATTTTCATATTCTTTAATATCAAAGAATTCAATTTTCTCTTTTATTTCTTCATATCCTTTTAATTTAGTTAACACTAATTTCAGGTATTCTACATCAGTTTTTCCCTCAGTATATATAATTATTTTATCATTTATTCTCTTTAATCTATTATTTTCCTCTTCTAATACTTTATTTCTACTTATTACATTATTAGTTTCTAGTTCTAAAATATCATATGCCTTAATCATTTCTTCAAATGCATTAATATCAGTCAATTTTTCTCCATTTGGCATATTTATAATATCAATATCGTTTCCATATTCTTTTTTCAAACCACTCAATAGAAATGGTGAATGTGCAGTAATAATAAACTGAACTTTTGGAAATAATCTCATTAGTTTTGGTAAAATTTTATAGCAATAATCAATATGTAAACTTATATCAACTTCATCAATAATAACACAGCCTTTTATGTCTTCAAATTCAAAATCATCATGATTTATATCCCACTCTTTTAATATTGATGTAGCTATAGCTAGCAAAAACATTTCACCAGTGGAAAGTTGAGAAATAGAACTGACAAAAAACTCCTTTCCTCTAATTTGTATATCTAAATTTTTTCTAGTAGGAAATGTAATGTTACATACATTATCTTTAATAGTGTTAATAATCTCATTTACTAATTGTTGTATTTTAGTTTGTCTTCTTGTTCTTGTTGATATTTTTACTGTCGCTATACTTTTATTAGGCACAAGTTCAACTTCATTTGGTTTTTCTTCATATATATATTCTTTTTCTAAGTATACATAGTTTAGCCAGCTGTTTATGTTATCTATCAAATCTATTTTTATAAAATTAGTTTTTGATTTTCCAACAAAAGCATTGGTATCATAATTTATTCTATTATAATTCTCAGAATTATACCACATTGGCTGATAAAATTTATCGCTTGGAAAATATAGTAAGATATCATTTTCAAAATCCTTTTGAGTAACATTATTTATATTAACTTTTTTTGAAAACTTAGTATCTTTAAAATCTTGCTCATCACTTAATTGATTAGTTAAAACTTCTTCTCTGACTAATGCCTCTTCTGGATTTAATGACATTACGTCAATATAATCTACATTTTTTTCGTCTATGAGTATTTTTATTTGCACTTTTGAAGTGTTTTTACCATTTTTTATATATCTTAGACTTCCAATTTTATAATAATTATTTGAATTTACTTCTTGTATTCCATTCGGATATAATTTTCTTTTTAATTCAACTAAAGAATCTATTAAATTTGATATAAGTAATGTTTTTCCACTTCCATTTTTACCAACTAAAATTAATGGCACTGGATTATTTGCTTCATTTTTCCTAAATGTATAATTAAATTTTTCGATATTTCCATAATTAGTTATTTCTATTTTTTGAAAATTCATTTTTTGCTCCTCTTATGCTTTTATTATTTTTCTTCTTACTTAAATTTTATAATTTTTTGTTATAATCACTTTTCATATCTCATATATTATTTGATATATTTATATCACAAATTTCTCTTTATTTCAACATTCACATCTCCACCTTACACTCCACCTCATACAAAAACTTTTCCCTTACCACATAGCCTGTCCTATTTTCTCCCTGCTTTGTTATATAGCCTTTTCTTGCTTGTTCTCTCACAAATTCAAACCTACTACATCCATTCTCTTTCTTGCAACCATTATAGATGTGATGATACCTGATTCTAAATCTGCTGTTACATCTTGCACATAGCCGTAATCTTCTTCCATCTGTGATGTTTATCACTTCTTTGTGTTTAAAATCCAATCCTTTGCTTCCCATAAAAATACCCCCTATTGCATATATATGCATGGGAGCTTGGGAATTATTAAATATATTGTGTTTTTGCGAACAATCAATTGGCTTTTTCCTGTATTTTTATTTCCAAAAAAAGTAAAGTACATAAGTTTAGTACCTTTTACTTACACATTTTATTTTACACTATCATCAATTTAATTCTGTATTTTTTCCTCAATTTTATATTGACTTTTACATTTTTGAAGTCGTCATTTTCACTTTATTTGAATAATGATAAAAATTTTTCTTTTAATTCTCGCAGTTTATCAAATATCCTTTCAAAAACATTTTTTTCTTTCGTTTCTTGTGTTTGGTTTAAGAATTCTAATTGCTTTTTAGTCAATTTCCCTTTAGGAGTATAATACATATTTTCATCTCTGCAATACTGTGAATCCATTTCAAGATTTTTGTGTAAATCAAAAATGCTTTCACCCTCTGCAATAGAATATTTCCCTTTTTCATATTTAAGAACAGACCCTTGTTCTATCATATGATAAACATCATGTGGCATATCTATTTCTTGAAAACTTTCTCCATTATGTATAAGTTCTGTCTTCCATGCTTTGCAATCTCCGCTCTATACTTTTGACATAATATAATTCACCATTTTTTCTTATTTTGTTTAAATTTTTTTGTTGCTCATTTAGCAAATTGGTTTCGTATTCTTTCATTTGATAATATGCATCTTGCGTCATTTCTTTATCTATTATATACTTATTATCAATTTTTTGTAGTATAGTACCTGTTTTACAATTTACTGGGCATTTATTTGTTTCTATTTGCCAATCTTTAATTTTATCTTGTTCTATATTATACTCTCTTATTATATTATTACTTTTGCCAGCCTTTAAAACTGTATAAATTTCTTTCATATCATATGTTTTTGCAAATTCTTTAAGTATTTCTTTGTATTTTTCCTCCACTTTCTCCAAATTTTCATTTGTAAATTTTCCATTATCTATAGGTAAATTATATATTAATAATTCTTCTGTTTCCAAACTTTCAGTTAATTCTTCTGTAAATTTTTTCACATCATTATTAAAAAGACTATTTTCTTTTGTAGCATGCTCTATATCTAGTTCCAAACAGCCATTCCTCCTTTTATTATATTTTTGTACATTTGATATTTTTATGTATAGAAATATACATGATATAAACTTTCTTGATTAAAATCTATATTTATATTACTATATTTTTTATGATTTTTCAATACTTTTTTCAAAACATTTTGAAATTATAGTAATTTCTTATAAGTTGAATTATTACATCTCTACCTTACAAACTATCTCATATGCAAACTTGTCTCTTACCACATTCCGACTAGTTTTGCTAAATTATCCCCCCGCACTTTATAGATAAGTACGGGGGAATATTTTACATCTTGTTACCTTTCGAGACGCCCTCCTCAACACAATCATAGCAAGAATCTCTTGCATCCAGTAACTTTTGAAAAAGCTCTGCTGATGTTGGTTCCTTTTCGTTCCCTTCTCTTATGTCTCCTAAAATCACTCGAATATTTGGGTTTTCATCAGCTGTTGAAATAATCTCTTCTTCCTCTTTTCCTCCTATATTGAGTTTGTACATTGTATTTTCAATAACACCATGTACCCCCCCACTAAGAAGTACTATACCAGTAAGGAAACTTAAGATTATGCCAATCACTTGGCAATCCCTCATAAATGCCGAAAATTTGCTTTCACTGTTTCTCAAGCACCATGCAAAAACTGTATCAAATTCTGCAATTACCTTTTGCTCTCTTTTAAGTTCTCTGATTTGCTCATCCAAGTATGTCCTGTCACAGTTTCTTTCTGCAACTTCGTCCGCCTGGATTTCATATTGCTGAATATTGGCATTGGAAATGCCATATTTAGCAATACTCAAAACCATCGGAAAAAAGATTGCAATGAGTAGCTGACCGATTAAGATCATGCTTACCAGAGTCTTCGCAGAATGCCGGGTCTCGAAAATGCTTTTGAAAATAGCTTTCATTGTAATACCTCCAAATTTAGCCACTTGGGCTTTATCATAACTTTATTATACCATATTTAGACTAAAAAGACAAGAGCTCTGCATCTTTTAAATTCTTCTGTCTTTTCACTAGAACAAAACTCCTCGTCGCTCTTTGTTCCACGTAAATAAAAAATATTCAAAATGTTTTTTTGTTAAATTACAAAAGATAGCAATTTTTAATTAACTTGCTATCTTTCCTCTTTCTCTTGTTCGGGAATTACTGTGTTTGTGTCTTCATAGATGTTTTCATCATATCTTGTCATATCTCTTAAATTTCTTCTAAATTCTTCTTTTCTGCTTCCTTTATCTGAATAAGGACTTGCACTCTCTTCCTGAAATCTGTCTTCTTTATTTTTGTATAGACCTCTTCTAATCAAATCACTAATCTTTGAGAAAATCCCATCTTTTCTCAAAGCAGGTAAATTTTTCTTATCTCCTACTATATTAATTTTTACTGGTTCTTTTTCTTCTAGATTCGCTCGAAGAATTTGACCATCTTCAATCACATAATATTCTTCTCCTTTTTCAGTTTGAATAACAATCAATCTATCTAGCACTTTAATTCCGTGCATTTGAATTTTGACTTAATACATTCTGCCTTAATTTATCAAACTGTCTTATTATTTCTCTATCATCTTCTCCCATATCATGTGTAAAATCAAAAATTTTTTCATCATCTAAATCTTGCTCTCCTTCTAAAAATCCTATTCGTCCGCTTCCAACAGTTACCCCATCTTTTTGATATATATCAATTCCGCAATTTTTTTCCTCTTACTGTAAGCTGAGAATATTTATCCATTTCTTGAGCTTTTCCATTTGCAAATAAAACACTTAAAAGCCCTGCCACTTGTTCTTTCTCATCTGGATTTACCATTTCTGCTATCTCTTGAACAAATTTCATATCCACCGAGTTTCTATCCCTATTACATCTTGCTTCTAATTCCATCATTTTTCTTGCTGTCAAACTTCCACTATCTACTAAAGTTTGCGCCTCTTTCATAATATCTCCAAAATATTTTTTCTCAATTTGGTCATATACATTATAAATTTGCCCTATTGCGACTACCGTATTCTTTCCTGTACTTTTTTGGATTACTGCACATTCACTTGCTAATCCCTTAAATTTGTCCCATTTTCGCATTGTTTCTTCTCTTACATAGCCATCTGCCATTTCACTTTCGATTTCATCTTTAAAATATGTGTTAAACATTATTTTTAAGACATCTGAGACATTTTCTCCCATGCTTTCTTCTATTTCGCTCTTTACTTTTTGCATATACCTAAGCTTTTCTTCTACTGTGTCACTTGCATTTCTTGAAATTAGCTCTTCTTCATATGTTGGGTCTCCATAGAGTATATTTGTATAAAACAGATTTTCTTCTAATTTTTCATAAGCTCTTTTCACTCTTAATTGCTCTTCTTTAGGAAGTGTAGCATAATTTTGATATTCTTCTAATATTTTAGAAATACCTTCTAATTCAATAATGTTCACATGTCCCTGATAAATTTCATCTGTTATTCCTAAAAAAGTATCACAATATTCAAGTGGCATCTTCATAAGCCTTGGTACATCCCTATATAATCCACCTTTACCAATTTCCATAAGTTTTTCTTCTGATATGCTTAGTTCTAATATTTTCATAAAATTAGTTAAACTTCTATATCCATCTACATATACACCTGCTTTTTTACAAATCCAATTTGTTAAGCCCTCATTTAATCCTCTTCCTAATTCTCCACCACCTTTATAACATTCTAGCATACCTGTTCCATATCTTAATCCTCTATCTTCGCATTCTTTTTTTGTTCTCCTCAAAATTGCATGTATCATTTCATGAAAAACAACGCCCTGCAATTTAGGAGATTCTTCAATATCTGAAGGTGTCATAATTCCATCATTTTCTTCTTGTGTGCATAAAGTTATAGAAGCTTTTTCTACTAAATAATATCCTTTTGAGTCACTCCTTCTTTCATTTGTATATACTTTATCTAAATTCATAGACAAGCTTTTTTTAGCAAAACCTTTTCCATAAACCTTAACAAATGGTTTACAAGTTTTTAATTTTTCTATAACATATCTTACAATATACTCTTTTACCTCGCTATTTTCTACTTTATCCATAATCTTTCCTTTGTTTTAATTAATAAATAATATCACTATTATTTTCTTCATGCATACTTCTTAAATAAGCAATAGTCTTCTCATCTTGCACTTTTTCTCTTTTCCCGCTTCTCTCCTTGAATTTCATAATAAATATACTCTATTCCTTTTTCTAGTCTTCTCATAGTTTTTACATATTTTTTTCCACGCTCTAATATCTCACATATGTAAAGCACGTTTTCTGCTTTTTCAAATTTCTTCTTTTCCTCATCACTCATATGTATATTTTTAAGCCCCCTATTCCTCTTTCATTTCATATTCATATACACAAACTATTTTAGTTTTAACATCTACCTCATTTATTTCTTGATTTATTCTAAATAGTTTTTGTTTTTTTGGCTCTAGCTTAAGCTTACTTATGTCTACAACTATTTTATCTTGCAAATTCATTCCGAAGTGGTAATGTTTGATTACCATTATCATAATATATTATATTTGTAAGCGCTATTGCTTTCGCTTTTTTAGTTAATTTTATATTATATAAATTAATTTTTTCTTCATCCTTTAATGTTTCTAATGCATTTTCTGGATTTATATGTAATATGCTATATTTTTCATCATTTAATACACCTGTACTTGCAAAATATGCATTCAAATTCGCACCAAATTCAGCCTTATCTATAGTACTATCTAAATTATTTGTAATCTCTTTTAAGGTTTCTATATATTCCTCATTTTTTGTATTTTTATTTATTTCTAAAATTCTAAATTTGCTTTTTTTAATTTCTCTATGTTTTGTATTTCCTAAAGTACTTATTTGGGTTTTGTCTTTTGTCATAGTGCCAAATATATCAAATTCCTCTGATGCAAATAATACTTCTTCTTTTAAAGCTTCTTCTTTAATCTCTTTTAAAGCTCCTTTAAAATTTGCTTCTTTACCTGATTTTAGTGTATTTATATCCTCAAGCACATTTGTGCTTGCAATAAAAATACTATCACATTCTTCTTTATTTAGCTTTTCCCTATTCTGTTTATCTAATTTCTTTCCAAGCTCTTCCATATCTTCATTATAATCAAATACCTTCTCAATCTGTCTTTTTATTTCTTCTTGTTTTTCTGGTTCGTTTAGACCAAGTGCCCCATCTTTATTAACAAATTTCCAAAATTCAAATATGCTTTTTTTATGTTCTTCTATTTCATCTAAATAGCTTTTTGCATTTTCTATTTTTTTATTAAGTCTTTCAAGAGAAGCTTCTAAAGCTTTTATATCTTGTCTTGTATCTCTTATTTGCAGACTTGTTCTTTCAAGTACTTTAGTAATTCCTATTAAATCATCAATTGTATAAAACTCTTTGTCATCATAAACTAATTCTTCTTTATCCTTCTCTTCTCTCTTCCTTTTATATGGCTCTATTTCATCATTTTTTTCCTTTACCTTACGTTTTCCTATAAAAAAATATCTTATTTTTCCAAAAAAACTTTTTCTGCATTCTAAATAAGTAGTCACTTGTTTTTGTCTTAAATTATATTCTTCTTCTTTCTTCTTTTCTTCTTCTTTCAAATTTTCTAATCTGTCATAAAGTTCTAATATTTCTTCATTTTGTGCTTCTGATGCAACTCTACTTTTCAAAAACTCATCTCTTATGAATGAACTTAAATCATCATAATTAACTGTTTTTGATATTTGATCTTCCTTTGCAGTTAAAAATTCTAGCCCTCCGATTATCTGATATTCTAACTTCAAATTTATATCTACTTGGGAATTCCGTTTCTAATATAAATAATGCTTTGATTAATCTATAAAATTTTAATGCTTCTTCTTCATCATTTAACTTGATTTTATAAACACTATTAACCCTTTCATATACCCTTGTATTTCCTACAATTTGAAAACTCATATTTTCATTTTTATCATATACCTCATACATTAAAGGCCATTCTTTTGTAAATTCCCATATATATTTTTCTAAATCTGATACCTGTGATTTTGTAAAATATCTTTTTGAATAATCCAAATAACTTATTGGCACAAATATATTTTTTTCTTTTCCTGTTTTTTCATATTTTATTTTTTGTTTTATTAAATAAAATAAAGAAGAACAATCTAGGTCTTCTATTGGTGCAATCATATAATAAGTTTTACTATATTCTGAATAATATATCTGCCATAAGTAATTCTCTCTATATTTCACTTTAAATGGAATTTCTTTTTCTAATACTTTTTGTTCTGCCTCTAATTTTTCTACTTCACTTATCTGCATTTCTTGTACCATTTTTAGAAATATTGTATGCTTAAGTATTCCTTCTTCACCTTTTGGTTCTAAATATGTATAGAGAGGTGATGCCATCTTACTTTTTTCTCCGAAGTGAATTTAATCGATTTGCTTTTGTTAATAATATTTTTATCTTACTTATTGGTACATATTTATATACTTTATACTTCTTTTCTTCATAATTTCTTGCTACTCTTATTTCTGAATTTATATCTTCTAATAAAATTTTTGGTATGTTATTTAAGTCTAAATCTAAATATTCAAGTTTATCTTTTATGCCATTTATCTTGTCTTCCATACTTCCTTCTTGCTTCCTCCTTTGTGCTTATTTATTTTTATTCTACTATAGATAAGAAAAGAAATCAATACAAATTTATAAAAAACGGAACTAAGATTTTCTAAGCTAATTACCACCGCATACTATATCTGTATTTCACTTCGTTCAAACAGCTATAGCAACTTCGCTAAAGGAAAATCTAAGTTTTACATAATTTCCTAGAATATAAAAAGCTTTGAACTTTTTATCTGTTCAAAGCTCTTATTCTTAATAAATAGAATTTTGTTCTCTTGCTTCTTTATATTCATATACGGGCTTTCCAAAAACTAATTCATTTAGCTTTTTTTGAAGTTCCATAATAATTATAGGAATTATAGAAATACTAGCAATAATTAACCACTGCTTTAAATCTAATGGTATCAAATCAAATACATTTCTAACACTTGGCACTACTACTATTCCGCACTTGCATTATTAATCCTAAAAGAAATGCTAAACATAAGAATTTATTTTTAAACACACCACATTTAAAAATCGATTCTTCACTTCTTATATTAAAACTATGTACCATTTCTATCAGCCCTAATGTAACAAAAGCCATCGTTCTAGCAGTTTCTAATCCGTAATACTTATTTCCAAAACTAAATACTAAAAGAGTAAGTATTCCGAAGCATAGTACCTTCTACAATTATTTTTCCCCATAATCCATCTGCAAAAATACCTTTTCTCGCATCTTTTGGTTTTCTATTCATTATATCCTTATCTTCAGGTTCTAATCCTAAAGCTATAGCTGGGAAAGAATCTGTAACTAAATTTATCCATAAAAGTTGAACAGCCAAAAGAGGTGTATTCATTCCTAAAAGTAATCCAATAAAAATTGTAACTATCTCTCCTATATTAGTTGCAATTAAAAAATGTATTGCTTTCCTTATATTTTCATATATGCTCCTTCCTTGTTTTACTGCTTCTACAATTGTCACAAAATTATCATCTGTAAGTACCATATCTGCTGCATTTTTTGCAACATCTGTACCATTTAAGCCCATTGCAATTCCAATATCTGCATTTTTTAGAGCTGGTGCATCATTTACCCCATCTCCCGTCATTGCGGTTACTCTTCCGAGTGCTTCTAAACGCTTTAACAATTCTTACTTTGTGTTCCGGAGAAACTCTTGCAAACACACTGTATTTCATTATATCTTTTTCTAATAAATTTTGTGGAATTTTATCAAGTTCTTTCCCTGTTATTGCCAAAGTATTATTTGTTAAAATTCCGAAGTTCTTTTGCTATTGCTTTTGCTGTTATTATATGGTCTCCAGTAATCATAACTGTTTTTATTCCAGCATTTTTACAATCTCTTATCGCTTTTTTTACTCCTTCTCTTGGTGGGTCAATCATTCCGCACTAATCCGAACAAAATTCAAATTTTGTTCTACATGTTCTGCATCTAAATTGTGTGGGAATGCTTCTATATCCTTATACGCAACAGCAAGAACTCTTAGTGCTTTTTCTGCGAGATTTAGATTCTTATTTAATATCATTTCTTTAAGGCTTGCATCTAATGTTTTAATTTCTCCATCTTTATATAGTTTCTCACACTTATTCAATAATACATCTACTGCACCTTTTGTAATTATCCTATATTTCCCTCCGAATCTTATGAATAGTTGTCATTAGTTTTCTTTCTGAATCAAAAGGAATTTCTGCAATTCTTTCAAAAGTCTCATAAAGACTTGATTTATTTATTCCATATTCTTTTGCTTTATAGACAATTGCATTTTCTGTTGGATCCCCGACTTACTTCTCCTGTTTTTGTAATAATACTATCTGTACACATCGTTCCAAGTTCTAAGACAAACTCAGTATCTCCATATGTTTCTACCACTTGCATTTTATTTTGTGTTAAAGTTCCAGTTTTATCTGAACAAATTACACTACTACTTCCAAGTGTTTCAACTGCAGATAATCGCCTTATTATAGAATTTTTCTTTGCCATTTTTGTTACACCTATTGAAAGCATTATTGTAACAATAGCAGGAAGTCCCTCTGGGATTGCTGCAACAGCAAGTCCAATTGATGTCATAAACATCTCTTTTACATGAATATGCTTAAATACCCCAATAAAAAATATAAGTCCACATATAACTAAACACACAGTCCCAAGACTTTTTCCGTACTTCTTCTAATTTCCTTTGAATTGGTGTTTGTGGTGCTTCATCTTCTGAAATTATTTTTGCTATTTCACCAAGCTTTGTTTCCATACCTGTTTTTATTATAACAGCTTTTGCATGCCCATTTGTTATCATTGTTCCGCCCCATGCCATATTTAAAATATCAGCAGTTTCAAGCTCTCCTTTTACTTCAAATTTATCATTTTTTAATACTGGCACTGTTTCCCCTGTTAGAGAAGATTCATCAATTTTTAAATTAAAACTTTCTAAGAGCCTTGCATCTGCTGGAACATAATTCCCAGCTTCTAAAATAACTATATCACCAGGCACAACATTTTCTGCTTGAATTATTCTTTGCTCTCCATCTCTTATTACTTTTGCAGTAGGTGCAGACATCTTCTTTAGTGCTTCTAATGATTTCTCTGCTTTACTTTCTTGTACAAGTCCCATTATTGCATTAAAAACTACTATTGTAATTATTATTATAGATTCTATGTAATCGCCTGTCCCATCTACTTTTGCCATTATAGCTGAAACGCATGATGCTAAAATAAGTATAATTATCATAAAATCATTAAATTGCTTAATAAATTTTATAAATATATTTTGCTTTTTTTCATGCTTTAAAATATTTTTCCCAAATGTTTCTAATCTTGCCTCTGCTTCACCTTGCTTTAACCCTCTTATAAAATCGGTTTTAAATTTTCTTTTTACTTCCTCTTTAGACATTAAATGTTCCATTTTCGTATCTCTTCACTCCTTTACTTTTGTTTAAGTTTGCAGGTCTTACCTTTTCTTATAGCTTCGCTATTTAGAAATTGCTAGTCTGCTATTTTTAAATATATATTCATGTTTTATCCTCTTTATTCCTATTTATTTTTAAGTTGAATTTGTACTTCTATTTTTTTCAGATTTCCATATAATATTATTATGATAAAGAAAAATTTTAGAATTAATTTTATTTTTATACATTTAAGAAAACATTTATTATCTATAATATTTGTACTATTTTTAGTAGGCTTAATTGCATTTTCTCAAGATAACTTAGCTTCTGCTAAAAATGGACTTAGCCTTTGGGTAAACTCTGTTGTACCTGCTCTACTTCCGTTTTTTATTGCTTGCGAGTTACTTTCTCATACAGATATAATAGATATTTTAGGAAAAAAATTAAATAAAATAATGAGACCTCTATTTAATGTTCCCGGAGAAGGTGCTTTTCCTTTGATTATGGGAATAATAAGTGGTTATCCTGTTGGTGCAAAAATTGTAACTAATTTTAGAAAAGCACGGAATTTGTACAAAAGAAGAGGCAGAAAGACTTATAACTTTTACAAATAATTCTGGTCCACTTTTTATAATTGGAACTGTGGGTATTTCACTCTTTGGAAATACAACAATTGGATTTGTACTATTTTTAACACATATTTTATCTTGTTTGACAGTGGGAATTTTATTTAGATTTTGGAAATGTAAGAAAAAAAACATTATAAGTAAAAATCATGCCAATCTTGGTTCTAAAAAAGACCAAAAGACTACAGCAAATTTTTCTAATCTTGGCTCTATACTTCAAAATAGTATCATGAGTTCAATAAATACAATTATTATGATTGGTGGTTTTGTAATGCTTTTTAGTGTTATTATTTCCATACTTAATAACACTAAAATATTTGAAATATTATCTATAGTTTCATCACCAATATTAAATAAGCTAAACTTGCCTATTTCTTTTGCAAATGGTTTTTTTGCAGGAATTATAGAACTAACTAATGGAGTTTCTTTAATATCTAAAGTCCCTTTTAAAGCAATTTCTGTAAATATGATTATTTGCTCATTTTTACTTGGTTTTGGCGGTATTTCTATTTTGCTTCAAGTACTAAGTATTACTTCTACATCAGATATATCCATAAAACCATATATAATGGCAAAACTTATGCAAGGTTCATTTGCAGCTATTTACACCTACTTAATTTTGAGTAATTTTGCATTTTTAAACTTTGATATATAGTTTTATCTATAATACCTATTTCCAGCATATCTATTGCAACCACATCCACAGTTATTTGAATTTGTATTATTTATAGTGTTTATATCACTTAAACTATTTGTGTTATTATTACAATTCATAATATCACATATATTGTAATCATCTTCTCTATCATTTATAAAATTTAAAATTAGCCTTGTAATAACTGCTGAAATAAAAGCAAGTATTGTATATATAATTGCATAGACTAAAAAACTTGCATCAAATACTGCAAATGTTACAATTAAATAAATTGCAAATATAAGACTTGCAACTGCAATTGGACTTTTTATCTGTCTTTCTAACACTGATGCAATAATAATTGTTGCGACTGGAAGCGCAAAAAGTAGTAGTAATAAATTTCCCATATGTATCTCCTCCTATTTTATATATATTATGAGAAATTTAAAATTTGGTTACTATTTGTATTTTACTTCTACTAAATATAAACCATGTGCTGGAAGTGTCTTTCCTGCTTTTTGCCTATCTTTCATCTCTATTATACTTGGCAATTCTTCTGGTTTTATTTTCCCGGAGCCCTACTTCTACTAGAGTTCCAGAAATTATCCTAACCATATTATATAAAAATCCGGTTTCCTGTAAGCTCAATTATTATTCTTTCATCTTTTTTCTCGATTTTAGTTTTATAAATTGTTCTTACACTACTTTTACTACTTGTTCCACTTGATTTAAAAGCTTTAAAATCATGTGTTCCTTCAAAATATTTTATTGCTTTTTGCATTTTTTCAAAATCTAGTTTTTGAGGTATATGATATTCTAAAGCTCTAAATACTGCACTTCCGAAATTCACTATTATTTATAATATATCTATAAGTTTTCTCTTTTGCACAATATCTTGCATGAAAATCTTCTTCTACTTCTTCAATCCCTTTAATTACTATTGAATTCTTTAGATTTGCATTAAATGCTTTTTGCATTTTCTTTAAATCAAGTGTACTTTCAGTCTTAAAATTAGCAATTTGACCGGAGTGCATGCACTCCGGCTATCTGTCCTTCCGTGAGCTATTTAGCTCTACATCTTCTTTTGTAATTAGTTTTATTACATTCTCTATTTCACCTTGAATATTAGGTCTTCCAGGCTGTTTTTGCCACCCACCAAAGCCTTTTCCGTCATATTCTATTGTTAATTTTATGTTTCTCAAAAATACTTTACTCCTTTATTGCTTTTTTTAATCTTGCTTCCACACTATTCTTTCCAAGTACTTGCATTATTTCATACATATCTGGTGTATTTGCTCTTCCTGTTAATGCTATTCTAATTACTGTACTTATATCCCCAACATGGCCTTTGTAGTTTTCTGGATTTTGTTTATACTCTTTAACTTCTCTTGCATATCCAAATTCCTCTGCTAAATCTTTCATCTTATTAAACCAAATTTGTTTATCATCAGATAAATCAAAATATTTTTCAATATATGTTTTTACTATCTTATTTATCTCTGTTTCATCATTTATATTTTGATATTCATAATTTATATCTTTTTCTAAAAATCTTGAGTCATACATATATTCAATATTATCTTTAATATCAGACCATTTGGCAATATCTTTTCTAGGCTTCTCATTTCCTCTCTCTATCCCTAAAATTTTTAAGGTGTATTCTATGTCATCCTCGAGCATTTTTTTCAAATCTAGGTCATATTCTTCGCTCCAAGCGCATACTTCTTTGAACACTTCCTCCTTTGTGTATCTCGAAATTACTGTTTTTGAAATATCCAAAAGTTTTACCATATCAAATAAGGCTCCACTTACACTCATTTTATTTAATGCAAGTTCAAATTCATCCATGCTTGCAGTTTTATTTTGTTTTCTCCACCCTTCAAAATTTGAGTTAGCAATATTTAATAAATATTCTTTTGCAGCATCTGCTGGAATTCCTTCTTTTGCATAATATTCAACTGCTGCTTCTGGGTCTTTTCTCTTACTTAACTTTCTTTTTGCTCCGGTCTTCTTCTTTCATGATTGGTGCAATATGTGCAAATTTTGGAAGTTTAACTCCAAGTGCACCAAAAAGCTGTACGTGCACTGGAAGTGAAGAAAGCCATTCATCTCCGTCGTATTACATGAGTTGTTCCCATTAAATAATCATCAACTGCATGTGCAAAATGGTATGTAGGTAATCCGGTCAGACTTAATTATAACTATGTCTTGATCATTTTCTGGAAAATCTATGTTACCTTTTATGACATCATGATGTTTTATCTTCTTTTCTGGATTTCCCTCAGACCTAAATCTTATTATATATTCTTCACCATTTTTTATCCTTTTTTCTATCTCATCAAGTCCAAGATTTCTACAAGTTGCCCATTCTCCATAATATCCTGGTCTTAATTTTGCATTTTCCTGCTTTTTCCTCATTTCTTCTAAATCATCTGATTTACAAAAACATGGGTATGCCTTTTTTTCTTCGATCAGTCTCTTAGCAAATGCTTGATATATCTCTTTTCTCTGACTTTGTTTGTATGGTCCATACTCACCATTTGAAGTTTCTTCATCAATCATTCCTTCATTTGGTTCAAGATTAAATTTTTTTAATGCCTCGATAATTCCGAGTAACTCCATTCTCAACTTCCCTTTTTTGGTCTGTATCTTCTATTCTTAAAATAAACACACCCTCTGTTTGTTTTGCAAGTTTTGAACAGATTACACTTGTATAAATTCCACCAATATGCACAAAGCCTGTTGGACTAGGTGCAAATCTTACTACCATTGCCCCTTCTTTTAAATTTCTTTTAGGATACTTTTCTTCATAATATTCTCTATCTTTTACCTTCGGAAATATTAAATTTGCTAATTCTTTATAATCCATAAAATTTATACCTCCATTATAATTGGGAGCACCATTGGGTTTCTCCTATTTTTTTGTAATAATATATCTCTTAAAGTCTCTTTTATTGCAATTTTTATAACTGACCAATCTGTTATATTATTTTCTTGAATTTCTTTTAATCTGTATCTTAATGCTTGTTTCATGTCTTCCATCAAATTTTCTGATTCACGTATATATACAAATCCTCTTGAAATTATATCTGGTCCTGAAACAATTTCTCCAGTCGATTTATCCATCGCTAATACTACTATAATTAAACCATCTTGTGATAAATGCTGTCTATCTTTTAATACAATGCTTCCAACATCTCCGATTCCAAGTCCATCTACCATTACTTTTCCGTGCTGGAACTGAACCTGCTATTTTCGCTTCATTTTCTCCTATTTCAAGTACTCTACCATTTTTCATTATAAATATATTTTCATGTGGTATGCCTATCTTTTCTGCCGTTTCTGCATGTGCTATAAGTTGTCTATATTCCCCATGTACTGGCATAAAGTATTTTGGTTTTATTAATGATAGCATAAGTTTTTGCTCTTCTTGGCATCCATGCCCTGATACATGTATATCTGCAAGTGAACTATATACTACTTCTGCACCGATTTGCATTAAGTCATCTATTACTTTTGATACAAATTTTTCATTTCCTGGTATTGGGTTTGCAGAAATTATAACCAAATCATTTGGTGTTATTTCTACTTTTTTGTGCTCTCCTGCCGCCATTCTTGTAAGTGCTGACATTGGCTCTCCTTGGCTACCAGTTGTAATTATTGTTAAACATTCATCAGGATAACTTTTTACCATTTCAATGTCAATTATTGTATTTTTTGGTATTTCCATATATCCTAATTCTACAGCAGTTTCTATCATTTTTACCATACTTCTACCACAAATTGCAACTTTTCTTCCATATTTCACTGAAGAATTAATTATTTGCTGTACTCTATGTACATTTGATGCAAATGTTGCAACTACAATTCTTTTTGTACAATGTGCATAAAGTTCATCAAGTACATCTCCAATTGTACTTTCTGATTTAGTAAATCCTTTTCTTTCAGCATTTGTACTATCTGACATTAAAAGCATTACACCTTTTTCGCCTATTTCAGCAAGTCTTCCAAAATTGATTTTTTGACCATCTATTGGTGTATAATCAATTTTGAAGTCTCCTGTATGGACAACTGTTCCAATTGGTGTATATATTGCAAAACCTACTGCATCTGGAATACTATGTGATGTTCTAATAAATTCAACTTTAATTTTACCAAAATTAACTGTTTCTCCCTGAGCAATTTCATGCATTTTTGTACTTTTTAAAAGTCTATGTTCTTCAAGTTTATTTCTAAGAAGTCCAAGAGTAAATCTAGTTGCATAAATTGGTACATTTACTTGTCTCAAAAGATATGGAATTCCTCCAATATGGTCTTCATGACCATGTGTTATAACTAATCCTTTAATTTTATCTCTATTTTTTTCTAAATAAGTTGTATCTGCGACAACTAAGTCTACTCCAAGCATATCTTCTGTTGGAAATGCTAAACCGGCAATCTACTATTATAATTTCATCTTCATATTCAAAAACTGTTATGTTTTTTCCTATTTCAAGAAGTCCTCCTAATGGAATTATCTTAAGTGGAGATTTTTTCATTCTAACATCTTCATTCTGCTTTTTTGAATTTCTTCTTCCTCTTTTTGATATTTTACTGTTTCTTTCTTGTATATTTACTTCTTTTTTTGCTATTAAATTTTCACTTTGCTCTTCTTTCTTATGTCTTTTAAGCTTATTCTCGCGTCCTTTTGCTTGTTTTTCTGTATTTTTTGTAATTAGCTTTTCTTCACTATTTTCTCTTATTTCTTTATTTACTGTTTTTCTCTTTTGACTTTCTCTTCTTACATGAACTTCTCTTTTCTTTCCTTCTTTTTTTATTACAGGCTCTTTTTTTTCCTGTTTCTCATTTGAACTCGTCATATGTTTTTCACGTTCCTTTCTTATTTCTCCCGAAAAACCAAACAACATTTAAAGCTAAGACAAAGTGAAGTGCTTTTCGCACAAAAAACTTTGCCTATTTGCAATTTCTTATTCAATTTTCCCGTTCAACAAATTTTCTTTAACAAACACAGCATTTGTTTGCTTCAAAATCTCATCCTTACCATACTAAACATAGTATGATACACATTGTTTATTATTATACTATATCTCCCAAAATTTGTCAAGCAGGATGTTTAAAAAAGCTCCCCACATATGTGTTTTATCACACATATTCTTCTAATACATCAAATATATTTTCTACTAATTTTGCTCCTTGTTTGATTAACATATTTGTTCCTTTTGATGTATATGCATTTACATTTCCGTGGCACAGCAAAAACTTCTTTTCCTTGTTCTAGCGCTAAATCCGCTGTAATTAAGCTTCCGCTTTTTTGACTTGCTTCTGTGACTATCACACCTTGACTTAGTCCACTAATTATTCTATTCCTTCTTGGGAAATTTATCGGTAGTGGTTTTTCATTAATTTCATATTCAGTCAAAACAGCTCCCCCTTCATCAATTATTCTCTTAATTAGCTCTGCATTTTCTCTCGGGTAAATATTTCCGAAATCCGCTTCCAAGAACCGCAATTGTTTTTCCTTTTGCAAGAATTGTTCCAGAATGTGCATATGTATCTATTCCCCTTGCTAGACCACTAATTACATTTATACCTTGTTTTGCAAGCCCATATGCAAATGATTTTGTAATTTCTTCTCCATATTTACTTGCATTTCTAGTACCTACAATTGCAATTCCAAAATCGCCTAAAATTTTCTCATTTCCTATTACATAAAGCTTCTTTGGGGGATTTTCAATATTAAGTAAATTTCTTGGGTAATTTTCATCATTAATTTTAATTAACTTCATAAAAACTTCTCCTTTAAATATAAATAAGAGACTTCAAAACAATTAATCGTTTTGAAATCTCTCCAACCAATATATATCATACTTAATTATAAACTGCCCCCATACAAATTATAATTAATCAAAATTAATTCCTTTAGCTGCTTTTACGATATTTGTCATAAGCATTGCTACTGTCATAGGTCCAACTCCACCTGGTACTGGTGTTATAAAAGATGCTTTTTCTTTGACCTTCTCAAAATCTACATCTCCAAAAATGCCTTCCTCTGTTCTATTTATTCCAACATCTATAACAACTGCTCCGCTCTTTTACCATATCATCTGTAACAAAATGTTTCTTTCCAATTGCTGCAATTACAATATCTGCTTTTTTAGTTATTTCTTTCAAATCTTGAGTTTTAGAGTGGCAAATTGTTACAGTTGCATTTTTATTAAGAAGGCTAAGAGCCATAGGCTTCCCAACAATATTACTTCTTCCTATAACTACTGCACTTTTTCCATCAAGTGGAATATTATATGCCTCAAACATTCTCATAATCCCATATGGAGTACACGATACAAAAGTATCTTGATTTAAACAAAGCTTACCTACATTGCAAGGATTAAACCCATCAACATCTTTTTCTGGTGCAATTCTTTTAAATGCTTCATTTATATCTAAATGTGTTGGTATAGGACTTTGAAGTAAGATTCCAGATATATCTTTTCTTTTATTCAAATCATCTATTATTCCAAGTAATTCTTCCATATTAGTATTTTCATTAAGAATCTTCTCTTCACATTCAATTCCAAGTTCTCTACATGCCTTGTTTTTACTTTTAACATATGTAAGAGACGCTTTATCATTCCCAACTAGTATTACTGCAAATTTAGGTGAAATACCTCGTTTTTTTAATTCTTCTACTTCACTTTTCAAATTTTCTCTAACATTTTGTGCAAGTACTTTTCCATCTATTATTTCCATTTGTTTGCTCCTTTTTTATCTTTTTCTTAATATTGCCTTCCCCATATAACCATTGTTTTAGCCGTTTTTCCACAACATACACACTTATCTCCGCAAATTTTCTTGTTCAAATGGTATACATCTTGAATGTGCACCTGTTAATTCTTTTATTTTATCTTCACATGCTGAATCCCCGCACCACATTGCCTTTATATATCTTTGTTCTTCATTTATTTTGTCTTCAAATTCTTTTAGAGTAGTTGCTACTACTGTTTTTTCTCTTAGTCTATTTTCACAAATTCTATACATATTTTTTTGTATTTCTTCAAGAGTTTCTCTAATTTCATTTTCTAAATTAGTCAGTTCTATTTCTTTCTTTTCAAGAGTATCTCTTCTAACAATTATACATTTACCATTTTCTATATCTCTTGGACCAATTTCTATTCTCAAAGGAATTCCCTTTAATTCACATTCATTGAATTTAAATCCTGGTGTTACTTCTTTTCTATCATCTAGTTCTACCCTAAATTCTTTTGATAATCTTTCTTTTAATTCTTCTGCTTTTTCTAGCACACCTTCCTTATGCATTGCAATTGGTATTATTTTTACTTGAATTGGTGCAAGCTTTGGCGCAAGCTTTAGCCCTCTTTCATCTCCATGTGCCATTATTAGTGCGCCCATAAGTCTTGTACTTATTCCCCAAGATGTTTGATAAGCATATTCTTCTTTTCCTTCTCTATTTTGGAATTTTACTTCAAATGGTTTTGTAAAGTTCTGTCCTATGTAGTGAGATGTACCAGATTGTAAAGCTCTTCCGTCTCTTGTTAGAGTCTCGATTGTGTATGTTTCTTCTGCACCTGAAAACTTTTCTTTTTCAGTCTTCTTCCCTTTAATAACAGGGATTGCAAGCAACTCTTCTACAACTTTTGCATAAACCTCAAGCATTAGTAAGGTTCTTTCCATTGCCTCTTCTTTTGTTTCATGTATTGTATGTCCTTCTTGCCATAAGAATTCTCTAGAACGCAAGAAAGGTCTTGTTTCCTTTTCCCATCTTAAAACACTACACCATTGATTATATATCATTGGAAGATCTCTCCATGATTTTAACCATTTAGAATACAGCATTGAAAATATAGTCTCCGAAGTTGGTCTTATAACTAATCTTTCTTCTAATTTTTCTCCTCCGGCTTCTGTTACCATAGCAACTTCTGGTGCAAACCCTTCAACATGATCTTTTTCCTTTTGAAGTAAACTTTCTGGTATGAGCATTGGAAAATATACATTTTGTACTCCTGTTTCTTTAAATAATTTGTCTGCATAATTTCTAATATTTTCCCAAATAGCAAATCCATACGGTTTTATTGCAATACATCCTTTTGTATCTGTATAATCTGCTAAATCTGCTTTTCTAACTATGTCTGTATACCATGTACCAAAGTCTTCATCTATATTTGCAATATCTTTTACAAACTCTTTGTTTTCTGCCATAGCTATTCCTCCTCTTTCCTTTCTTTATTTAATAATTCTATTACTTTTGGATATATTTCATTTGTATTTTCTTCCCAATTTTTAACTATCTTAATTGCCTGTTCTCGAGAACTTGCAAGTGTTTGTATTTCAAAGTTTACAACATTATTTTCTATAATCTTGCACTTTACTATAAATTCTCTTTCACTAAGTGGAATGAATTCTGCTTTTATAGCTGATTCATTTTGTATTTCTCTTAATTCACCTTTAACTTTTTGGTCAACTTTCATTTTTATAATTCCAGGAAGCATATCTATTGTTAAAGTAAGAGTACTTCTGCCATTTTCAGTTATCTCGTAAAGCTCTATTCCTTCTTTTTCATAAATTGCTATGTAGTTATTTGCCTGTAAATCTAATAAGAATTGTTGGAAGTAAAAATAATTCATGTCTTGTATTGATAAAACCAGTCTATAAAGTGCATCATTATTTACTGCACTATCTAGTAATGATAATAAATATAAAATTAGCACTCTATTTTCTGCTAATGTTTCGTTATCTGCACCAAGTTTCACGTCTATTTTCTTCCTTTCTTAAAAAGCAAGTATACTTTCCCACATTTTATCTGTATAAATTCTTCTCTTCTCTGCTGAAAATGGAAGTAATACTTCGTCTTCTTTCAGCTCTAGTTCTTTTCTTAATTCATTTATAGCTTCATCTACTTTTGTTATTGCAATTTTGTCTGCTTTATTTGCAACTATCAAATATGGCTTATTTGTACTTTTTATATAATCATACATCATCTTGTCATTTTCACTAGGCTTATGTCTTATATCTATAATTAAAATTATTAGTTTGATATTTTCCCTTGTAAATAGATATTCTTCAATAAACTTTCCGCACTTTTTCTTGTTCTTGTTTTGACATTTTGCTATATCCATATCCGTGGTAAATCCACAAAATAAAACTTTTCATCTATATTATAAAAATTTATTTGTCTAGTTTTTCCGTGGTTCACTACTAGTTCTTGCTAAAGCTTTTCTATTTATAAGTGTGTTTATAAATGATGATTTCCCGTACATTTGATTTTCCTGCAAGAACTATTTCTTTTAAATTTGTATTTGGATATTGCTTTTTACTCACTGCTGATATTTCAAATTTTGGATTTTTTACTATCATTTTTGATTTATCCTTTTTTATTTTATAGTTTTTCCATTCCTCCCATATATGGGCGTAAAACTTCTGGTACTAATACACTTCCATCTTCTTGATAATTATTTTCTAAAAATGCAATTAGCATACGTGGTGGTGCAACCACTGTATTATTTAAAGTATGTGCAAAATAACTTTGCTTTTCACCTTTTTTCTTTATCTTTATTCCTAGCCTTCTTGCTTGTGCATCTGTAAGGTTTGAACAGCTACCCACTTCAAAATATTTTTTCTGTCTTGGACTCCATGCTTCTACATCCACACTTTTTGCTTTTAAATCTGCTAAGTCTCCTGAACAGCATTCTAGTGTACGTACAGGAATTTTTAAACTTCTAAATAATTCTACTGTGTATGACCACATTTTATCATACCACATATAACTATCTTCTGGCTCACATACAACTATCATTTCTTGCTTTTCAAATTGATGTATTCTATATACTCCTCTTTCCTCTATTCCATGTGCTCCTTTTTCTTTTCTGAAACATGGCGAGTATGATGTCATTGCATATGGCATTTTTTCACTTTCTAATATTTTTCCTTTGAACTTTCCTATCATCGAATGTTCACTTGTTCCTATTAGATACAAGTCTTCACCTTCAATTTTGTACATCATTGCATCCATTTCTTCAAAGCTCATTACTCCTTTTACTACATCTTGTCTTATCATAAATGGTGGTACTGTATATGTGAAACCTTTATTTATCATAAAGTCTCTTGCATAACTTATTATGCTTGAATGAAGTCTTGCTATATTTCCTGTTAAATAGTAAAAGCCATTTCCTGCAACTTCTCTTGCTGAGTCCAAATCTATTCCAGAGAATTTTTCCATTATATCTGTATGATATGGAATTTCATAATTTGGAACTACTGGTTCCCCATATTTCTGAATTTCTACATTTTCAGAATCATCTTTTCCGAATTGGAACTGTTTCATGAATAATATTTGGAATTTTTAGCATTATTTCTTTTATTTCCGATTTGTATTTCTCTTCTTTTTGTTCTATTTCAATTAATTCTTCATTTATTTTTTTAACTTCTTGTTTAATTGTTTCAGCCTCATCTTTTTTACCTTCACGCATAAGCCCACCGAACTTGTTCGCTTAGTTCGTTTCTTTTTGCTCTTAGGTCATCTGCTTTTTGTTTTACTTTCCTACTTTCTTCATCTAATTTTATAACTTCATCTATTAGTGGTAATTTATGTTCTTGAAATTTTTTCTTTATATTTTCTTTTACTAAACTTGGATTTTCCCTTATTAGTTTTATATCTAGCATTAATTTCTGTCACCTTTTTCCTTTCTGAATTTTCTTTTATAGTTTATCACGTTTTTATAGATTTGGCAAGACTTTCTAAATAAGTTCATAAAACACCTCAAATTTATAAAATTTAATGTAAGTATTCAGAAGTACTAAAATCATATAAGAAATATATATTGCATCTCTGAATAGTTACAATTTAATCATTATTTTCTTTATATTTCATTGACAATATTATAAAAATACTATAAAATGTACATGTACATAAATTCTACTTAAGATATGGAGGTTTTTATGAATATAACTAAGATTGTAAAATTTTCTATTATTTTATTTGCTTTACTATTACTTATACATACATTTTCTTCTGCTTCTGGAATTAATATGAATTTATCAAATAATTCAAGTACAGTAAATAACACAAATACTACAGAAAATTCAACAAATACAGATAATACAGTTCTTGGAAGTGGAACAACAAATAATTCAAGTAATACTCTAGGAAATAACACCCAAAATGAAGGAACTCGGAAGCTCTACAACAGCTCCTATTCAACCAGCACAATCAGCTGCTCTTAGTTCTTCAAATCTAGATGCTATGACAATAATAAATATATTCCTAATCGTTGTTGGAATACTTTTAATAATTTTAGCAATTGCAATTTTAATTCGTTTACGTTAAAATATGTAAAAATTGGAATGAATGTAAATTCATTCTATTTTTTTAGAAAATCTTGGGTTCGTCTTTTTCTTCGCATATTTTTTCTCTTTTTATGCAAACTATATATTGTTTAGACAGACTTTTTTAATTAGGAGGAAAATAAGATGATAAAGAAATCTATAATTACAACATTTATATTTAGTATTATCGCTCTTTTTTCTATACCTGTATTTGCACAAGATATAGCAAAAGGAGCTGAAAATACTTTAAATGGAATAAAAGGTGGAGTTCAAAATATGACAACTGACGCTTCTCATGCAATGGAAGGTGTAAAAAATGGTGCAAAAAATGTAGTAGATGATGTGACATCTAGTTCGCAAACAAGAACTGATACTACAGATTATACAGCTACTAGAACTTCAAGCACAGGTATGACAAATGCAAGTGCTCATAATACTACTCTTGTTTGGACAGTTCTTAGTATTACTGGTCTAGTTATACTTGCTCTTGTTTGGTACTATGGAAGACAAACAACTTCTAGAAGATAGTTTATTTTTAGGAAGCTAAAATATTAAAATTTTAGCTTCTATTTCTTTACTTATAGGTATTTTTGTATTATAATTATATATATTAATTAAGAAAAGAAGGTAAAAAAATGAGCTCTATAGCTAAAAATCCAGTTGCAAGACATAATTATGAAATACTCGATACTCTAGAAGCAGGAATTATTTTAACTGGTACTGAAATAAAATCAATAAGAAATAATAAAGTAAATCTAAAAGATAGTTATGCCATGATAAAAAATGGTGAATGCTACATATATAATATGCATATTGGGCATTATGAACATGGAAATATCCAAAATAAAGACCCTCTTCGCACACGTAAACTTTTACTAAATAAAAGAGAAATAAATAAACTAATTCGGACTAATTCAGCAAAAAGGGTATTCTCTAATCCCCATTAGCTTGTATTTCAAACGAAACTTCGTAAAAGTAGAACTTGGTGTTCGGAAAAGGAAAAAAACTTTATGATAAAAGAGAAGATATGGCAAAAAAAGATGCAGAAAGAAAAATAGAAAGAGCTATGAAGCAAAAAATTTAGGAAGCATATTTTTATTATGCTTCCTTATTTTTAAGCTTTTCCACTTGAGCCAAATACATTTTTAATTTTATGTTGTACAGTTTCTTTTACTTTTTCTCTTGCTGGTTTTAGATATTTTCTTGGATCAAAAACAGATGGTTCCTCTGCAAGAACTCTCCTTATTTCAGAAGTCATAGCAAGTCTTAAGTCTGTATCAACATTTATTTTTGATACACCTTTTATACTTGCTTCGTGTAACATTTCATCTGGAACACCTTTTGCACCTGGAATATCTGCACCATATTTATTACAAGTTTCGACAAGTTCTGGTATTACTGTTGAAGCTCCATGCAATACAATTGGTGTATTTGGTAATTTTTCCTTTATTTTTTGTAAAATATCAAATCTTAATTTAGCTTCTCCTTTAAACTTGTATGCACCATGACTTGTACCAATAGCTATTGCAAGTGAATCACAACCAGTTCTTTCTACAAATTCTTTTGCTTCCATAGGATCTGTAAACATTGCATCATCTTCTGCAACATTTACCTCATCCTCTATTCCAGCAAGTTTTCCAAGTTCTGCTTCAACTACAACTCCTCTTGCATGTGCATAATCTACTACCTCTTTTGTTACTCTTACATTTTCTTCAAAATCATATTTTGAACCGTCTATCATTACAGAAGTAAATCCTGCATCTATACACATTTTACAGCTTTCAAAATCTGGTCCATGGTCTAGATGAATTGCGACAGGAACTCCTGCTTCTTCAATACCTGCCTCACACATTTTCATTAAATAATTCATTCTTGCATATTTTATTGCACTTGAAGATGCTTGTAAAATCACTGGCGAATTTTCCTCCTTTGCTGCATCTAATATTGCTTGAATAAATTCCATATTGTTAATATTAAATGCACCTATTGCGAAATGCTCTTTTATTGATTTTTCAAACATCTCCTTTGTTGTTACTAATGCCATCTTTTAGTACCTCCTTTTCTTTTTTAATACATTATATCATAAAAATTTTTAAAAACATAGCCCTGTTCTTTCAAATAAGAAATTATTTCTGGAAGAGAATCTGCTGTAATCTGTTTCGCCCCTGTATCATGCATTAAAACTACTATTTTGTCTTTTCCATTTTGTGTTATTTTAAAATCTTTAATCACACTTTCATATGTTGGCTTTCCAACAGAATCATTTGTTAGGCAATTCCAATTTATATATAAAATACTATTTTCTTCTAAAAATCCTTTTGCTTCATCTTTTATTTTTGCATATTTTCCACCTTCACTTCCTCCTGGGAATCTAAAAAGATGGCTCGAATAATTTTCATTTCCGAGAGCAATTTTTATCTTTTCCTCTGTACTATTATATTCATCCAAAATAGCTTGCACAGAAGAATATATACTTTTATAATTATGAGAATATCCATGATTTGCAATATAATGACCTTCATCATATTCTTGTTTCACAAGCTCTGGATATAGCTCTGCTCTACTTCCTAGAACAAAAAATGTGGCTTTCACCCCTTCATTTTTTAGAATCTCCAATATTTGAGGTGTAACACTAGAAGATGGTCCATCATCAAAAGTTAAATAAGCAACTTTTTCTATATTTTGCACTTCGCTATTTACACTATCATTTTCTTCTTCTCTATTATCTTCATTCTTTAATTCAGATTTATAAATATTTTTCATTCTTTCTTTTGCTTCTTCCGAATATACAGGAATTATAGGTGTCGGTTCTGGCGTAGACTCTATAACAGGCTTTTCTATCACAGAAACCTCCTCTCTATGAGAAGCCTCTGCAATCAATATGCCACAAACGGAAGAACTAGCCACAACAACTATTGCAAGGCTTACAAAGACACAAATCCTATTTAACAGTTCTTTACTTGTTTTTTCTACTGTTATCATACCAGATGTCTCATCTTCACTACCCCATTCATCTTGAATAAATTCGTTTTCTTCAATATCATTTTCTTCTTTTTTTGCAGTTATACATATTGCTTCTTTATTTTCTTCTTTCACTTCTATTCCCCTTTTATTGTTCATTTTTAAATGTATTTATTTTCAACAATTTCATTATTTCTACTATAATAAGTGGAGAAAGGACAAGTATTATTACTTCGAAAATATTTTCTTTTGGAAGTACTACAATACTAAAAATCTCTCTTAGGGCTGGCACAAGTAATATTGCAAGAACAAGTACAAATGACACCCCAATTGCAAGAATTAGCTTAATATTACTCAAAATGCCTGTTTTAAATATTGATTTTTCATTATTCCTAACATTAAACACATGTATAAGTTCTGAAATTGCAAGTACAGAAAATGCCATTGTTTGTGCTACTTTTATTCTTTCTTCCTCAATAGCCCCTTCACTAGATGCAAGTCCGCACTAGAAAAGCAATCAAAGTAATTAAACCTATCATAACACCTTGATAGATAACTCTATATACCATCCCACCTGTAAACATACTATTTGAATTTTTTCTAGGTTTTCTTTCCATTATATCTTCCTCTGCTGGATCAACTGCAAGTGCAAGTGCTGGAAGGGAATCCGTAACTAAATTAATCCATAGAATATGAACTGCAAGTAATGGTGTAAGATTTGCTGAATTGCTTATTCCAAACCAATTAGCAAATACTGGTGTTAGCATAACAGCTAAAAACAAAAGTACAACTTCTCCAATATTACTTGAAAGTAAAAATTGAATTACCTTTAATATATTATTATAAATCCTCCTGCCTTCCTCTACAGCAGTTTCAATAGTTGCAAAATTATCATCTGTTAAGATAACATCTGCTGACTCTTTCGCAACATCAGTACCGAACTACTCCCATTGCACATCCAATATCAGCTGTTTTTAAAGCTGGCGCATCATTTACTCCGGTCTCCAGTCATTGCTACAATCTCGCCATTTGCCTTCCAAGCATTTACTATTCTAACTTTATGTTCTGGTGCAACTCTTGCATAAACACTATATTTCCTTATATCACGCACAAGCTCTTCATCAGATATATTTTCTAATTCACTTCCTGTAAGAGCTTCACTCTCATTTTCTAAAATTCCTAGTTCCTTTGCTATTGCAATAGCTGTAATCTTATGATCCCCTGTAATCATTACTGTTTTTATTCCTGCACTTTTACATTTTTCAATTGCTGATTTAACTTCAAGTCTTGGAGGGTCTATCATTGCACACATTCCGAATAAATGTTAAGTCTTTTTCTATATCTTTCATTTCTTCATGGCTTGGTACCTTATTAAGCACCTTATATCCACAAGCAAGTACTCTTAGTGCATTTTTTGCCATTTCTTCGTTTTCTTTATAAATTTTCTTTGTATACTTTTCTAAATCTGTTTTTATGCCCTCTTCAGTTTCATAACTTGTACATCTTACAAGTACTTCATCTACTCCACCTTTAGTATAAGCAATATATTTATCTCCGTACTTTATTTATTGTAGTCATTAATTTTCTTTCAGAATCAAATGGAATTTCTTCTTCTCTTTGATTTTCATGTATAATATTTTCTTTAAATCCTAAAGAAAATACCATATCTGTTAAAGCTGTTTCTGTTGGATCCCCTGCAAGTTCTCCGATTTTCCATTATTTTAGTATCATTACAAAGCATATTTGCATAAACTAGCTTTTCAAGTACTTTTGATTTTTCTATATTTTCAATATTATGAACTTTACCATTATAAAATAATTTTTTTACTGTCATTCTGTTTTGAGTTAAAGTTCCTGTCTTATCTGAGCAAATAACAGAAGCACTACCTAGTGTTTCAACAGCTGGCAATTTTTTTACAATAGCATTTTTCTTAGCCATTCTCTGCATTCCAATTGCAAGTACAATAGTAGAAACAGCTACAAGTCCTTCTGGAATTGCAGCAACAGCTAAACTCACAGCTGTCATAAACATATCAATTACATTTTTTCCATAAAAAATACCAATTAAAAATATTATCAAACAAATACCCAAGCATGCAATACCAAGGGTCTTACCAAGACTATTAAGTCTCTTTTGAAGTGGTGTTTCACTATCTTCTACTTGATTTATCATATTAGCTATTTTACCTACTTCTGTTTCCATTCCTGTTGCAATAACAATACCTTTTCCTCTTCCATATGTTACCATACTTGAAGAAAAAGTCATATTATGCCTATCTCCGCACGCCAATATTATCTTCATATATTTCCTCTGCAAACTTGTCCACTGGAAGAGATTCACCGTGTGAGAGCTGATTCTTGAACTTTCAAATTTTGAGTAGAAATAAGTCTCAAATCAGCTGGTACATAATCACCTGTATCTAATATAACCACATCTCCTGGTACAAGCTCTCTTGCAGGTATAATTTGTACATTTTTATTTCTTATAACTTTTGTCATATGTGCACTCATTTTTTGTAAAGCCTCAAGCGACTTTTCCGCTTTATTTTCTTGAGCTACTCCAATAATTGCATTCATTATAACTACTATCATTATAATTATAGAATCAGTTAGTCCTTCCCCTTCTTTTATACCTACATATCCAGATACAATAGCAGCAATAATTAAAACAATTATCATAAAATCCTTAAATTGGTTTAGGAACTTAACAAATAAACTTTGTTTTTTCTTTGCTTCAAGCTCATTTAATCCATATTTTTGAGTATTCTCTATTAACTTTTCAGAGTTTAATCCATCCTCTAAATCTGTCTCAAATTCATTTGCTATTTCAGTTATATTTTTACTCCAATAGTTCATAAATTACTAGCTCCTTTTCCTCTAAGATTTTATATTACAATTGTAGCATACTATATTTTATTTATCAACAAAAATCCCAAAAAGAAAAGCAAAAAACTACATCTTCTCTACTAATTCTTTAAACTCATGCCAATCAGCCACAATTATTCCATTATGCCCTTGCTTCATAGCTTCTATCTTATCTTTTGCAACTTGATCAGTATCAATTATTATGTATACATCTTCCTTTTCAAGAGCATCAAAACTCATAATGCAAAAAATAGTTTTAATAATCTCAATAACCCCATAAATGGCTAAAACATAGACTAACGCATTTAGTATAAAATCAACCATGTGCTTCACACCTCATACGATTAGTCTATGAAAAAAGAACTCCATTTGTGCTTGACCTACATAATCCCCATCTTTTTAGCCATTTGTTTTCCTTTTCTCATTAACTGTTTTTTTACTTTATTGTTGCTTTCAACATACATCATAGCAATTCCTGCAACTCCGACAGCTCCAATTACCATACCTTTTACAAATTTCATAATACTTACCTCCTAAAACTTTATTTTAACTTCAATTAATAGTATTGCTAAATAAACTAAATATATACTTAATTTTTGTTTTTAAATATTGTAAAAATTTGAACACCTGCAATAATAAGTAAAAACACTCCAAAATAAACTTTAAGCTTTGTAGCCTCCCAACTTATAGAAATTTTTGCTCCGAATAATAGCTCCTATCAAACCGACATCCGTGCTACAATAAATCCCGTTTTCCATTTAATAATTTTTTTCTTTATATTTGTCGCAATGGAAACTAAAGAAGTAGGAATAAAAAATACTAAGTTTGCACCCTGTGCAGTATGTTGGTCAATTCCCATAAAAAGCGAGAGGCATAAAATCAAAATAGTTCCTCCTCCCATTCCCATTCCAGAAACCAAACCAGATATAATCCCTATTAACACATTAACCATCTCGCATTTCCTCCTATGCTCCTAAAATTAATTTAATTCCAACATAAATTAGAAATATTGTAAAAAATATCTTCAAATATTTATCTGAAAGCTTTTGCATGATTTTAGCTCCAAAAAATCCGTCCGAATAGCTCCTCCGAATAGCACACAAAATGCTAAGTTTAAAATCTATATAAGACGACTTCAAATAAAATACTGAACTTGCACATACCATAGGAAGTATACAAAAAATAGATGTTGCTCTTGCCTCTTTTTCACTAAGTTTAAGTATATAAGTAAAAGCTGGAACAAGTATCATACCGTCCCCCTGAACCAAAGAGACCTGTTACTATTCCAGCTAATAATCCAATTAATATCTTCTTTATCATATAAATCACTCTCGTGATTATTTATTTGTAAAAAACATAAAGTTTATTCATATTTCTCAATAATTTTGCCTAAATCATTAGAAAAATCTTTTAGCATAACAAGTTTTATACTATTATCCTTATCTTTTACATACTCATCTATAATCTGCTTCAATTGTCTAATATTCTTCATTTCAGGTTCAATCTCTTTTGTAAATACTTCTGCCCTATTCATCAATTTTTCTTTAATAGTTACAATATCTTCATTGCTTGCACAAGACAATCTTTGGAAAGTTTGATATACATCATAATACTTAAAAATAGGTATATTCATGCATTCTTTATCAAATCTTTCATAAAACACTTCCATTTTCATTGGAATACACTTAAATATACTATCAGCCATTTCAATATACATTCTATCTTTTAACTTAGAATTCAAGTTATAAAAGTGTCTTAAAATATCTTCTACGTCTTTAGAAGGTTCTCCTATACCAATTGTATCAAGCTCGTCTTCTGCATTATCACAATAGCTAGATACAAGTGAAGAAATATTCATTCCGTTTACAAATATCCCTTTTACCTCTTGCATGCTATGCTTAATTAATCCTTTATTTATTAAATAATCAAAATATATAAATAATTTTACATTTTCAATTAAACTTGTCTTACCTGTTCTAACATCTTCAAGAATTTCATCAATTATTGGGTCAAATTCTTCATCACTTATTTTCCAATATTCTTCTGTAAGAAGTCTTTTATATCCAGGTAAATTTGATGTATCAACTGTATTTATTATCATTTCCATATCTTTTTTGAATGTCTTCATATCAAAAATTCTTGTTCTAACATAAATTTCGATAAATTTAAAAAATCTATACTCAGACTTAAAATTATAATAATATGTGCTATCAAATTCTTTAATATAAAACTGTCTATTATCCATAAGTACTCTAGAAGAAACTAGAATCGACTTATATTCTTCATTATTTGCGATATTTATGAATTTATCTTTAGTAATTTTTCCTGCCTTAATTTCAAAAGAAACAGCAATTGTAAATATAAGCATAGTTTGTAAAACTCTATGATTTGTATTTGGATAATTTTTATTAACCATCTCAAATACTTTTTTAAAATCATTTAATGCATGTTTTAAAATTCTTAAGTTTCTTGTTCCACTCTTATTAAAAGTAGTAATAATAAGTCCTGTAGATTCTCTTAAAAACCTTATTAAATCTTGGTTTGACTCATATCTCATAAGAAGACCGGTTAATTATATAATCAAATTTTGGTTGATATTCAAAAGTTTCACCAATCAATTTCTCTTTTATTCTCTCATAATCATTTGCTTTATCAAATACATATTCTATTTTATCTTGTATTTTCTCAACCATTGGCTTATCTGTAACTTGAGTTAAATCGTTTTCCTTATCTAGTATATAAGTTGCAATAAAAGTTTTCATTTCAAGATTTGTGCTCTTTAACTTAGTAGATAATTCTTTTTCATTACATATGATAATCGTCTTAATATGGTCATGTTCAACGAAATTATTTATATACCCTAAAATGTCAATAACATCAACATTTGCTCTTTCTAAGTCATCAAAACATAAAACCTTATCCTCAGTCGAAAAAAAATCAGAATAATTTACTCTATCTCCATTTTGAGTAACCCCAAAAAGATTAGCCATATCAATTCCAGTTTTTGCATATTCTGGAATCTTATCTACCCCATTTGTTTCCATATATTTTTTAAGATTTTTATCCATAAGCTGAGTAGTTTCTATAAATATTTTTTTACTTATCTCTTCTAAATTTGAAATTCCGATATAGCGACATGTATATTGTTGTATAAGATTGACCATTAAGTTTCATTGATTCAATTTTATTTCTTACCTTATTATTCCAAAAATAAGTCTTTCCGACTTCCCCATTCACCATTTATCATAACTGCATAATCTGTATAATCTGCTCTTACATAATCTAATATACTTTCAACTAATTCTTCCATTTGTTCCTCCATTTGTTATCATTTCGTTTATTCTGCTAAAGTTAAAACTTTAACTTCTCTTGCTCCGTTTTCTCTTAAGCATTCTTGCACACTCATTTGTCGTTGCTCCACTTGTATATACGTCGTCAAAGAGAATTATTTTCTTATTACATATTATTTCTTCATTTATTATTTCATATGCGTTTTTTATATTATTAGCACGCTCTTTCTTATCAAGTAAACTCTGCTTTTCTATATTTCTTACCTTAATAAGTACTTTCGCAAATTTCAAATTTTTAATATTATGAGCTATTTCCTTTGCAATTAGCTCACTTTGGTCATAACCCCTTTCATTTTTTCTTTTCTTATGAAGCGGTACATTAGTAATTATATCACAACTTTTTAAAATATCGTATATTTTTTTATCATTTAATATAATTTTAACAAATGTTTTATACATATACGATTTTCCGCTAAATTTATATCCTAAAATTTTATTTCTTATCTCTCCTTTATAGGAAAAAAGAGAAATTTTTTCACTAAAATACTTTCCTTTTACTTTTTCTTTCCTTGATGTACTATTTTTTCTTATTTTGCTTTCACACTCTTTGCAAAGATATCCATAGTTCTTCTCCCCGCAAAATCCACAAACAGGCGGAAAAATAATGTCTAAAATTTTATCAAACATAGATTAAACCTCAAAAACAGCCCCCATATTAAATTCCACTCAGTTTATAATCTAACCCTGTATTTCTAACTTTAGCATCCGTATTTCGTATCATAAAATTAATAACATCTCTACTTCCGAACTAAAATTAAAAGTTTTTTTGCTCTAGTTATAGCAGTATAGAGTAAATTTCTTGTCAAAAGCATTGGAGCAGTTCTAACCACTGGCAAAATCACCACATCAAATTCACTTCCTTGTGACTTGTGCACAGTTATTGCATAAGAATGCTCTAATTGCTCTAAATCTTGAAAACCATATCTAGCAATCTTTCCGGTCAAAGCAAACTTCAACGGTCTCTGTTATATTACTAATTTTAGTAATCTTTCCCATTTCTCCATTAAATATACCATTTCCGAATTTCACCTTCTTGTTCCCACTCTATATCATAATTGTTTTTCATTTGCATTATATTGTCTCCTTCTCTAAATATAGAGCCGACCGTACTTGCTTTTCCTTCTTTTTATCTGCATTTGGATTAACAAGTTCTTGTATCATTTTATTTATTTCTTTTGTTCCTACTAATCCCTTCTTACTTGGCGTAATTATCTGCACACTTTTGAAATTTTCATATCCTTCAAACTTCTTAAGCCCATCTTTGTATAAAGAAAGCACAAATTTCATAATTCGCTCTCCGATTTCCTTCTTCTACAAAGAAAAAATCATTATTAAGTTTGCCACTTTTATCTTCAATAAATCCTTCTCCTGAATTTACTCTGTGCGCATTAAGAATGATTTTTGATTCAGCAGCCTGTCTAAAAATTTTATCCAAAGTAATTACAGATATTCTTTCAGACTCAATAATGCATTTTAAAATGCTTCCGTGGTCCAACAGAAGGAAGCTGACAAGAATCTCCAACCAAGACAAGTTTTGTTCCTTCATAAACAGCCATTAGCAAATATTTCATAAGAGCCAAATCAATCATAGAAACTTCATCTACAATAATCACATCAGCATCTATTGGCTCAATACTTATATCTTCATTTATGTAATTTGCATCATTCACTTTAGTAATTTGAAGCAATCTATGAAGAGTCATAGCAGGTTCTCCTGTTGTTTCTGTCATTCTCTTTGCTGCTCTTCCGTGTAGGTGCGCATAAAACCACCTTTTTTCCTTCTCTTTTATATAATTCAATTATGCTCTTTATTATAGTAGTTTTCCCCGTTCCAGGTCCTCCTGTAATAACGCATACATTGTTTTTATTTACTGTATATATCGCTTCTCTTTGTTTCTCAGAAAGCTCTATTTTATTTGATATTTCCTGTTTTTCTAACTTTTCCTTTATATTTGCAATCTGTTTTCTGTTTTTTACATTATCTAATCTAATTAATTTACCTGCAACAAACACTTCCGCTTCATAAAACTCTCTTAAATAAACCCACTCTTCTTCATCTCTTTCTTCAACGACAATTGTTCCTTTTACCTTCAACTGATTTATGAATATATCAATCGTACTTGCTGAAATTTGCAAAAGAGTTTCTGCAAAATCTAGCAAATTATTCTTAACTACGCAAGTGTGCCCATTATATGTTGCAAGTAAAAGTCCGATACTTTATTCCATAAATAATCCTTTGCTCATCATCTTGATTTACACCTATTCTTAAAGCTGCCTCATCAATCGTTTTAAAACTTATACCTCTAACAGCATCAATTAGTCTATACGGGTCGCTTTTTATCTCTTCTACAGCGTTTTCTCCATATAGTTCATACACTTTTTTAGCATGAGATGCAGAAATTCCGAATCTCCTCTAAAAACCCAACTATCTTCCAAACTTCTTTATTTTGTATAAAACTTTCCGAGATATCCTCTGCCTTTTCCATTGTTATCCCTTTAATATTAGTTAATTTTTCTGGCTCTTTTTCTAATATATAAATTGTATCATCTCCAAAAGTCTTAATTATCTTTTGAGCAGTTTTTGGTCCAACCCATTTTATGCTTCCTCCGCCTAGGTATCTTTCTAAAGCATCTAAAGTTTTTGGCATCTCCTTTTTAAAAGTTTTAACACTAAATTGCTCCCCATAATCCTTATGTGTAACAAATTCTCCTGTCACAATTAAAGTATCTCCGATATTTACGAAGGGCAAACATCCTACTATTGTTATATGCTCATCTTCCTCAGTTTTAAACCTTGCAACAGTATAAGAATTTATTTCATTACAATATATTATTGTCTCTATTTCTCCTTCTAACTCTAGCACCTTCTGCCCTCCTTCATTCGTTTATCTATTCTCCCCTTAATTCTGTTATAGTTCCTTCCATATCCTCACTATTAACAATTGCAGTTCCTGCAACAAAAATATTTGCTCCCACTTTTCTTATGCTTTCTATATTATCAATCTTAATTCCTCCGGTCTACCTCTATATCTAAATCTAAATTATTCTTTGTTATATAATCTTTCAAAGTTCTTACTTTATCAATCATCTCTGGAATTAATTTCTGCCCGCCTAACCCTGGCTCTACTGTCATAATCAAACACATATGTATATATGGCAAATATTCATAAACTTCTTCTATCTTGGTATTTGGTTTAACAGAAATTCCGACTCTTGCTCCTGTTTCTTTAATATATTTTATTAATTCTTTTACTTCTTCTTTTGACTTTGTAGCTTCTAAATGGAATGTTATTATGTTTGGCTTAAATCCTGCATATTCATCAATATATTCTTTTACATTTTCTACCATTAAGTGTACATCTAATGGAATATTCGAAATTTGTTTAACAACATTTGTATATTCAAGCATAAGTTCACTTGTATCCTTTGGCACAAATTTTCCGTCCATTACATCAATATGAAAATAGTCTGTTTTAGCTACCTCCAAACCATAAAAAATTTTACTTGCATTTTCCTTTTCTACATTTAATATCGAAGTTGATATCTCTACCATTTGTGTTCCTCCTTATTCTTTAATTCATTATATATTTTTATATAATTTTCATATCTTAGTTTCTCGATTTCTCCACTTTCAACTGCTTTTTTTATTCCACAATTATCCTCTTTTATATGAGTGCAACCGGACAAATTCACAATTTTCTATATGCTTTTTTAAATCTATAAAATATCTTGCTAAATTCCTGCTTTCTATTTCAAATATATCTATAGTTTGAAAACCGAGGTGTATCTAATATAAATGTATCTTTTTCTATTTCATGCAAAGTAATATCTGTTGTAGTGTTTTTTCCCTTTTTATTTTTTTCACTAATATCACCTATTTCTGCAATTTCTTTTTTTAGTAACCTATTTGTAATTGTTGATTTTCCGAACACCAGATTCTCCCGCAAAAGCACTGGTATTATTTAATAAAAGTCTTTTAAGTTCACTAATCCCCCTATTTATATCAGCTTGCATTTCTAGCACTTCAAAGCCAGATTTTTTGTAAATATTATATATTCTTTCAGCTTCTTTTTCATCTAAATCCACCTTATTTATAGCGATAATCTGTTTTATATCCATAAATTCAGCATAACAAAGTTCTTTATCTAAAATAAGTGAATTCAATTTTGGCATTTGGGGAGATATAACAAAAACAATTTGTGAGATATTGCTAACTTTTGGTCTTTTCATGCATACTTTTCTCTCTAAAATTTCATTTATAACAGCTTTTCCTTTTTCTATTTCTTCAAATTCAACATTATCTCCGACAAATTGGCTTAACATCTAACATTTTAAACTTTCCACGTGCTACAGCCTCGAATTCTTTTCCATCTTCTGATTTTACAATATATGTATTGGATATATTTTTAGTTATTTTTCCCTTAATAACTCTTCCTCCTTTATGAAACTTTATAAAGCTTAAATTTCAAATAATCTGCACTCACAAGTTTTAAGTCTATTCCTTCTAACTCTCCTTCAACAGCTTCTAATTTTGCTTCTCCATGTAAGTGCCCATAAATACATTTCTTAACATTATATTTTTTCATTAATTGGATAAACTTAGAATTTTCTAAAATGTCTTTATTAGTTGGTGGAAAATGGAGACAAGCAATTATCTCTTTATCTTTTCCATATGTTTCAATTCCTGATTTTATTGAAAGTTCTAATCTTATAAGTTCTCTAGCAAGTATCTTTTCATCAGCTTCTTCTCCAAAAAGGTTCCATCCTCTTGTGCCTACAATTATCTTTCCTTCTACTTCGTAACTGTTATTATGCAAAAACTTTATGCCTTCAAAACTATTTTCTTCAATATACTCATTAAGCTTAGTCAAACTATTCCACCAATAATCATGATTTCCTTTTAACATAATTTTCTTACCGAGGAAGTGAAGTTAAATATTTAAAATCTTTATACGCATTTTTAATAGTCATAGCCCATGAGAAATCGCCGGGAAGTAAAACTGTATCTCCTTCTTTAACTACTTTTTGCCAATTTTCTTTAACTTTACACTCATGCCTTGTCCAATTATCTCCAAAAATATCCATTGGTTTTGGATTTTCGAAAGATAAGTGCAAATCTGCTATTGCATAAATCATTTCTTCTACCTTTCCATATATCTTCTATAGCTTCAAATTTGGAATAGCGTTTAATGTTAAATCAGCAGTATTTCCAGCTAAAAGCTCATAATACCCACTACTTGCAATCATACCTGCATTATCTGTACACAAATTTAAGTTTGGAAAATATACATCAATATTTTCTTCTTTTCCAAGTTCTAAAAATTTTTCTCTTATGTATGAATTTGCTGAGACCCCTCCTGCAAGTGCTAATTTCTTTAAGTTTGTAACTTCTAATCCTTTTTTTACATTTTGAACTAACATATCTGTTACAGCTTGTTCAAAACTTGCACATAAGTCTTCTTTTTTTATATTTTTTTGATTATGATTAATATTTATAACTGCTGTTTTAATTCCACTAAAACTAAAATTAAGTCCATCTAAATGCGTTTTAGGAAGTTCTATACATGGCTTTCCGTTTTTTGCAATCTCATCAATTTTTGGTCCTCCGTGGGTACTTTAATTCCATTACTCTTGCAACTTTATCAAAAGCCTCTCCAATAGCATCATCCTTAGTTCTTCCAAGAATTTCAAATTCTGTATAATTCTTTACTTTAACTAAGTGTGTATGCCCGCCAGAAATAATAAGACATAAAAATTCTGGCTCTAATTCTTTAAAAGTAATATAGTTTGCTGAAATATGTCCTGCTATATGATTTACACCGAATAAGTGGTTTATTTAAAGCATAGCTCAAAGCTTTAGCATATCCGCACTCCAACAAGTAAAGCCCCAACAAGGCCCGGTCCATATGTACAAGCAATTCCGTCTATATCATCAAAAGTTACATTTGCCTTATCAAGCGCTTCTTTTACAACAATTGAAATAGCTTCAATGTGTTTTCTAGAAGCAATCTCAGGAACTACTCCGCCAAACTTTTCATGTATATTTATTTGTGAATTTATAATATTAGAAAGAACCTCTCGCCCATTTTTTACAACTCCGAGCAGAGGTTTCGTCACAACTAGTTTCAATTCCTAATATTAATGTATCTTTCAAAATTTCTACGTCCCTTTCTAATAATTAAACTCTAAAAATAAATTTTGCAATATTTATCATTCCTGAATTAATAAAATTAAGTGCTGGGCTAATTATGTATCCAGCAAGACCTGTTATCCAAATAAGTAAAAATGCTATATAAAATATACTTTCTCTATCACGAAAAAATTGTTTTGCTTTATATGGTAGAAATTTTATAAGTATCTTTGAACCATCAAGTGGAGGAAGTGGAATTAAGTTGAATACTCCAAGTCCGATATTCATTATTGCAGTATATCCGAATCAAAGTATAAATAATGCCACCGCACTTGTGATGTAGAAATAAATTCATAAGCAAATTTGTACATTCCAACATAAACTAAAGTACATATGATTGCAAGCAGAAAATTCATCAAAGGTCCTGCAAAAGCAACAATTGCTTCTCCTGCTTCCATAGAATATTTCCTATCAAAATTTCTTGGGTTTATTTGTACTGGTTTTCCCCATCCAAAACCTGCAAAAAGTAATAATACAAAACCAACTGGGTCAATATGACTAATTGGATTTAAGTTAAGCCTATTTTGCAATCTTGGTGTATCATCTCCAAGTCTATCCGCTGCAAATGCATGCGCAAATTCGTGAAAAGTAATTGCAATAAGAACTGCTGGCAAAGTCAAAACTAAGCTATACAATCCTCCTCCGAGTCATTCCCATTAATCCTGTCACAACAAATATAGCAAGTACAATATACAAAAATCTTTTGTCACTATTAAACATAGACACTCTCCTTTTTTTACTTATTTTTTTCTATAGTTCATCTGTTTTAAATGAAAAATATCCCTCATACAAATAACTATTGTCTATACCTTTCATATATACTTCCCTGTCATCTACTTTATCTGTCAAGCTTTGTTTTAATTTTTCTAAGACCATATTTATCCTTTCTATCTTAGTTGAAGAGTGGTTTCATAGTAGGGAATAAAAGTACATCTCTTATTGAAGCAGAATCTGTTAAAAGCATTACAAGTCTATCTATTCCAATTCCAAGTCCTCCTGTTGGTGGAAGTCCTATTTCTAGTGCTGATATATAATCTTCATCCATCATTCCAGCTTCATCGTCTCCATTTTCCCTTGCTGAAATTTCTTCCTTAAATCTCTCATATTGGTCAATTGGGTCATTTAACTCTGAGAAAGCATTTCCATATTCACGTCCACAAATAAATGCTTCAAATCTTTGAGTTAGCCTTTGGTCTTCCTTTTTCTTTTTAGCAAGAGGAGATATTTCTATTGGGTAATCATATATAAATGTTGGCTCTACTAAAGTTTTTTCAACAAACTCATCAAAGAATAAACTTATAATATGTCCTCTCGTCTCCTTTCCCTTTGGAATTTCAATTTGCTTTTCTTTTGCAATCTTAATTGCCTCTTCATCAGTATTAATATTTGTAAAATCCACTCCAGAAGCTTCCTTCACTGCTTCTATCATAGTAACTCTTTTCCACTTTTTACCAAGGTCAACTTCTGTTCCTTGATATGTTATTTTTGCACTTCCACATACTCTTTCAGCACACCTTCTAAATATTTCTTCTGTGATATCCATCATACCATTATAGTCTTCATATGCTGAATATAGCTCTATTGTAGTAAATTCTGGGTTATGCCTTATATCCATTCCTTCATTTCTAAATATTCTTCCAATTTCGTAAACTTTATCATATCCACCAACAATCAATCTTTTTAAGTTAAGCTCTGTTGCAATTCTTAAATACATATCTAAATCAAGTGTATTGTGATGTGTGATAAATGGACGGGCTGTCGCTCCTCCTGATATTGTATTAAGTATTGGAGTTTCAACTTCTAAATATCCCTTTTCATCTAAAACTTTTCTTATTTCATTAATTATATTACTTCTTTTTATAAAAGTTTCTTTCACTTCTGGATTTACTATTAAATCTATATATCTTTGTCTGTAACGTAAATCCATATCTTTCAACCCATGAAACTTCTCTGGAAGTGGACGTAATGATTTTGAAAGTAACGTCATCTCTTTTGCATGTACTGAAATTTCTTCTGTCCTTGTTTTGAAAACAAAACCTGTAATACCTACGATATCTCCAATATCATAAGTTTTAAATTCTTTATATTTTTCTTCTCCTAAATCATTTGTCGAAACATAACTTTGGATTTTTCCTTCACTATCTTGTATCGTACAAAAAGAAGCCTTACCCATAATCCTTTTAGCAATTATTCTTCCTGCAACAGTTACATCTTTTTGCTCTAGTTCTTCATAATTATCCTTAACTTTTTTACTCGTATGTGTTCTATCAAATTTTGTTATGTCAAAAGGGTTCTTTCCAGCATTTACAAGCTCACTAAGCTTCTCCCTTCTAACTTGCATTAAACGATTTACATCTTGCTCTTGTTCAACTACATTGTTTTCATTTTCATTCATATTAGCATCCCTCCAGTATTTTATATTTTTTAATTATATAATAAAACCCACAAAAAATCAAGCTTTACGTCCTATTTCTGTAAATTTAATTAATATTATGAACAAAGCACCTCGGCGCTCTTTGTTCCACCCAATTTGAGTTTCGAGCTTAAAGGCGAGAAAGCTCAAAGGGCAAGCGTTCAGCCATTTTTATTTACTAGGAAAGTTAATACTTTCCTAATAAAATCGAGTAGGAACTGAATAATTATTTTATTCAGTGTCCTCTCACACCACCACTGCATGCCGTTCGGCACAGGGCGGTTCGATAGAATTAATAC
>JAAWDU010000061.1 GCA_022793905.1 Clostridia bacterium
CAGCATTAAAAAATTGTGCTAAAACATATTTTAATTGGGTAACAGAGATAAGAAATGCACTAGAGGTACCATATTCAAATGGACCAATGGAAGGATACAATAACAAGATAAAAGCATTAAAAAGAGTAGCATTTGGATTTAGAAACTTTACGAATTTTAAAGCAAGAATATTACTAATGGCGAACTAAAGAATTAATCTAAAATTATTTACCATTAATTACCAATTGTTGCTATTGGTTTATTTGGGTTGCCTAAAATCAACGATTCTCGGAGATTTTTGCCTAAAATTTTTGACCAATTAAAAAAGCTGAGATAAGAATACTTTTCAGGTATCTCACCCCAACTATTGACATTCAGCCTTAAATTTTAATGTAAATAATTTTAAATTTTAATGTAGTTTTATAAGAATTTTATAATTTTTAATAAAATTTTATGATTTTATAAAATTTATAAAATTGTAAAACAAACTGATTTTTCAATACTTTTGAACTTTTATAATTGAGTTATAATTTCTTATGATTTTATATAAAATTAAATTTTATGGAGCCACTTGGCGGAATCGAACCGCCGACCTACAGGTTACGAATCTGTTGCTCTACCAACTGAGCTAAAGTGGCAAAATCAATTTCTATTCTAACATATATTTTTATAAAAATACATACTTTTTTGAAAAAAAGGTATAATAATCTTGATGTTTTTTCAAAATAAAGGCTCAAAGTATTGATTTTCTATTAAAAATAGTATAAAATATATAGGAATTAATTATAATAAAAAGAGAAATTAAAAGGAGGAAACAATATGGCAGAAGTATATATGGCAGGAGATTTAAGAAACGGAACAACATTTGAACTAGATAGCCAAGTTTTCAAAGTAGTTGAATTTCAACATGTTAAACCTGGAAAGGGAGCAGCTTTTGTTAGAACAAAAATTAAAAATGTAATAACAGGAGCAGTTATAGAAAGAACATTTAACCCATCAGAAAAATTACAAGGAGCAGAAGTAGAAAAAAGAGACATGCAATATCTTTATAATGATGGTGATTTATATTATTTTATGGATAACGAGACATATGAACAATTACCACTTAATAAAGACCAATTAGGAGATAGCTTAAAGTATATAAAAGAAAACATGAATGTAAAGACACTATCATTTAAAGGAAAAGTTTTCTCAGTAGAACCTCCTATGTTTGTAGAATTAGAAGTTACATATACAGAGCCAGGATTTAGTGGTAATACAACAACAACATCTGGAAAACCTGCAAAATTAGAAAATGGACTTGAAATAAGTGTACCATTATTTGTTGAGATAGGAGACATTATAAGAATAGATACTAGAACTGGTGAATATATGGAAAGAGTTTAAGGAGTTTTGATGTAAAAATGGCAAATTTAAAGAAAAAATTTAATGCTATAATGGCAGATTTAGAAAGTAATATTAAAAATCAAGAAGATATGGAATATATAAAATCACAAGTTTATAATATTGCATTACTATTTTTAGATGAAATAGATAATATTACAGAACTTAGTCTAGATAGAATGAATGTTATGCTAGAAAGAGAAAAGGAACTAGCACATAAAGTAACAAAAATGGAAAGAGCATTAAATAATCTAGAAAAAGAAGTCTTTGTATCACAAGAAGGTGATTTTGAGATTATTTGTCCATATTGTAATGCAGAATTTCTAGAAAATTTAAATGATGATGTAGAGCATGAAATAAAATGCCCAGAATGTGGAAATGTAATTGAATTAGATTGGCATGAAGAAGAAGAATGTACACATAATTGTAGTGGAGGCTGCACTTGTAATCACTCACATGAAGAAGATGATTATGATGAAGAAGATGAAAATGGAGATGAAGAAGACGATATGTAAAAATATCGTCTTTGTTGTCGATAAATATTAATTAATGTCAGTACACGTGGAAAATTTAACTATTCAGAACAAAAATAAAAGTTATAAATATTAAAATAAAGGCATATTATATAATAGAGGTGTATAGTATGTACTTTAAAGACAAAGAACATGAAGAATTTTATAATAAAAAAATAGGACAAGTTAAACAAAAAGATGCATATAAAAATAATATAATTTATCTATTATCTAGTAACAAGGAGACAAGAAATAATTTTGAAGAAATATATAGTATAAAAAATAATACTATAAATATATATAGCTTAAAAGCACCATGGCAAACAGGAACAAGTATAAATATATGTAGATTAGCATTTAATTTATTTGGCGAAATGGCATCAGATAATTTAGAAGAAGGAGCTAGCTATTTATATACAGTTAGTAGTATTTTTAGTAATATAGATATAAATATTGGGATAGAAGCATTGAAAATTATGTATACTTATTGAAATATACTTATAAATGTGATATAATACTAAAAAATAAGTGATATTTGACAAAATAAGGAAACTAGTAAAGCAAAAAAGCAAATTATGATAGCGAGATACGAACTTTATGTGATTTAATAAATATAGAACAATACTTAAATAAAACCAATATCTATGAAAAACATCGAGATTTGTTAATTCCGCTAAATAAATTTTTAGTTGAAAACAGGAAAGACTTAGAAATACCTGTCTCTAAAATGAGAGAGCTTATCAGATTTGGAATGACGAAAAAATTTTAGATGATTCACTATGTAAAAGCATAGTAAGATGGAACAATTTAGAAGAAAAAGAGATTCAAAGTATAAAAATTCTCAAATAGAAGAATTAACAAAACAGGAAGTGCAAAAAGCAAGGATATATGAAGAATTTCAAGAGAAAAAAGAAGAAGTAAAACATATTTTAGAATTAATGGAGAGGTAACAAAGGAAGCTTTATTAGAGCAAGTTTATTTAAGGAGTCAAACTGAACAAATGAGCTTTTGGAACTAAATATGTATTTAGTTCCAAAAGACTATTGCCTATATTTTCATTTTTTAAATTCAACAAAATTTAAAGGGTCTAATGCTACACCATTTATTTTTATAGAAAAATGTAGGTGGCACCCAGTTGTAGAACCGTTTGTAGGATTACCACTTTTATCTTTGTAAGGGTTATTAACGACATCATATACATTAAGTGGACCAACTTGTCCTAATACTTGTGATTGGATAATTTCATCTCCGATTATGTACTATATAATTTGGAGATACATGGCAATATATAGCTTTAATTCCGTTATTTTCAAGTATAATAGTATATCCACCACTACCACTGAAACCGCGTATAAGTCACAGTACCAGTAAATACTGCTAAGAAGTAAGTGCCGTTCAGGAGCAGGGATATCTATTCCAGAATGATAATTTGAAGCACCATAGAGGTTTAAATTTCTATAACCAAAATATGAAGAAATTCGAGTTTTTCCAGGAAGTGGCCATGTATAACCACAAGAACTTACTAAGATATCATCAGGATTTATTCCGACATGATTCATAGTCAAAACTAGAAACAGAGCCAAATATTGATATAATTATTGTAACTACAATAATTATTATAAAAGAATAAGAAAAAACATTTTTCATAAAGCTACCTCCTAAAATATAAGTAGCCTCCAAATTTTATTATATATCTAACATTTTTATAATTATTAATCTTTTTTCTTGAATGCAAAGAATTTGCTGATAAAAAAATTTAATACAATAACAACAAAAGAAATTATAAGTTTACTAATTAATTCTTGAATGCCAATCACATTGTATAACAAAGGAAATCCAAGTGCCTCAACAACCATAGTAAATGCACGTCCTAACATAAATTTATAAAATTCATAAAGTTTTTCCTTGAAAGTATTAGCTTTGGAATTAAATACAAGTTTTCTATTAGTGAAATATGCAAATAATACAGCTGTAAGAATCGCAATTATATTAGCAACGTTTTCATTTAGATGAATAAGAGTAAGCAGGTAAAAAACTAATAAATTAACACATGTTGTAAAAACACCAAAAATGATATAAAAAATAACTTCTTTAGTTAATACTTTTTTTAAAAGTTCTTTTAGCTTCTCCAATTTAATTTCTCCCAAATATAAAATTAAAATGGATTTAAAATTAAATGGCAGGGGTAGAAGGACTCGAACCCTCACAGGCGGTTTTGGAGACCGATGTGCTACCATTGACACTATACCCCTATATTTAATTATTAAAACCATTCTTTACTATTATACAATTTTTATTAATAATATGCAAGTTTTTTTTGAAAAAAACTAAAATTTTGAAATTGCAAGATATAAAGTAGGACTTGATAGAAATTTAACAGGCGCATATTTAAGAGCAGGAGATATTACAGGAGACGGAAAGAGCACGGAAGATGGCGATTTACTAAAAATGGCAAGAGTGCTTGCAAAATTGGATAATATATAGTATAATTTGGGCATAGATTTCTGTTTGAATAGTGAATTTGGAGGACATAACATGAATTTTGATAAAATAAGCAAATTCCTAAATCGGATATTGTACCCTAATGTGAGCGCAGAAAGGGTGGAAAAAGATTATTCAGACCCGATTAATGTTAACACAAAGTTGTGCTCTGCATGTAAGGGAAAATGTTGCAAACGGTGCGGATGCCACTTTAGCCCAGAGGATTTTAAGGAAATATCTTTTGAATTTCTAAAAACTGAAATAGAGAAAGGATACATTTCGATTGATTACTTTACTAGTTCATTTACTCATATGAATTCGGGAGCTTACATTCTTAGGGTAAGAAATCAAGATTCTCCTATAGTAGATGCTATAGTATTAGAGATGAAACCATGCATATTACTTACAGAAAAAGGGTGCAAGCTTAAGTATGAAGAAAGACCAAGTGGAGGAAAATTATTAATTCCAAAGATTGAAAAGATTGGTCTTTGGAAATGGGAGAGAACTTGCTATTCTAAGTACAAAATTTCTGATTGTTCTAGGGAATGGATGCCGTATCAAGAAATTCTTAAGTCTCTAGCAGATTATTTTAGAGATAAAGATTTTCCATGTGTTCTTTGATTCAAAAAAGAGAGACTCTTAATAGAGAAACTAAAAAAGCTTCAGGTTTTATACTTGAAGCTTTTAATATACGTATTTTATTGGTGGAGACGAGGAGAGTCGAACTCCTGTCCAGTAATACTTCCATATAAACTTCTACGAGTGTAGTTTATTATCATTAATTCCCGAAAGTTTAAGTTAATAAACAAACTTTAACTTTCAGTAGTTTCAAAAATACCTGCTACTCTAGAAACATCAAGTAGCATTGTTTCCTACGAAGGTATGCGCCTTAGCTAAAAACCGTAGGCATTTTTAGTAAGACGTAGCCACTCTTAGGCAGCTAGTGCTAATTCTCTATTATCAGCATTTATTTTAATTTTCGTCTTTTTTAGGTGGCCAGACGAATCCACCACTCGCTATTTATATTTCTATATTATTGTCGAAACCAAATACGTCCCCATGTAAAATATAATTATACACTATTTCTTAAAAAAAAGCAAGTACTTGACAAAAATAAAATGTATGGTAATATATAGTAAAGATAGAAAAATGGAGTAAACTGATGGAAAAATTAATTAGTGTAATTATACCAACATATAATAGAAAAAAATTTATACAGGAAGCAATAAATTCAGTTTTAGAACAAAATTATAAAAACTTAGAAATAATAATAGTTGATGATTGTTCAAATGATGATACAATGGAGATTCTAAAGGAAAAGTATTCTAGTAATGAAAGAATAAAATTGTATTCAAATGAGAAGAATAGTGGAGCAGGAGTTAGTAGAAAGTTTGGATATAGTAAAGCAAGTGGAGAATATCTTGTTTTTATGGATGATGACGATTATTATACTAACATGGAGTTTTTTTCTAGAGCTATACAAATATTGGAACAAAATCATAATATAAGTTTTGTTTCTTCAAGTTCAATTATTGAATATGTAAATGAAAATAAAAAAGAAAAGAGAATAATGAATATATGTGGAAGAATAAAAAATGCAGATTATTTATTGCATTTTCAACAAGAATATATGAAAAGTAGCTCAACTTTTACAACAATATTTAGAAAAGCAAGTTTAGAGAATGCAAATATAGCAGATGTTTATATGTTAAATGACTCTAGCATATATTTAAGGGCGTTACTTGAAGGAGATGCATATATTTTAGAGGAGATATCTGGAACATACAGAGTTCATTCTAGTAATATTTCATTTAATCTAAATGCAAAGTTTATTATTGAAAATTTAATGGAAAAAAAGAAAATATATGAAGAAATAGAAAAAAGAAAACTTTTGGAAAATCCTCAAAAATGGCTAGATAGACAAGTATTACTTACAGCTTCGTATTTTACTAGTTCTACGGTTGTAAATGAAAATGAATTTAAGGAACTTTTAACTTGGTGTAAAAATAATATTAGTAAGGAGGCAGAAGATATTTTAATGGAATATAAGAATAAAAGAAAAAGAATATTTTTAATGGCATATGCAAGAAAAAATGTGGGTGATGATTTATTCATAAAGATGATACTTGAAAAGTTCAAAAACGTAGACTTTTTTATGAAAATTACAAATGAAGAATATTTGGATGAACTATCTAGGTTTAGTAATTTGCATATTCTAATTGGGGCAGATACAGATGATGAACTTTATGATATGGATATAGAAGAGTATGATGGATATCTTTATATCGGAGGTTCCATCTTTATGGAAGGGGGAAAAGTTTATAATTTATCGCCTAAATTTCATGATTTTGTTAAAAGATGTAAAGCTTCAAATAAGCCATTTTGTTATATAAGTTCTAATTATGGACCATATAAAACAAGTGAATATTTTGAGCTTTCAAAGGCTAATTTTGCAGATTGTACTGATATTTGCTTTAGAGATAAATATTCATATGAGTTATTTAAGAATATACAAAATGTAAGATATGCACCAGATTATGCTTTTACTTATAATATGAAAAAAGAAGATAAAATACCAAATAGTGTAGGTATTTCTGTGGTTAATGTAAAAAAGAAAAATGATTCAGAAGAAAAGCAAGATGAATATATATCACTTTTAGTTAAAAATATAAAAGATTATATAAAATCAAATCATAAAGTTTATTTATATTCATTCTGTGAATATGAGGGAGATGAAGTTACAATTGATGCAATTTTAGAAGAATTCAAGGGAAATGAAAGTGTCATACCAGTGAAATATAATGGAGACCTTGATAAATTCTTTGAAATTTATAGTAAAATGGAGTATATGATATGTGGAAGATTTCATGCTATGATTTTATCTTGTGTGTGTAAACAAAAAATGTTTGTTACTTCATATAGTGACAAGATTGATAATGTAGTTGAAGATTTAAAATTAAATATACCAATTGTGAGACTAGAAAAAATAAAAAAAGAAACTTCTGTACCATTAGAGGAATTCATATATCCTGGAGACGAGAAAGTTACAAAAATAATAGAGGAAGCCAAAAAACAAGATGAAATATTTGAAAAAATATTGACAAACAGTTAAAAAAATAGTAAAATAATATATGCACTATGATAAAAAGTGTGGTTAGTGGACGGTGGATGTAGCTATTGAGGTTGTTCGAGCAAGGCGAGTTACAACGTCAGTATGCAGAACATTTAGAAAAATTAAACAACGGTGGATGTAGCGTAGTTGGTTAACGCGCCAGTTTGTGGCACTGGAGACCGTGGGTTCGAGTCCCATCTTCCACCCCAGTACTTTATATTGGGCTGTAGCCAAGCGGTAAGGCAGTAGACTTTGACTCTACCATGCGCTAGTTCGAATCTAGCCAGCCCAGCCATCTAGTGATAATACGAACAATATAGTCTACTTTATACGGTGGGTTTGCTGTAAATGTAAAGTTGTAAGTATTATCAAGAAAAGGCTCAATGTCAATAGTTGGGGTGAGATACCTGAAAAGTATTCTTATCTCAGCTTTTTTAATTGGTCAAAAATTTTAGGTAAAAAATGCTCAAAATCATTGATTTTAGGCAACCCAAATAAACCAATAGCAACAATTGGTAATTAATGGTAAATAATTTTAGATTAATTCTTTAGTTCGACATTAGTAATATTCTTGCTTTAAAATTCGTAAAGTTTCTAAATCCAAATGC
>JAAWDU010000003.1 GCA_022793905.1 Clostridia bacterium
TCAACTGTTTTTTGTGTTGGGTAAAAAATATCAATAACTCTTTTATGTGTTCTCATTTCAAATTGTTCTCTTGAATCTTTGTACTTATGAGGACAACGTAAAATTGTTGTTACTTCTTTTTGTGTTGGTAATGGAATAGGTCCAGATACTTTTGCTCCTGTTCTTTTAGCAGTATCTACTATTCTCTCAGCAGACTGTTCTAGAACAACATGATCATAAGCTTTTAACCTTATTCTAATTTTTTCACTACCTACTACATTGTTTTTTACTGCCATAGTATGTTTTCCCTCCTTATTTTAAAGATAACGCCTTGGCAATTCTTAAAACGCACCCTAGTGTTTCTATAAACTCTATTATATAATCCCAATTCTACGGCTTGGGACTGACGTTTTAATTTAAACTTATCGCCTTGGTCTTAGCCACGACATGCTCTGCAGAAGTTCCCTCCATCACTTATCCAAGAAGCGTGTAGCCACATTCTGCTTCAACGCAAATTTTCGTACTTACTTATTATACAATGCTTCTAGCCGTATGTCAAGCGATTTTTGTAATTTTTTTGTAATATTTCTAAAAAATACAAATTCACAAAAAACTCGCTACACTTTTATAGGTGTAGCGAGTTTTTTAATAGAATAATCATTTCAATATTTATTATTCTGCTGATTCCTCTGCATCTGGAGCTTCATAAGCTTCTAAGATAGCACTTTGAATTTTTTCCCTAGTTTCAGCATTGATTGGATGAGCTATATCTTTGAATTCTCCGTTTGGAGTTTTTCTGCTAGGCATAGCTATAAATAATCCATTTTGACTTTCGATAACTTTAATATCATGTATTACAAATTCATTATCAAAAGTTACAGAAGCAACAGCTTTCATTCTGTTCTCTGAATTTACTTTTCTTAAACGTACGTCTGTTATTTTCATGTTTTGTTCACCGCCTTATTACATTAGTATATATTTTGTACATCTATTTGTTTTTTTATGTACTAATTCTATTATTCGTCAAAAAAATTTTTTTTCCTTCTATTTTTACAAAATTTCTTAAATAAAGTCTTTTATTTTTTTAAATTTATGTTATAATTATGTTATTAATTTAAAATGAGGTTTGTATATGAGAATTTTAAAAAGAATTTTAATATGTATTTTTATTGCTATTTTGAGTATTGTTTCTTATTTTGTAATATCTGGATATACAATGTATAAAGATAAAATTGATGAAAAAAGTATTTCAGATAGAATTGAAGAATTAAGGTCTGAAGAAAATTATACTAAAATATCAGAACTACCAGATTATTACTTAGATGCAGTAGTTGCAATTGAAGATCATAGATTTTATTCGCATTTTGGTGTAGACATTCTTGCAACTACTCGAGCAATGATTGATAATGTCATATCTTTAAAAATGAATGGAGGGCGGAAGTTCTATTTCTCAGCAGGTGGCTAAAAATTTGTGTTTTACTCAAGAAAAAACTTTAACTAGAAAAGTCGCTGAACTGTTTGTTGTTTTTCATTTAGAAAAAGATTATGAAAAAGATGAAATTTTAGAAATCTATATAAATAATATGTACTTTGGAAATGGTTACTATAATATAAATGATGCAGCAGAAGGTTATTATAATAAAACTCCTTCGGATTTAACTTTATTTGAAGCTAGTCTACTTGCTGGTGTTCCTAATGCTCCTTCTGTCTATGCTCCAACTACAAATTTAACTCTTGCAGAGCAAAGACAATCTCAAGTTTTAGATGCTATGGTTAAATATAAATATTTAAGCTTTGATGAAGCAGAAGAAATTAAAAATATGCAAGAAACAAGACAAAAATAGTGAGCCTTTATTAAAAGCTCACTTATTTTTAATATCCAATTTGTTTTAAAAATTTATCAATTTCATTTGCATATTCTATATCTGAATTTATATAAATAGCTGTATTATCTATTCTTGATATTACACTATATTTTTCATTATTTTTAATTGTATATCTACTTGAGTTTTTTAAATTATTATTTGTCTCAATATATCCATCTTTTTTTCCTTCTTCAAAAATCCTTTTGTTCGTTTCATAAAAACCTTTTGCACTTTCTATATCTTTCATCTCATAAAACTCTATTTTATAGCTATAGTCACTAGGTGTTGCAACATATACTTTTTCTATGTAATCATATGATAAGAATTGAGATTTAGCATCTGCAATTATATATTCTTTTTCTTGCATTTTATTAAAGAATTCATCTGCTGTGATTTTTATTTTTTCTTTTGTAATCAAATTAAAAAGAAAATAACAAGAAAAAATAACAATTACAGTAACTAGAATTGATAAACCTATTATTAAATTCCTTATGTTTTTTTTCATTACTTTTTCCTTACATATATTATTTTATATTTCTGGTACCGATGGTGGGGCGAAGCATATCTTTGTATTTTTTTATTTTTTGTTTAACATCTTTATGTGTTATTTTTATTGAATTATGTAATTTATGTTGTTGTTACTTATATTCTATTTTTTACTCAAAATTTCTTCTACTGCATTATTTATTGCATTAAAATTTTAATTTTCCTTTTTACCAATTTTTCATAACGCAGTTGTCTTTTTGTAAATCAATATAATTTCAAAAAAATTTTTTCTACTATTTTCAATGCTTGTATTGTTTTTTCATGTTTTTCATCAAATTTTATTCTATAAATAGCAATTTATAGCATTGTGTTAACCCCTCTCTCTATTCCTATTTTATATATTTTAATACATCTTTTCTTAAAAATCAATACCCAAATTCTATCTCCCCACTTTAGCTTTCTTTTCAATTCATTTACTATTAAATCTTCCATAATTCCTCCTTGTCTTTTTTATAATGTAGATAGAATATATTAAATTTTGTTCTCTATGGGAAATAGCCAAATAAAGCCAAAGTTTCTTAGAAGTATATCTTATATAATTCTTTTTCATCTACATGTAAAGCTAAAGCTATTCTAATTATTATAGATATACTAGGTTCTTTTTCTCCTCTTTCAATATTGCTTATATGACTTTTTGATATACCTGTTATTTTCGATAACTGGCTTAAACTAACATTCTTATTTTCTCTTATTTCTCTTATTTTAATCTCAATATGCATAATAACTCCTAAAACTTATTATGCAAAAATTTTACTATATTATTAGTTCTTTATGGAGAACCGTATATTAACCTTTTTGTTAAATATATATTGATAAGTTTAAAGTATAGTGTTATAATTTTTTTGGGGTGATGAATATATGAAGTTATTAAAAAAAGTGCTTATCTATCTTGTACATAGACAAGCACACAAACAAGACGAATTAAGAAAAGCTTATAATCGTTATCAAACACTGCTTATTCTTAAAGAATTGTAAAATTCTATTATTATATCATACAATATAATAATAAAAATTAAGACTAGACTTCGTCTCCACTATGTCTAGTCTTTCTCTACAGTATAACCTTGTATTATATATATAACTTTTTATATTATAACACTATTTATATATTATGTCAAGTTATTTTAAATAGTTTTTTCCACAATATAATGTTCTGCCTTCATAACTTATCTTAGCCCAACCATTCTCTATACCTAAATATTCTACTTTTGTTCCTGCCTTTACTGCTTTATATACATTGTTCCCATAAGAAGCATTTCCTCTTAAATTAAGCATACTGCAATTGGTTATAACCTTTGTTTCTTTTTGAGGTTGGTTATTGGTTGTTTCATTATTTTTATTAGTTCTATATCCATCGTCGTATGTTCCACCCACATTGTTAGGTATACCACTAACTTCTGATACATTCACTGTTCCTCTATAAGCTACTCCTGGTTTCCTCCTTATCTCATAGTGACAGTGTGAGCCTGTACTATATCCTGTTGAACCTTCTATTCCTATTACATCAGTTATTTTTACTGCTTGTCCTACTTTTACTTTTATTTCACTCAAGTGACCAAAGTAATATTCATGTCCTGTTGTATTATCCTTTATTCTAACATATTGGCCAAATCCTTGCTTATGATTTCCTGCATTTTCCCAGCCTGCATAATCTACTACTCCATTTACTGTACTATGTATTTCCTTGCTGTCTACACCTACTAAATCTAAACCTGTGTGTTTGTTTGAATATTCTTGTGATATTCTAAATTTTCCCATATATGGACTATTCCTTCATAATCACCTTAACCTTTCTTTTATTCTTTATTATTTAATTTTTCTTTTATCTTTTGTGGAATTGGTAAGCCCAACTTGTCGCAATTTTCAAACAGCGATACTATTTCCATATAGCAAACATAAACAACCATGAAGTACATCACTATATCAACATTAAACGCAAATTTAAACAAAAAGCCTACTGCTATGTAGCATAATTCTGCACATTTTTTACCAAGTCCATCTCTCATTTTTGAACTTGATACATCTTTATCTTTCCAAGCATTATAATATCCTGTAATTATGTCTAATACCATTAAAATCAACGGTACTCCTATTGTCCACCATATACTTGTAAAATTTAAGTTCAATAATTCTTCCCTTACTTATACCTCCTCTCCTATTTGTGGAACATAAATATCAACTGTTTGTCCTTCTGTTCCACTTGTTTTTGCTATTCCTACAATTTTATCATTAGTACTTGAAAGCTTGTTTATGAGTTTTTTTACTGATATTGTAATAATTTTAGTATTTGTTTGAGAATTTTCGTGATGAAAAATTATTATTTTATTATCATTTAAAATGATATTTATTAAAGTCGGATACATAATATCTATACACAATTGTAATAATTCTCCTACACTTATATTTACTCCCTCTATTGTAATTATAGTTCCCCACAATTCAGGTTTAGTATTATCTGTACCATCTCGAAAAGTCATAAATACTTTGTTTTCAGCAATTAAAACTAATTTAGATAAACTTTCAATTTTTGAGCTTGACTTAATTAAAGTACTTGCTCCGAGTTGTAACTGAATTGTCTTCATTAATCTTACAAATAATTCCATACAAATTTTTAGAATTCATTAAGTGCATTATTAATACTTTATTTTCACTTACTTTAATTATTTCTGAATAGTTCCAATCATTGGCTGTAATCCCTGTTTTTATTATAGTATCACTCTCTTTAATTAAAGTGCTTTTATTGATACTACAAATAATAACATGCATTCTATTATCGTCATAACTTTCAACTCTTTCATAAGCTGTAATACATAGTTTATTAGAACTTAATATAGCAATAGAGACTGATGGTTGAATATAGCCACATGAACATAAGTAAATTTCGTTATTTGTTATAATCCTTTTTAAATTTATTGTACAAATTATACAATATAAACCATATTTACTACTACCTTTTTTAGCTCCAAATACCATAATTTGATTTTCTGAAATTTTTATAGCTGGATTTTTATAGCTATATAGAGAATTACTTATGTTTTCTGTCGTTCCGAACACTAATTGAATCTTCATTAAGTTCGATAATTCTTCCATCTGTAAAACCTTTTCCTGACATTAACATAAGTATTTTAATATCAGTTAGTTTTATTAATTGAATATTACCTGTCACTTGGTTTTTAATCCATGTTGAAGCATTAATAACAATTTTGTCATTTTCAAAAGTTAAAATTGTAGCATACTGGTTTTTATCAGTATCATTAATAACATATGTAATAAAGTATTTATTTTTTGATAATTTTACACTTTCCATAGAATAGAGATTATTCATTCCATTTATAATTTCGTCTTTTCCTATTGTAATTTTATCATTCATGAATGTAACAAAGTCTCCTAAACTTACACTCCCTCCTACCTCAACTTCATACTGTTTTATTAATCCATTTATATCAACATTTGCACTAATTTCGTTTATTTTAGTATCAAATTCATTTGCGTTTATTTGCTCTGTTGTATTTGTTTTTTCTCTTATTGCTTCTGCTACATCTGTTAAGTAATTTTTTAAATTATTTGTTCTTGCCATAATTCACCTCACACTTCTGGAATAATGCATTTTATAGTCTCTCCTGCTTTACCAGATGTCTCTGCAATTCCACTAATTATAGTTGTTGATACATTTACAGGTATTGCTGTTCCATTATTAATATTTACAAATTCTCCGTGCTTGTATTGTATATCCATCTGCAACTGTGTAGTTCTCTCTTTTTCCATTAGCTTTTACTTTACCTTGTATATTTTTTATTTTAGTATCAACTTCACTTGCACGTATTAATTCTGTTGTTTCTAACTTATTTTTTAATGCTGTTATTATATCAGTTAAAAAATTGCTTAAACTATTTGTCCTTGCCATTAATAACTCGCCTCCAATGCACCTGTAACTAGATTGTCTACATATGCTTTATCTACTTTATTTACAAGTTGCTCTTCTATATATGTAGTTATTCCTAAATCACTTAATGTCTTGTTTCCAGATAATTCTATATTGTTTATTTTAGGTTTATTTGTTAATTGAGTATAATTTGTAGTTCCACCTTCTCCGCTTCCTCCTGCACCATCTTGTCCTTTTAAATTTGGAGTATCATAGCTTCCATCTTTATTAGTTACAGTTAAAATATACTCTGTATCTGTATTTGTTTTCTCTGTAATTGTAGGAGAAAAACCATCTTCTCCATTTACTCCATTTATACCGTCTGTTCCATTAGTACCTGGTATACCTTGTTCTCCTTTTAATTCTCCACTATTATACTTGTCTTGAAATGTTTCTCCATCTGTAAATGCTATATCTTCTGCTTTTATATTAGATATTTTGCTTTCTATCTCTTGTGCATGGCTATCTAGTTTATCCCAGTTATCATTTATTGCTTTATCTATATCAAAATTTTCCTCTTCATCTGTTTCCACATCCCATTTAAACAATTTTAGTTTATCTGTTTGACTAGCCCTTAAAATCACTCTCCAATTTCTCAATTCTATTTTTTAACTCTTCTATTATCTTTTGTTGTTCTTGTATTGCCTTTGTAGCTGTTGATAGTAATGGTAATATTCTTACTTCATAGTTATCACTTGTAATATTACCATCTTCATCTTTTATAATATTATGCCTTACATAATTTGGGTCTATCTGTTCTAATTCTTGTGCTATATACCCTATTTCTTCTTTTGTATTATCTTTCTTCCAAGCAAATTGCTTATGTTGTATTTGCATTATTCTATCAATAGCTGATATTTCAGTTTCTTGTATATCTTTCTTCAATCTTCTATCTGAAGATACATTTCCAGCATTAATAATATTTTCACCTTGCATATCGATAGTTCTATGTGGAAATATTCCTGTATCTCCGAATGCAATTATTTCATTATTAGAACTATTGATTACTCTAAAATATCCATTAACTTTTGCTTCTATACTGTCTGCATTTATAGAAGTTTTACCATTGCTTGTAATATCAAAGTTATCTCTACATGTAATTGCTCCATGTGTATAATTTGTATATATATTAGAGTTTGTATCATACATTGAAATAGCTCCTAAATTACTCCATACTTTTATTTTTAAATTTCCTGAATTGTTATATCCTAGAATTGCACCTGAAGATATTTGCATTTTAGTACCACTTGTAGAAGTAACAGTAAATTTTGGAATATCATCAGAACTACTTGATAAATTAATTTCTCCTCCTATTATATTTGCATTACTACAAGTTAAATTTCCTTGTTTGTCTACATTTAATTTGTTACTTTGTATTGTAATGTCATCGCTTGTTAAATTAATTTCTTTCCCGTTCAAGTGAGATTTTTTCGGCGTTAATTTGCACTTGCTCAGCTGATTGATTAATTCTTGAAATAATTTCATCATTTCCTACTTTCTTACTTACTTCAGCTCTTATTTCTGTATCTGTTTGTTCTATTTTTGAACTCGTTTCTGCCAATTCATCATCTATCCTACTTACTTCTGATGTTATCCTTCCATTCATTTTGTCTACTGACAGTTCAACTTTTCTAAATTTACTTTTCATATTCATTGTATTTTTATACTTAAACTGTGTTTTTGTTAATGCTTGCGTTTCTATGCTTCCCGAATATGCACCATTGTAAGTAAAAGTATGGTTAAGTAGCCAGCTTATATATCTATTATCTTTTGTATCATATATATAAATTACATCTCCACAATCGGTATATGGATATCCGTAATAATCTACTTTAAATGGCAAATATCTAAAGCCTTTATAGTGCTTCCATAACTCTGTTACTACTTGCTCTCTATCTGCTTGTGTTGCTAAGTATGGATTATCTTCTATTACTATTTCTGTTAAACCATATTTGTTTATACTTTCTTCATCTTGTAATGTTATGTATTTTCCATCTACATTAGATAAAGTTGCTGTAATGGAATTGATTTCTCCCCATGTATTATTTTTAACAAAATTATCCAAGTAATTATTTGCATCTAATTCATAATCAATACTGTTTTTATTCGTTCCTGTTAAGTATTTTATCTGTTTTAGAGTTAATCTCTGTACTGGCATTATATGAATGTCTTTTACTTTTACATCTTTATTTCCTCTTATTAATTTTACCTTTGTATCATTTAAAGCATTTACATGCATATTGTGTACATCTTTTACTCTTAATACATTTAATACATTTTTAGGAGTTATTATATATACTTTATTATCCCTGCCAATATGTGCAAATCCTCCTGCAAGTTCTGCTATCTTACTTAATACATTTCTACAATTTACTTGATTTTCGCCTGTAAATGGATTTCCTTTTATTATATAATCTGCATTTATAAAGTCTAAATTTCCTGCTTCTAATCCTACTTGATTACATATATCTCGAAACAGCACTTTTGCTTTACAAGGATATGTTACCCTATCTTGATATATCGCATTAAACTTAATCATATAGTCATATCCTACAAACTTTGTTTTTTCTTTTAATTCATCATTTTCTGGTTTTTCTATAATAAAGTTTCCAAAAGGTATTTCTTCCTTTTTGCCATTTATTACAATTCCTGTATTTACTGATATTTCTTTATCTTCTAAATTAATTGAATTGTTAGAGTTAAGTATTTCTGCTATTATCTTTCTTGCTACTACTGTACCTATAAAATTGCCATCAACATATGCATTATCTTCTATTGCAAATTCGACTAAGTTGTCACTTTCTGTTATATCCACATTATCTTCTATAATATGTATTTTTCCTGTTTTTTTATAATGATGTACATTCTTTTTACATTCTTCTTTAAATTCATTACTTACTTGATACCTTTTATCACCTACAATTCTATTAAACTTTGGTCTACACAGTCATACAATTTGCCTACACCTTCAAAATCAAACAACATGCCTACTTTTCTATCTCCTCTGTAACATTGTATGGTGTTGTATTGACCGTTAAACGGATTAAAAAACTTTACTGTTATTTCTCTCATTGGAATATGTGAGTAAAATTCTGTTAATTCTTGTTGAAATAATGGTGTAGTTTTAAGTATTATCTTATATTTCTCTGCTATGTAACTTAAATGCATTGTTCCTTTTGCATTTCTTCCTGCTTCCAAACTTAAATCGTACCATTCTACTTCATAACCTTTTAGAAAGTTAGGGGTATATCCCTCAATTTCTATTAAATTACTTGGCACATAAGTACTATCTATAAATTGTGAAATATATCTTGACCTTCTATTACCTCCTAAAAATCAAATGCTGGTTCTCCTGTTTGTGTATAAAATTCTCTTGCTTTTACTTGAATTTTCTTAAAAATTACTCCTTCGTCTGTTGTTGCTTCAATCTCTACGGGTATAGTCGCATTACTTAACCCCCTGTATATTGCATTTTCTATTTTTCCTTCAATATCACTACTTACATTTACATTGCTTTGTGTTGCTATTGCTCCACTTATTTTTCCATAGTCTATGAATTGGTTTGTATCTATCTTAAAGTCATTTGGATTAATAATAAAATCTTCATTTAAACCTTTACTTAAATCTTTTATGCTATTATAAGCTATATTAGCATTATCATTTATTCCCTTTGCAATTCCTTCTGGAACACAGCTTGCTAATCTAGTCATAACTTTTGAAGGAGAATTTATTTGCATAACATTTTTAAACACTCCTACAATTCCATTAGACAAACCACTAACTGCTTTTGACAATATAGATTGGTTATTGTTAATCCCTATTTTTATTCCTTCTACAATATTTTTACCTAACACATTAAAAATAGATGGAGTAAAGCTTGGTTTAATTGTTTCTGCTAATTTATTACTTTCATTACTTAAACTATTTTGATTTAAAGTTGTTTTTGCTGAATTAACTAATTCGTTTGTTTCATCATTTAATGAATTTGAACCAAATCCCTTTTTAGCTGTATTTGACATTCCTTGTCCCTCTTTATAAAAAGAACAATTTTGTAATCTTTTTTGTGCTTTTTCAGTAAACTCATCTATATTTGAAGTTAAATCAACATTGCTAATTCCAGTTCCTACAGACATTCCCATATTTTTTCCTAGTCTTTCACTGTTTGTCATTACCCAAGGGTTTGCTTGTTTTAAAGCTTCACTAGTTGTATATTCTATTGTTGTGCCTGTCTCTTTCCATTCTAAATTAAGTGTATTTCTTATTCCCTCAGCAATTGATTTTCCTACAAACGGAATGTTTTCAATTGCATTTGCAACACCTAAAAGCAAATTTTTTATTGCATTTGTGATTGTTTCTGCAATTTTAGTTGCTTTTAATCCTTCTTGTAAACTTTCTATCAATTTATCCCAGTTAGTTAATGTATTCCAAAGTGTTCCTAAAACCTTAACTCCAAGCTTGACTCTTATCCACCAAGTTGAAACATCTGATACTTTCGAATACTCCATTCCAAAAGCTTTGTATATCGGTTTCCATAATTTTTCATCTATACCTAGTTTACTGTCTATTGAAGTAAGAAAGTCTGATACTAATATAGTTATTGTCAATGGTATACCTAAAGTTAATCCTCCTCCTGTTATTAATCCTGCTCCCATTCCTGTTGCTACTGCTCCAATTACTGCATTTTTTATACTTTCCCCATTAATATTTCCATTTGATAATTCTTTAAATGCTTCAGCTGAAAAGAATAATCCTGTTACTAATAAAGCTATTCCTAATTTTACTTTTAAATTATTTAATTTTTCTGCTGTTGTTAATATCTCTTTAAGTTTTAACCCAAACTCTGCAATCTTCCATCCTAATATAGATAATCCTATTAGTTTTGCTACATCTAATATTCTATTTAGGTTTTTATAACTTCCATCTGTAAATCCTAACCAGTCTAATATTTTATCTCTAATATCTGTTGCTTTACTTTTTACTTTATCCATTAAGTTGTCATATTCTTTCATAGCATCAAGTAGTCTTTTATCAATTCCGCCAACACTTGCTCCCCCGCCAGAACCTCCACTTGTTTTATCTGGCAATGTGATATTGTTTATCTCGTCAAAGCCCATGAGTTGTTTCTTTAACTCTTTTGCTTTTCCTGTTGCTGTTCCTAAATCATCTGCTAAATCATCTGCTCCAACACCTGCACTTATATTCACATTTTGGTCTGATACTTCAAAACCAAACAATTTAGCAACCATTTTAAGCAATTCATTTATTACCATCATAATTGCATTAACATAAGGTAATATGTTGCCGAGTAGTCCTTGCCATAAATTACCCATATTTCTTTTAAATGCTGTTATTTGTGCATTAAATATCCTTAATTGATTAGCTGGGCTATCCATTGTTTTAGCAAAATCGCCATGTGCTAATGAAGCTTGTCTTAATACAACAATGTATCTAGCAATCATTTTTTCTGCTTGTGATAATTGTTTTGTACTTCTTTCAATACCTAATTCATCTAACAATGGTTCTAATGATTGCTGTGTTATATCTAAACCTAAATCTCTTAAAGGTTTTGTTTGACCTGATAAACCTGCTCTTAGCTTTTGCATTGCATTTTCTGGGTCTATATTATATAGAGAAGATAAATCATAACCTAACTTAGTAAAGTTCTCTGATATTTTGTAAGAGGGCTCATCTCCTATTCCCATAGACTTAGACATAGCGTTAAATAAAGCCTGATATTCCATGCTTTCTTCTATATTTATCTTTAATTTATCTGACAATTTCTCTTGAAAAGCCATAGCTTTTATATAGTATTTGCTTGCTTCTCTATCTAAGTTTCCATATTGGTCAACAGTTTTTCCCATTGACACATTAAACAAGTTTTGTGTTTCCACAAAGTCTATGCTTTCGGTTGTTGCTTCTTTAAAGAAGCCTACTGCTTTTCTAATACCTAATGCTACTGTTCCTATTCCTAATGCTGTTTTTAAGTTACTACCAAAATTAGAACTTTTGGATACATTCTTTACTTTTTTATCAGCTTCATTTAGTTTTTTATTAAAATCATTTACTGCATTGGTTCCAAAACATTTTTCTATATCTGCTCTTAACTCATTTATAGAAGTATCTACATTAATAGTTTTCTTCTGAGTTTCTTGCATATATTCTTTTATTTTGTTTGCTTTTGCTGTTTCACCACAAGCTCTTAATTGACTTTCGACTTCTTTTAATTTAGCAGTAAGAAGTTCGGTTGGTTCTACTGTTTTTGTGAATATTTGCTCAAAGTTAGTTACCATTTCAGAACTTAATATTCCAGTCATTTTTTCTTTTATAGTTCCAATTTTACCTTCAATTCCACTACTTACTTGTGCAAGTTCTTGATTATATACTCTTAGTGACTTTGCAATATCTACTTGACCACAAGCTGATACTGATTTTTGTAAATCTTTTATTAGATTTATCATTTCAGTAACTTCGCTTTTTGCTCCACCGAAACTAACTTTTATATTATCTTCTAATGTTGCTCCATTTCTTTCAGCCCTTACTTCTCACTCCTCTGTTTTAATAACATTTGTCCTCTTAATTTTTGTTCTTTTATTTTGTGCATTAATTCTTGTCTTTTTTCTTCTAATGTTTTTGGTTTAGAATTAAATTCTATTGGCTTGTCAAAATATTGAATATCTTTACTTAAAGCACTTACTACTGCTCTATTATTGTAAAGCCCTTCTAACCAAGCCTTGTAATTTATCATTTGTTTTTCTAGTTCTATATCTTGTTCCATTTTCTGCATATATGAATTTCGGTATGTCCATAGCAAGTCTGGGGCATCGTTCCAAAATTCTTGCAAAGGCATACCGAACTTGTATTGCTAATGGTATAAGATATTTTTTAAAAAACTCTGTTAATGTTATTCTTTCTTCTTTATCTTCATTGCTATTTTGATTATCTTCTATTTCGTTGCTTTTTGAATAGCTTGGAGATTTATAAAACCCATATATTGTGTTGTTAAAAAACCAGTTATCTCATCTAATGTTTGTTTATCTTCTGTTGTATCTTCGATAAATTTTTCTTCTATTCTTTCTGCTTCATCTTCTGTTATCCATTCTTGATATGAATATAATCCTGTAAAGAACAATTTGTCTTGTAGTGTCGCTACTTTTCCTACTTCTAATAAATTAAGTCCAAGCTCCTCTGCTTTTTTTACACTCTTTCTTGTTGGAAAACCTAGTTTATATTTTTTCCCTTCAACTGTTATTGTTTTAAATTCTTCTTTCTTCATATTCTTTTTCCTCCATTAAATTAATTAATTTTATAGATTAGTTACCACTTGTTGGTAACAATGCACTAACTTCTGTGCTATTTTTATCTACAATATTTTGTGGTGTTATTGCTAATGTTGCTTCTACTGCACTATTTAAAGATACAGCATTTTTTCTTGTTGTAGCACTACCTTCAATTAAAGTTCCTGTTTCATCTTGGAATACAACTAAAAATTCGTGTATTTCTCCATTACAATAAGGCATAACCTTTGTAAAGTAGTTTTCTTCTGTGTAGTTGTATGTAAACGATTGTAGTGTACTATCTTGTCTACCTGCTACATATGATTTAATTTTTCTTTTCAATGTAGTTACATCAATTTGTTCTGGGTCTGACCCACTTTCTGGTACATCTTTGATTTCTACTAATTCTTCAAATGCTGTTGCACCTTTCTTTTTACCATAAAGCATTATTCCAATGTCACTTTGACCTACTATTTCTACTTCATTTGCCCTTCGACATTACCTCCTATAAATTATATTATTTTTTATTTTGCCTTCAAACTGTATAGCTTCTCTTGATACATTTATGTCTGCATTTGTTCTTGCTTGTGGCTTGTCACCTTTAAATCTGTAATGTTCCTCAAATACTTCATAGACTAAATTTTCAAGTTCTTCTATAATAGTTTGCCTGGCTATTTTTTTACTTCCAACAGTCTTATCCGTTGCATATATTTCTATTTCAATTCTAAAATTATACTTTTGTTCTGTATATTTTAGCGTTTCATCTATTATTGTTATCTTTGGTTTTTGTACTATTACTAATGGAAATATCTTACTTTCAGTTGGTGCTGATTTTAGAACTTTAGGTGTATATTTAGATTTCTGTTCTATATATTGTTTTGTAAATTGATATAATTGATTATATAGTTCTGTTCTCCTTTACTACACCTACCTAACTTCCTATATATCTTGTAAATCTTCCTGCGTCATAAGTTCCTACAAATTCATATATAGGTTTATCTAAAATTTCTCGTAATGTTAAACCATCTTTTATTGATTTTTCTATTGCTTCTTGTATCTCTCTTTGTAAATCTTCCATTATTAAACCTCTCTTTGTAATTCTTCTAGTGCTACCTCTGTAAACATTTCTTCTGCTTTTTTTAAAGCATTGTAGAAATATCTACCTGCTGGCAAACCTTTTGTCCATGCTCTTAATTGTCCGTCTGGGTCTGTCCACTTATAAGGATTAGGGTCACTATCAGTTGTTGGATACCACCAACCTTTTTCTCCGTGTCCGTTTACATCATATTTCCAGCCCATTCTTTGTAATTCTTCTGATACATGTGGGAATTTTGCACCCATTACTCCAGTTCCAAATTCTTCAAACATTGCTATTGATTGACCGTCTTCGTTTGTTTTATCATTTTTTATACTTGCTATTGCTATATTTCCTTCTAATCTTGTTGGAACTTTATATGTACCAGACTGCAAATCACAGTCCATCATAATATCTGCTAACCTATCAGCAATTCTTATTGCTATTTTAGGGTAATCTTTCTTTCTATTTTCATATCTCTTTATCATTTCATCTAAACTTGATAATGATAAATGTGTTTCAAATTTTGCCATAGTATCACCTACTTGTTAGGTAATTTTTCAAAATATATTGCTATTTTTCTATTTTGATTTCTTACACTATCTATTCTGTAATTTGCATTATCTCCAAAGACTTCTTCGCCTTCTGGCGTAGTATCTTCTATGTAAGCAAGGTCATTTTCTTTAAATTTGCCTAAATACTTATCATAGTCTAGTAATACCTTTTGCATTTTACTTACTTTATTTCCATATTCTTCTATGTCTGTACTACCACTTAATGGCTGTATATTTTCTTCTCCTATAAACTCTGGTTTATTATAAGTACTTATTTTATTGCCATAGTCATCTAAACTATCTTCTATAAAATTTGCAATATATAATGATTTTTTCTTCCATTTACTTCTACTCAACTTGGTACACCTGCCTCTGGTGGTGGTAATTCATTAAGTAAGTCTTGTGATATACCTGCTCTAGCATAAGTTTCACTTAATCCATTTTCTGAA